>NZ_CP065359.1:1275833-1589444 GCF_019904295.1 Ruegeria sp. SCSIO 43209
AATTTTGGGGGGGATACCGTGTAACACCTGTCGAAGTCGAGTTCTGGGCCGATGGTGCCTTCAGGTTGCATGACAGGTTTCAGTGGAAGCGACAAAATGTCGATTCCGACTGGCAAGTGCTGAGGTTAAATCCATGACGTTCGCGTTGCGTGAAATGCAACTGTTTGCAGACAATAGCTTTTTTCAGCTTGAATTTGCGAGCCAAAACATAAACAAGAAACCCTTAACGACTTGCCTATCGTAATGGGAAAACAGTGCCAGAAGATCTGAACAGCATGTACCGCGTCCGTGGACACGTAAAATGGTTCGATCCCGCCAAGGGATACGGATTTGTTGTGTCTGACGAAGGCGGCCCGGACATTCTGTTGCACGTCAACGTGCTGCGAAACTTCGGGCAAAGCTCGGTCGCGGATGGCGCCGGCATCGAGATCATGACCCACAAAACTGATCGCGGTGTTCAAGCGGTCGAAGTGATCAGTGTTGACCCGCCTGTTCGCGCGGAAACCATGATGTTGGCCGATTTTGCCGAGCTTGATCCAACCGTGATCGGCAGCGCTCCGCTTGAGGCTGCGCGCGTCAAATGGTTCGACAAGGGCAAAGGGTTTGGCTTTGCCAATGTTTTCGGCAGCAGTGAAGACGTATTCCTGCATATCGAGGTGCTACGTCGTTCTGGGTTGGCAGATCTGCAACCGGGCGAAGCGCTGGCCATGCGGGTCATTGATGGCAAGCGCGGAAGAATGGCCGCGCAGGTTCTGGCCTGGGAAGCGGCCCTGAACGACTAGGTTCTGAATGATGAGAACGGCTTTCGTACTGGCGCTCCTGAGTTTTTTGATTGGCGGGATCGCGCGGGCTGAATGCCGTCCGGATCGTGTCGAGCTTCGAAATGATCTGGCAGAGGTTCGCTTCGACGTTGAGCTGGCCATCACACCGAAAGAGCGATCGCGCGGATTGATGTTTCGCGAAAGCATGCCCAACAGATCTGGAATGTTGTTTGTTTTTGATCCGCCGCAACCTGTTGCGTTCTGGATGAAGAATACCCTGATTCCGCTTGATATGATCTTTGTTGATCGCGCGGGCAGGGTGACGCGTGTGCACGAAGGTGCAATTCCGGGGGATCTGAGCCCAATCGAAGGCGGCGATTCGGTTTATGCGGTCCTGGAAATCAACGCTGGCCTAGCCGAGCGTTACGCCATTCGGCCTGGATCGCAGATGCGCCACGAAGTTTTTTCGCAAGGTCCTGCAATTTGGCCCTGTTAGGGCTTTTCAAATCAGATCGGCACGTTTAGGAAGGCGCACGGTCCGGGGCGTGGCGCAGTCTGGTAGCGCACCTGTTTTGGGTACAGGGGGTCGTAGGTTCGAATCCTGCCGCCCCGACCATTTTTCCTCTACACTGGCGTTCCGCCATAATCGGTGTAGAGCTTGGAAAAATCCCTGTCCAAATCTTTGCTTTCAATAGGTATTCTAAGAGTTGAACCATCTTTCTGCGGAACCAGAAAGTACAACTCTGCGTCCACGCGATACCCGGCCTGATTCTTGGTCGAGCTCAGCCGCGTTACGATCTGCGGCAAGTTCTGCGGATAACCGTTGAAGCTGAGAATCAAATACGCCGTTGCCTCGGGCGGCAAGGTCTCGCGGCATTCAAAGATGCTTGCGGTGGTCTTGATATACTTGTCGCCCGGCCCCGCGCAGTCGGTCCTGAAGGAATTGAAAAGGTTCTGCGGATAACCGTCGAATTGCGCGCTGCGAGATGCAGGTGGTGCTTCCTGTGATGTGCAGGACACGATTAGCGCCACAATAGTTAACAATGAAATCAAACGCATGTAGAGTAGATTTCCCATCCAGAAATGTCGTGTGATTTCAAGTATGGCACGCGCTGCGATGTCGTGACGATGATTCTCTGAACATGTCCTTAACGCGGGATCGGTTGATCAATGACCTCTAACTGTGGCGGAAAACACGAGAAATCACTCTGACACATCAAGGCGGAATGGGCTGGTCGTGCGGGACATGTCTGTGGAGGAATCGCGATGCGGCGAAATTCCGCCGGTTCAGCAAAACAGGTCAAGCTAAAAGATTCCAAAAATGACCGAAAAAGCCCGTTGACCAACTATGGGAATATACGTCAGATTGTATGGGCCGAAAGACGAGCCACTAAATCTGGTAGGCAATGACCGGAAAAGGCATCGGGCGAGGGACGGAAAGCAAACCACTATGACGTAGACCGTATTCGCGGTTCTGCGCTGTTCTAGGCAGCGTCCGGTCCCTTGCGTCTCAAATTCGTCGGTAGTGCGGGCGGCACCCCGCAGCATCAAGATTTAGTGCCGGGACTTGAAATTTGGACAGATCGAAGCTGGGGCAGCGGACATGAAGATTGAAAGAAAATTCACCAAACCGGGACAGGATGCATATGCCGATCTGGATTTTGTGTCCGCAACATCCGAGATTCGCAATCCGGATGGCACAATCGTGTTCCGTCTGGACGAGATCGAAGTGCCTGCAAAATGGAGCCAGGTGGCTAGCGATGTCATCGCACAGAAGTACTTCCGCAAGGCCGGTGTTCCTTCCAAGCTGAAGAAGGTTAAGGAAAAGGACGTTCCCGAATTTCTGTGGCGATCGGTTCCTGCGGAAGACGCTGAATTTGATGGCGAAACCTCATCGAAACAGGTTTTTGATCGTCTGGCCGGCGCGTGGGCTTATTGGGGCTGGAAGGGCGGCTATTTCTCGACTGAAGAGGACGCGAGCGCCTATTTTGACGAGATGCGCTATATGCTGGCGACCCAGCGCGCAGCTCCGAACTCGCCACAGTGGTTCAACACCGGTCTGCACTGGGCATATGGGATCGATGGCCCGGCGCAGGGGCACCACTATGTTGACTACAAAACCGGCAAGCTAACCAAATCGAAATCCGCTTATGAGCATCCGCAACCGCATGCGTGCTTCATCCAGTCGGTCGACGATGATCTGGTCAACGAAGGCGGCATCATGGACTTGTGGGTGCGTGAGGCGCGCCTGTTTAAGTATGGCTCGGGCACCGGAACCAACTTCAGCCATCTGCGTGCAGAGGGTGAAGCGCTTTCGGGTGGCGGCAAGTCTTCGGGCCTCATGGGATTTCTCAAGATCGGCGACCGCGCCGCTGGCGCGATCAAATCAGGCGGTACAACCCGTCGAGCAGCAAAGATGGTAATCGTCGATGCAGATCACCCGGACATCGAGCAATTCATCGAATGGAAAGTGATCGAAGAGCAGAAGGTGGCCTCGATCGTTGCCGGATCGAAGATGCACGAGAAGATGCTGAACGGTATTTTCGAGGCCATCCGGTCTTGGGACGGCTCTGCCGATGATGCCCATGATCCAAACGCAAACGACGCCCTGAAAAATGCGGTTCGCGAAGCGAAAAAGGTCGCGATCCCAGAAACTTACATCAAGCGCGTTCTGGACTACGCCAAGCAGGGCCACGACAGCATTGAATTCCCGACCTACGATACGGACTGGGATTCAGAGGCTTATAGCTCGGTCTCGGGCCAAAACTCGAACAACTCGATCCGGGTGACCAATGCGTTCCTGACCGCAGTTGAAAAAGACGCGGATTGGGAACTGATCAACCGCACCGACGGCAAGGTTGCTCGTACAGTCAAAGCTCGTGATTTGTGGGAAAAGGTCGGCCACGCCGCATGGGCCTGTGCCGATCCTGGCATCCAGTTCCATGATACTGTCAACGAATGGCACACTTGCCCCGAAGACGGTGAAATCCGCGGTTCGAACCCGTGTTCGGAATACATGTTCCTCGATGACACTGCCTGTAACCTGGCGTCGATGAACTTGCTGACCTTTTTCAAGGACGGTGAGTTCCAGGCGGCGGACTATATGCACGCCTCGCGGCTTTGGACGCTGACGCTGGAAATCTCGGTGACCATGGCGCAGTTCCCGTCTAAGGAAATTGCGAAACTCTCTTACGATTTCCGTACGCTGGGTCTGGGTTATGCCAACATTGGCGGTCTGCTGATGAACATGGGCTATAGCTACGACTCGGATGAGGGGCGTTCGATCTGTGGCGCGCTGACCGCGATCATGACCGGTGTGGCTTATGCGACCTCGGCAGAGATTGCAGGCGAGCTTGGCCCGTTCAAAGGATATGAGCGCAACGCAGACCACATGCTGCGCGTCATCCGCAACCACCGTCGTGCGTCGCAAGGAGTGTCCGATGGTTATGAAAAACTGGCTGTTAAGCCGGTGCCTCTGGATCACGACAATTGCCCGGATAAGCGTTTGATCGATCTGGCGATGTCAGCTTGGGATGAAGCGCTGAGCCTCGGCGAAAAGAACGGTTATCGCAACGCGCAGGCCACAGTTATCGCACCAACCGGCACCATCGGTCTGGTGATGGATTGCGACACGACCGGGATCGAACCGGACTTTGCTCTGGTCAAGTTCAAGAAGCTGGCCGGCGGTGGTTACTTCAAGATCATCAACCGCTCGGTGCCTTCGGCGCTGGAAAAGCTGGGCTATTCCTCGGCTCAGATCGAAGAGATCGTGGGTTATGCGGTTGGTCATGGCACCATCGGCAACGCGCCGGGGATCAACCACACCTCGTTGACCGGTCATGGTTTTGGCCCGAACGAGTTGGCAAAAGTAGATGCCGCACTGGAAAGCGCGTTCGACATCCGGTTCGTCTTCAACCAGTGGACGCTGGGTGAAGACTTCTGCACCGGTGTTCTGGGCATCCCGGCGACCAAGCTGAATGACCCGACTTTCGATTTGCTGCGTCATCTGGGCTTTACCAAGGCGGATATCGACGCGGCCAACGACCATGTTTGCGGAACCATGACGCTGGAAGGTGCGCCGCATCTGAAGGAAGAGCATTACGCGATCTTCGACTGCGCCAACCCGTGCGGTAAAAAAGGCAAGCGTTTCCTTGGGGTTGATAGCCACATCACCATGATGGCGGCGGCGCAGAGCTTCATCTCGGGCGCGATCAGCAAGACGATCAACATGCCGAATGACGCGACCATCGAGGATTGTCAGAAGGCATACGAACTCAGCTGGTCGCTGGGTGTGAAGGCAAACGCGCTCTATCGTGACGGATCGAAACTGTCGCAGCCTCTGGCCGCGGCGCTGGTCGAAGATGATGACGAAGCGGCGGAAATTCTGGAAAGCGGTTCGACGCAAGAAAAAGCTGTCGTTCTGGCCGAGAAGGTGATCGAGAAGGTTGTGGTCAAGGAAATGATCCGCAGCCATCGCGAGAAACTGCCGCATCGCCGCAAGGGCTATACCCAGAAGGCAATCGTCGGCGGCCACAAGGTCTATCTGCGCACCGGTGAGTTCGAAGACGGCAAGCTGGGCGAGATTTTCATCGACATGCACAAGGAAGGCGCTGGCTTCCGGGCGATGATGAACAACTTTGCCATCGCTGTGTCGGTTGGCCTGCAATACGGCGTGCCGCTGGAGGAGTTCGTCGACGCTTTCACCTTCACCAAGTTCGAACCGGCCGGGATGGTGCAGGGCAACGACTCGATCAAAAACGCGACGTCGATCCTTGATTACATCTTCCGCGAACTGGCTGTGTCCTATCTGGACCGCACCGATCTGGCGCATGTCAAACCCGAAGGCGCAACCTTCGACGATCTGGGTCGCGGCGAAGAGGATGGTCTGTCCAACGTATCGGAAATCAGTGAAAGCGCGGCAACCAAATCTCTGGAAGTGCTGAAACAAATCAGCTCGACTGGGTATCTGCGCAAGCGGCTACCGCAGGATCTGATGGTCTTCAATGGTGGTCAAGCCGACGTGTCCGGTATGGCCGAAACCGCAGCGACATTCGAAGCACCCGCTGAGACGGCGGTTGCGACCGGAATGGACGCCCGTACCAAAGCCAAGATGCAAGGGTACGAGGGCGATCCATGCGGCGAATGCGGAAACTACACGCTGGTGCGCAACGGCACCTGCATGAAATGCAACACCTGCGGCGCAACTAGCGGGTGTAGCTGAGTTTAGCGCCCCGGCAACCCGGGGTGCAGGGGTCGGATGCTGCCACAGTAACCGGCCCCGACGAATACGAAGCAAGGCGCTGAGACTTACCATCGATGCCTTGTTTCACTCGGCCGACATGCCCGTGTCGGCCGGGAACAGGGTGGGGCGGAATATTTGCTCCCTCCCACTCTCTCACGGGACGGGTGCGCTCGTCCCATGCGCAGTCCAGGCCGCAGGCAAAAAAACACCGGGCGGTCAACGAAATGAGCCTGGAAGGCGAAACTGACAGGGGGCTTCGGCCCCCTTTCTTTTTTCAACCCCGAGTCGCGGATCTGAGCAGGGCATTGCCGGATCATCCTGTTTGGATCGGGCAAGAGTTGCCGAAACCTGTCCTGGCCATTTCGCCCGGCAAGCCTCCGCAAATGCGACTCAGTCAAACACGCAGAGATTGGCTTGAAAGCGGCCATATCAATCTGAGCGGGTGACACGCCTTCAGGATGGCCTTTTTTTGGCGCTTGTCCGGACGCAAACACTCAAGAAAACGCAATCAGGAGGCATAACATGAAACCGCAAATTCTGGCCCTTATCTCAACCTTCGCACTTGGCCTGCCGACATTGGCCGTCGGCCAAAGCGCCGCCGATACCAACGGCGACGGAGTACTGACGATCGATGAAGTTCAGGCCGTCGTGCCTGACGTTGATGCCGAAGGCTTTGCGCAGATGGACGCAAACGGCGACGGTGCGCTAGATCAGGATGAGATCACCATCGCCGAACAAGCGGGCCTGCTGCCGCCGTCCAACGGCTGATATAGCAGGAGTACTGGCGGCCCGGAAGCTCCGGGCCGCTTATTTTTCAGTGTCTTACGCGGGTAAGTAAATGTTGAACTTGCCACGAATTTCCGCGTCCAGAAGCGGGTCGAATCTGGCCGGGGAAGGCACGGCGAGGATCTCTTCCTTCCGCTTCACTGCCTTTTCGATCAGATCTGGTTTGCCAAGCTCAACCCATTCCTTCGGAGATGATCGGTCACCAAAGGTAGGATAGACGTAATCTGCCTGCATACGGCCTAGCGTCGCATCGGTGCCAAGATAATGCCCAGGACCACCCATGCAGACTTCGGCCATCTGATCCAGTGCCAGCGTCTCGTCCGTTACCTCGATTCCGCGCACACAGCGCTGTGCCTGTCCGATCAGGTCATCGCTCAGGATCAGGCTCTCGTGGCAGAACCCCAGCAACGAGGCATGCATGCCTGCGGCTTCATACACCATGTTCAGGCCTGACAGCCCAGCCATGACGTTCGAACACATTTGTTCCCAACCGGCCTGCATGTCGGGCAATTTCGCGTCCGATGCACCAGCTGCGGCACCACCGGGCAGATCGTAGAACTGGTGCATTTGCGCGCAGCCAGCGGTTAGCAGAGCTTGTTCACCCGAGCCGATGGACATTGCACCCGTGCGCAGGTCCAGACCAAAAGGCCAAGTGCCAAAAATCGCGGGAGCACCGGGCTTTACGGCGTTTACATAAACCAAACCCGCCAGACATTCGGCGGTGGCTTGTGTGATCGCTCCGGCAACGGTCGAGGGTGCGGTAGCTCCTGCCATGCCCGCAGAAAGCAACAAAACCGGCATTCCGGCCTTGATGCATTCTTCCATCACCTCGCAGCTTTCGGTGGCGAATTTCATCGGGGGCACAACGAAGCAGTTGGAGTTGGACATGAAGGGCCGCTCGCGCCACTTGTCCTCTCCGCCCGCGATCATGTGCAGCATCTCGATGGCGGGGGCCACATGGCTGGGCTCTGTGAACGACGTACCGATGTGTTTGAACGTGCCTGAGGTGGTGGCGTAGACCGTGTTCAGATCCATCTCAAGGTTGTCGGCGATATCTCGGCACACCATGGGGCGTTGAACAAAGTGAATGTTTTCAAGCTGTTCACAGATGCGAGTCGCGTCATGCAGGTCCTGCAGGGTCGAGTCGCGATATTCCTGCCCATGCACGTCGACCATGCTGACCGCTGCGCCTGCGGTGCCATAATGGACACGCGTTCCCGACAGCTCCAGATCCGATTTGCCGTCCCGGCTGTGCAGAGTGATCGAGCGATTGGCCTTGGCGATTGTGTCCTCGACCAATGCGCGCGGAAAGCGGATGCGGCCATCGTCGCCCAAGGTGCATCCCGCAGCCACGAGATAGTCGATCCCACTTTGTGGCGCATCAGCAAGGCCGATGGTTTCCAGTGCGGTCAGAGCGGCCTCGTGGATGCGTTCGATCTGTGCTTGGGTCAGAACCTTCAGGGTTCCGCCCTCCATACCAGGCCGAATCGGGCGAAGATGTTCCGGAAGAGCTGACGCACGGGCGGCACGACGCGCGGCGCGGCCACCGCTGCGGGATGAGTTTCGGGTTTGTTCGTTCATGTGTGTGTCCGGTCAAAAAAGTACGATGTGGGTGAGTGTACCTAGACCAGTGCTGGCCGTCCTCGTGCCGCACGACCGCGATCCGCACCAATGGTGCGGCTGACCAGCCGAATTTTCCAAACTTCGTTATGCATCAACTTCCTCAGTCTGATGCGCCCATTGTTTCAATGCACTTTTGGACAATCTGTTCTGTTTGCGACTTTGGACTAATTTTATTGGGCCATCAGTCAAAATGAACTGGGCGCAAATCCTCGTGACTAAATGTTTTTTTCCAATTGCGGTAAGAATCTGTTAATCTGCACGTAGTTATTTGGATTTGTACCTTAGGTTTAAGTAAATACTGGGGTTGGCTGATCAGCAGATCACTGCCTCGGGGATGCGCCCAAACCGGCAACGGATGTTTGGAGGTCTGCATGAAGTCATTACTGGCCGCACTCGCCGCAGCACTGATAACAGGTGCAGGGCAGGTTGTGGCAGAAGACTGGACAGGCGCGTACGCTGGTTTCAGCTTTGGTTATGCAGATGTTGATGGGTCCGGAGGGGCAGGCGGAAGCGGGGGCAGTTTTGGCCCGCTGATCGGATACGACTATGATTTTGGAAATTTCGTGCTTGGCGGTGAGTTGGAATATAACCGCCTGAATCTTGATCTGGGACAATCCGAAGGAAGCCTTGATAGTATGTCGCGATTGAAGTTGCGCGGCGGCTACGATTTTGGATCAGCCCTTGGCTATGTTGTCTTGGGAACCGCGCGGGCCAGTACGTCGGGTGACAGTGATACGGCAGCCGTTTACGGGATCGGTGTTGCCTATCCGCTTGGCGATCGGTTTGTAATCAGTGGCGAAGCGCTGCGGCAGAACTTCGATGATATACCGGAGTCTGGTCGAAGCCTCGACGCAAATGTTTTCAACTTGCGCACCACATTCCGCTTCTGAAACTCGATGGTCGATTGTCATCCCTCTGCCAATTGAGCGGCAAATTCGCATAGGGTCTGTAGCGATGTGACGAATTTCTCGTCATCGATTGTCATGGCCACGCGGATGTGACCTGCGGCGGCAGCACCAAAGCTTTCACCGGGCATCACAGCGATGGCATGCGTGTCCAGCAGCGCATTTGCGAACACATCACCGCTAAGACCCGTAGCCCGGATATCCAGCATCAGATACATCGCGCCTTGCGCCGGTATTAAGGTGACGACCTGCTGCGCAGCCAGCACTTCAATCGCCAGAGCGCGGCGGCGGCGAAACGGCGCGGCGATTTTGTCTTCGAGAGGTTGTCCCACGCTCAGCGCATAGTTGGCCGCATCCTGTATAAAGCCGGGCACACCATAGGTTGTGTGTGTTGCCAAGTTGATCAGGTGGTCGATCACGCCTTCCGGAGCAACGATCCACCCACACCGCGAGCCAGTCATGGCATGAGATTTCGACATTGAACCCACGACCAGAGTGCGCTCAGCCATGCCGGGTAGAGCGCGAGGTGACAGGTGTTCACCCTCCCAAACCTGCGTATCGTAGACTTCATCGGAAATCAGCCATAGATCGCGGCGCTGACAAACCTCGGCGATGGCAGAAAGTGTTTCGGCGGAATAGACCACACCAGTTGGATTGTTTGGGGAGTTTATCAGCAGCGACACGGCCCCGCCTGCCGCGCCATCGATATCGGAAGCGCGAGGTTGGAACAAATCTCCGGCGCGTGTTTCTATGCGTTTGGCTACCGCTCCAACGCCACGGATCGTGCCGGGGTAGGTGGCATAATACGGATCCAGGTAGAGCGCGATATCGCCCGGATCGCAAAGCGCGGTGTGCGCCGCAAACAATGCGGCCTGACCGCCAGGGGTGATGATAACGTTGTTGCGAGTGGTCGCTACACCTGTTCGCATTTGGACACGGGCGGCCACAGTATCACGCAGCAGATCAGTGCCCGGAACCATCGCGTATCCTGTGTGCCCGCTGCGGGCCGAACTTTCCATGGCCGACAATATTGACTGATCGGTCCGAATGTCATGCTCGCCGATCGTCAACTCGGTAACGGCATGGCCTTCGGCAATCATCCGACGCGCGCGGATGAACACCTCCCAGCCGTCTGATCCACCCTCGGTCAGATGCGTAATGCGATGCGATAGTTTCAAGGGATTCTCCCGACCGGCTATGACGCCGAAATGGGGCAAAGCACAGCAATTTTGTCAATCAGCTTCGCGGTGGCAAACTCGCCTGTATCTTCTTGGTCAGCGATGCACGGACGATATCGTATGAGGAGATCAGGCGATGTTGCATCTCGTCGGCGGCGGTTTCCCACGGCAGGCGAACCCAGCTGCGGTGAAAATACGGGGCCTTGGTGCCAATCCCTGCGTCGATCAACATCTGCGCGGTCTCAATGTCGGGTGTCTTGACCGATACACCATCCCCGACCGAACCGACGCAGGCGAACATCTTGCCGCCAACTTTCCATGCGTCGTGGCCGCCACCCCAAGGGTCCGAAAGTTCGGCACCGGGCAGGTCTGCGCATAGGGAATTGACGTAATCACGGGTCATGGTGGGCAGACTGCCTCTGTGGAGGTTGAAACTCAAGGCTTGGCTCAGCATCAATCCCGTGCTAGGCCAAGCACATGAACCGGAAAACTTGCATCATTATCTGCTGCATTACCTGCTGATTTCTCAAGCGGGCCGGTTTCTTTCGTTTTCATCTCTGAGACAAGTTGCTAAGCCCGCGCCAACGCGTGACGTATATGCTGTTTCAGGAGCACGACCCGATGACGACGATCAAACTGCACAATACAAGGACTCGGACGAAAGAGGATTTCGTGCCGATCGATCCCGATAATGTGCGGATGTATGTCTGTGGTCCGACGGTCTATGATCGGGCGCATCTGGGGAACGCACGGCCTGTGGTTGTGTTCGACGTGCTCTATCGTTTGTTGCGGCATGTATACGGTGCTGATCACGTGACCTATGTGCGCAATTTCACCGACGTGGATGACAAGATCAACGCCACCGCATTGTCGCGCAAGAAGGCTGGGGCTGACGGGTCTTTGGAACAGTTGGTGCAGGAACGTTCGGACGAAACCATCGGCTGGTATCTGCACGACATGGGCGCGCTGGGGGCGTTGGAACCCAACGCGATGCCGCGCGCCACAGAGTATATCGCGCAGATGATTGCGATGATCGAAGACCTGATGGCCAAGGGGCACGCTTATGCTGCCGAGGGTCACGTGTTGTTCGCGGTGGACAGCTGGAAGGAACACTATGGTGCGCTGTCGGGGCGGTCGGTTGATGACATGATCGCCGGGGCGCGGGTCGAGGTCGCGCCTTACAAGAAGAACCCGATGGATTTTGTGCTGTGGAAGCCGTCGACCGATGAGTTGCCCGGCTGGGACAGCCCATGGGGCCGGGGGCGTCCGGGCTGGCATATCGAATGCTCGGCCATGAGCTATGAATTGCTGGGCGAGAGCTTTGATATTCACGGTGGCGGCAACGATCTGATGTTCCCGCACCACGAGAACGAGATTGCTCAGAGCAAATGTGCCCACCCGCATGGCGAATTCGCGCGTGTCTGGATGCATAATGAGATGCTGCAGGTCGAGGGCAAGAAAATGTCCAAATCGCTGGGCAATTTCTTCACCGTTCATGATCTGCTTGAGCAGGGTGTGCCGGGTGAAGTGATCCGGTTTGTGTTCCTGCAGACCCATTATCGCAAGCCGATGGACTGGACCGAGAAGAAGGCGCGCGAAGCCGAGGCAACATTGCGCAAGTGGCGGGCGTTGACAGCGGGCATCGAGCCCGCCGCCACCGCGGCACCTGCGGTCATCGATGCGCTTGCGGATGATCTGAACACGGCAGGTGCCATCGCGGAACTGCATCGTTTGGCTGCAGATGGTGATGCTTCGGCTTTGCTGGCAAGTGCGCAGCTGGTTGGACTGTTGGGGGACGATATGGGCGCTTGGGCCGAGACCGCTTCGGCTAATCTGTCGTCTCATGCAGAAAAGCTGGCCGCTGCGCGCGCGTTTGCGATGCAGAGCAAGGATTTCTCTGAGGTTGATCGTCTAAAGGCGGCATATATCGCCGCCGGGCTTGAGGTTCGGATGAGCAAGGATGGTGTGGAATTGGTGCCCGGCGCCGGATTCGACGCCGCCAAGCTGGAGGGGGTCGAATGACCAAGGAACGCCTTTACCTCTACGACACCACGTTGCGCGACGGGCAGCAAACTCAGGGTGTGCAGTTCTCGACAGCCGAGAAGGTGCAGATCGCGCAGGCGTTGGATTCGCTGGGGATTGATTACATCGAAGGGGGTTGGCCCGGAGCGAACCCGACCGACAGTGCGTTTTTTGAAAGCGCGCCTGAGACGTCGGCCTGTATGACGGCGTTTGGAATGACCAAACGCTCGGGCAGGTCGGCTGAGAATGATGACGTTCTGGCGGCTGTAATGAACGCGGGAACACCAGCCGTTTGTCTGGTTGGGAAATCGCACGATTACCACGTGACCCACGCACTTGGTATCACGCTGGAGGAAAACACCGAGAACGTTCGCGCCTCGGTCGCGCATATCGTGGCGCAGGGGCGGGAGGCTCTGTTTGATGCCGAGCATTTTTTTGATGGCTACAAGGACAACCCGGAATATGCGGTTGAAGTCTGCCGCGCTGCGCTCGATGCAGGGGCACGGTGGGTGGTTCTGTGTGACACCAATGGCGGAGCATTGCCGGCAGAGGTCGGGCGGATCGTATCCGAGGTGATTGCGGCCGGTCTGCCGGGGGATCGGCTGGGCATTCATACGCATAACGACACCGAGAACGCAGTGGCGTGCTCGCTGGCTGCAGTCGATGCGGGGGCGCGGCAGATTCAAGGTACGTTGAATGGGTTGGGAGAGCGCTGTGGCAATGCCAACCTGACCGCTTTGATCCCAACGCTGATGCTGAAAGAACCCTATGCCTCGCGCTATGAGATCGGAGTGATGCCCGTGGCGCTGGCCGGGCTGACGCGCATCAGTCGGATGCTGGATGATATCCTGAACCGAGTGCCCAGCAAGCAGAGCGCCTATGTGGGCGCGTCGGCTTTTGCGCATAAGGCCGGGCTGCATGCCAGCGCGATCCTCAAGGACCCGACAACCTATGAGCATATCAATCCGGCAAGTGTTGGAAATGCGCGCATCATTCCGATGTCGAACCAGGCTGGGCAATCGAACCTGCGCAAACGTCTGACCGATGCGGGATTGGCCGTAGAAGCGGGCGATCCGGCGTTGGGACGTATCCTTGAGCGGATAAAACTGCGCGAGGCCGAGGGGTATTCCTACGACACCGCGCAGGCTAGTTTTGAGCTGCTGGCGCGGGATGAATTGGGGCAGTTACCCGAGTTCTTTGAGGTCAAGCGCTATAAGGTGACCGTTGAACGCCGGAAAAACAAATACAACAAGATGGTCAGCCTGTCCGAAGCGGTTGTTGTTGTGAAAGTGGATGGCGAGAAGAAGCTGTCGGTAAGTGAGTCGCTGGATGAAAGCGGTAGCGATCGCGGTCCGGTGAACGCGCTCGCCAAAGCTCTGGCCAAGGATTTGGGGCAGTATTCGCAGATACTGTCGGATATGCGGCTGGTCGACTTCAAGGTGCGCATCACTCAGGGCGGGACCGAGGCGGTCACGCGCGTGATCATCGACAGCGAAGACGGGCAAGGGCGGCGCTGGTCTACGGTTGGGGTGAGCGCGAACATAATTGATGCCTCGTTCGAAGCGCTGCTGGATGCGATTCAGTGGAAACTGGTGAGCGATTGCGCCCCGCAGCCAGCGGCCGCCGAATAAGGTGGAGTTCGACGACGACATCAAGGCTTGTGCTGCGCTGGTTCATCGGGCCGATCCCGATCGCTTTATGGCTGCCATGGCCGCGCCAGTTGAGGCACGGGCAGTTTTGTTCCCGATTTATGCGCTGAACGTCGAGGTGGCCCGTGCCCCGTGGGTGACGCAAGAGAGCATGATCGCCGAGATGCGGCTGCAATGGTGGCGCGATGCCTTGCAAGAGATTGCCGAAGGGCCATCTGTTCGTCGGCACGAGGTTGTCACACCTGTGTCGCGCGTGATTTCTCCGCATCTGGCAGCGCATCTGGATGAATATGTGGCCGTAAGGCGTTGGGATATCTATCGTGATCCGTTCGAGGATGAGGCGCATTTTGACGCCTATATTGCCCATAGCGCTGGGACATTAATGGTGGTGTCGGCGCAGGCTCTGGGTTCGGCGGATGAAACTGTTCTGCGTGATTTCGGATATGCAGCGGGAGTCGCGAATTGGCTGCGCGCAATTCCCGAGCTTGAGGCACGTGGGCGCATTCCTTTGCTGGACGGAACCCATGACGGGGTTCGGGCGCTGGCGCAGAAGGCTTTGGACCGATTGGCGCAAGCGCGGTCCACCCGCAACGAGATCTCGGCACAAGCACGGCCTGCGCTCTATGCGGGGTGGCAGACGGAATGGGTGTTGCGGACTGCATTGGCCAGACCGGACCGGGTGGCCGCAGGTGCGTTGGCTCAGGGTGAAATCCGACGTCGGTTTACGCTGATGAAAACCGCAGCGACCGGGCGCTGGTAACGTCAGACGGTTTGTGGGTCCGAAGGCCTCAGAACCAGCCACAGCAGCGCGCCACCTGCAAGGGTCAGCAGCGGGATCATGGCGAGGTTTACGGCCGTCCAACCCTCGACCGCTGAACCGCCCGAGCAGTTCATCAATCCGCCAGAGGCAAGCGAGGCAAAGGTCACGCCGCCAAACACCAGCAAGTCATTCAGGCCCTGCATTCGACCGCGTTCGTGCACTTCATGCGAGTCTGCCAACATGCTGGTGGCGCCAATGAAGCCAAAGTTCCATCCGATGCCCAGCAGGATCAGGGCGACGAAAAAGTTACCTAGATCAACACCTTGCAGGGCGACAATGCCTGCGCCGCCAAGGATTGCCAAACCGAGAGCTACGATCTTTTCGACCCCAAACCGCGCGATCAGGTGGCCGGTGAAGAAGCTGGGAATGTACATCGCCAGTACGTGGCTGGTGACGATATCCGCGGCATCACCTTCGGTATATCCGCACCCGACGACGGCCAAAGGTGTAGACGTCATTACAAGGTTCATCAGCGCGTAGGAAACCATTGCGCAGATGATCGCTACTGCGATGCGTGGAGTTTTCAGCAACTCCAGCCGCGTGCGACCTTTGGGTTCATCTTCGGTCGGTTTCGGCGGAGTAGGGATGTCGAGAAAGAAGAACAGGGCTGAGCCGATTACGTTGATCGCGATCACCGCCAGATAAGTGCCCAAAAACGGGACCACATACGCCTGCGAGGTCAGCTTGACGATCTGAGGGCCGATGATCGCCGCCGCAAGCCCTCCGGCCATGACGTATGAGATCGCCTTGGGCCGAAATGCATCAGAGGCGGTGTCTGCTGCTGCAAAGCGATAAAAGCCATGTGCGCTCATGTATATGCCGGTCAGGAAGCTGCCGATCAGGAAGATCGGGAACGAGCCGAGATAAAGGCCGTAAGCCCCGATAACGCCCCCTGCGGCACCTGCGGTTGATCCCACAAGAAACCCGGCACGGCGTCCCCAGCGTTGCATGATGGCCGAAATCGGCGTGGCCGCCAGCATTGAACCCAGAACGATCAGTGAAATCGGCAGCGTCGCAAGGCAAGCGTTGCTGGCCAGCGATTGGCCTGCCAGCCCGCCGACGATGAACATCATGGGCATCTGTGCACCCAGGATTGCCTGTGCTGCCACCAAAACGGCAACGTTGCGTTTGGCCTGACTATCGTCAGGGGTGGCAGCGATCATTGTCATGGGCGAATGGTTATCTACGATTGAGACTTGGCACAAGCGGGTTGCATATGCGGCACATCCGCCTAACGTGCGGACAAGGATCACTTATCGGAGAGCGCATGTCCGTCGGACGCATCATCGAAACACCGGACTGCGTTACCGAAGGGGCCGAGTGGTTGGCTGAGGCCTGCCCCCGGATGGCTTATGCGATGGAGCAAACCGGACCCCTGCCACTCAGGCGCAAGCCTGACGGGTTCGCCCAATTGCTCAGCGCGATTGTCAGTCAGCAGGTCAGCGTGGCCTCGGCAAACGCAATCTGGAAGAGGCTGCAGGACGCAAAACTGACCGGTCCGCGCAAGATTATGTGGGCCACTGATGATGATCTGCGCGCTGTGGGTCTCAGCCGTCAGAAAATTCGCTATGCCCGCGCCTTGGCTGAGGCGCGGATCGATTACAAAGCGTTGCGTGATGCGCCAGATGACGAAGTGGTCGCAATTCTGACCGAGGTACCGGGAATCGGTGTCTGGACCGCCGAGATTTATGCGATGTTTTCACTGGGTCGCGCCGATGTGATTGCACCAGGCGATCTGGCCTTACAGGAAGCTGCACGCATCCTCTATGAATTGCCAGAACGACCAAAAGACAAAGAGTTACGCCAGATGGCTGAAGCATGGTCGCCGTGGCGATCGGTTGCGGCGCGGGTGCTGTGGGCCTATTACCGGGTCGCAAAAGACAGAGAAGGGATCAGATGACACGGGTTTTGAACGCGCTCAAGAAAGAGCCGGTTTCAGGCGACACACGCTCGGTCGTGGTGTTTGTGCATGGTTATGGTGCAAACGGGGCCGATCTTTTGGGGCTGGCTGATCCGTTGGGCGAGCATCTGCCGGATACGTTGTTTGTAGCTCCGGACGCGCCTGAACAGATCATCGGTATGCCCAACGGTTTCCAGTGGTTCCCGATCCCGTGGATTGATGGCTCATCCGAGGAGGAAGCCCGACGGGGTATGGAAATGGCAGTTGAGGATTTCAACGCGTTCCTTGATGCGCTGATGGTGGATGAGGATGTCCTGCCAGAGCAGGTAGTGCTGTTCGGTTTCAGCCAGGGCACGATGATGAGCTTACATGTAGCCCCGCGCCGCGAGGACCCAGTGGCGGGGATCGTAGCGTTCTCGGGCCGTTTGCTGGAACCTGATTTGCTGCCGGACGAAACCGTAAGTCGCATGCCAATCCTGCTGGTGCATGGCGATGCTGATGACGTTGTACCGCCGCAATCGTTGCCAGAAGCAGCTGAGGCACTTCAGGCGGCCGGGTTCAAAGAGGTTTATGCCCATATAATGAAGGGCACCGGCCACGGGATTGCTCCGGATGGCTTGAGTGTTGCGCTGGCCTTCATGCGGGATAAGCTGAGCCTCTGACTTGCGGGGTGATCTAAGGAGAGCATGATGCTGATCGTGACAGGAGTGGTCGAAGTTTCAGATGCAGCGGTCGAGATAGCCATTGCTGCCGCGCAGGAAATGGTTGCGGAAACTCTGAAAGAACCCGGATGCCTGATCTATGAATTCAGTCAAATCCTGGGTCAGGCGACCCGCTTTCGGGTCTATGAGGAATGGCAGGATCAGGCCGCGCTTGAGGCCCATTTCGCGACCCCTCATATGACTGCTTTTCAGGCGGCACTTGGTGAGGTCGGCGTTGTCTCTAGCGAAATCTACCGTGTGATCGGGGGCGAGAAGCAGCCGCTTCGCTGATCGATCACTCCCACAGCCTTCCTTCCGAGAATTCGACCGAGTTGCCTGCAGGGTCTCGTACATAGAGCGACCGGGCTCCGTTGGGCCAGTCGAACTCGGCATCGACAGGGATGTTCCAGTCCAACAGATGCTTGCGCATCACGGTGATTTCATCTCGGGTTAGGACAAGGCAAACATGGCTGGGACCGCGCGCCCCATGCGGTGGGACCGGCAGATCGGGGTTGCCTGGCGGTTTCTCGGTTTCGCTGGCATTGAACAGCAACAGGACAGACCCGCCGATTCGATAGAACACATGGCGGTCGGTGACGCGCTGGATTTTCTCTAGCCCCAATATCTGACCATAGAAATCCTCGGCCGCATCTAGATCGTCGACATACAGCGCGGCTTCCAGGATGGCAGACGGGGCAGGGATATCCGGTGTGACCTTCATGCCCTAAGCCTATCACATCACGCAGTTTTTGTCACCGGCGCGGGCGGCGGTCCCGCTTGCGCGACGGTGCTGCGTCAACAGCTGGCATCGGCAGGCTTTCCCACTGACCGGGGTCAAGGCCGTCCAAAGTCCAATCTCCAACACGGGCTCGGATCAGGCGCAGAGTTGGGTGCCCGACTGCGGCTGTCATCCGGCGAACCTGACGGTTGCGGCCCTCTTTAATCGTCAGTTCAATCCAACTGTCGGGCACCGTTTGGCGAACCCGGATCGGCGGGGTGCGTGGCCACAGCCATTCGGGTTCGTCAATCAGCCGCGCCTTGGCGAGGCGCGTCAAACCATCCTTAAGTTCAACACCTTCCCGCAACGCCTTTAGTGCCGCTGTATCGGGAATGCCTTCGACCTGAACCCAGTATGTCTTAGGCATCTTGTGCTTGGGGTCTGATATCTGCGCCTGCAATCGCCCATTATCAGTCAGCAGCATCAAACCCTCGCTATCCCGGTCCAAGCGTCCCGCAGGATAGACACCGGGCAGGTCGATGAATTCCGAGAGCGTGCTGCGGGGCGAGTCAGAATTGGCGCGGTCGGTGAACTGCGGCAATACATCGTAAGGTTTGTTGAAACGGATGAACCAGGACATGCCCCGCCATAGCTTGCAGACCACATCTGCGCAACCTGTGGATAAGTGTCACTTATCTGTTACGTATTCGGCCTAACCAATACCCGAGATGTTGTGTGAACTCGGCACTTGTCAGAGATTTAACACGATATATAGTTAACTTAAGGCCGGGGCGGGTGTTCCCCGCTCTGATGTCACAAACGGGCAGTACAGAGCGAGGAGCGATTCTGTTATGGACGGAGACTTCAGGACCGAATTTGTCAGGGAAACCGGTGCGCTCAAGCATCATCCGGCATTGGTTTTGAACGCCGATTACAGACCTCTTTCCTACTACCCGTTGTCTTTATGGCCGTGGCAGGAGGCGATCAAAGCTGCCTGGCTGGACAGGGTGGATATTGTTGCGGAATATGACGAGGTTGTCCGCAGTCCCAGTACCGAGATCCGAATACCCTCGGTCGTTGTCCTGAAAGACTATGTAAAACCCAGAAAGCGCGTGGCCTTCACGCGCTTTAATTTGTTTTTGCGGGACGAATTCAAATGCCAGTACTGCGGCAGCCGTGAAAACCTGACCTTTGATCATGTTGTACCGCGCGCTTCGGGCGGGGTCACAAGTTGGCAGAATGTCGTTGCAGCGTGCAGCCCGTGCAATCTGCGCAAGGGCTCAAAATCCCTGCGACAGGCCAGAATGTCTCTGAATAAACCGCCGCGTCAGCCGGATGCTGAGGCTTTGCGCAATATCGGTCGGAAGTTCCCCCCGAACCATCTGCACGAAAGTTGGATCGACTTCCTCTACTGGGATGCCGAACTGGATCAGCTATGAACCCTAGCGCGCGCGCCAGGCTGCGATCCAGATCAGGGCCAGACCCGTCGAAATCAATCCATTCCAGCCCGCCATGGAAATCCCGAACATTTCCCACGGGATGTCATCGCAACGCACGAGCGGGGCGGACATGATCTGATCCATTAACTCTTCTGCACTCAGGCCGCGGATATCACCAGATGTGCAGGTCGATGGGCCCTCCCACCAGCCTTGCTCGACCCCAGCATGGTAAAACCCTATTCCCGCCGTTGTGGCCGCCGCCAGAGCGCCTAGTAGGGGCAGGGGGCGAACGCCCGGGAAGGCAAAGGCTAGAGCACCAAGAATCACTGCGACACCATGAGGATACCGCTGCCAGATGCACATTTTGCACGGCGCGAGCCCACCAATGTACTGAAAGCCCCAAGCCCCAAGTAGCAACGCGGCCGAGCCGGATGCGGCAACCAGAACCAGAAGTCTTTTGCGCGTCATAAGTATTTCACCACAAGAAAGCCGCCAAACAGCAGGATAATGAATAGGGTAAACATCAAACCCAACCGTTTTTCGATGAAGTCACGGATTGGTTCCCCAAATTTCCACAGCAGCCCGGCCACAAGAAAGAAGCGCAAGGCGCGCGCCAGGATCGAGGTGGCTATGAACGTCCCAATCGGCATCCCGGTCCAGCCCGACATGATGGTGATGACCTTATATGGGAAAGGCGTCACACCAGCCGCCAGCACGGCCCAGAAGCCGAAATCATTGAAGCGGGTATTGAATTCTTCCATTGCGTGGGCTTTGCCCATGGCTTCCAGAACAGGCTGCCCAAGGCTTTCGTAAAAGAATGCCCCAATTGCATAACCCAATATCCCACCCAGCACCGAGGCAACCAAGGCGACCGTCGCGATCAGCCAGGCCCGCGACGGACGCGCAAGGATCATGGGAATCATCAAAACATCGGGTGGGATCGGAAAAAACGAACTTTCGACAAAAGCCACAACAGCCAGCGCCCAGAGCGCATGAGGATGTTCGGCCAGACGAATGGTCCAGTCATAAAGGGATCGCAACATGAAGAATAAGTATCCTGGTAACCGCTGCGGCAAGCCAAACCATGCACCCGACTGACCGTCAACCTCCTTCGATGAAACATTCAGGGCAGTGGTTGTTTTTTGCCTCTGGACCTTCTCTCGGTAGGGCGCTAATCCAGTGTTCGTGGCCCAAGTGGCGGAATGGTAGACGCAGGGGATTCAAAATCCCCCGCCTTCACGGGCGTGAGAGTTCGAGTCTCTCCTTGGGCACCACAGCAACTCTGAATATATTGCTGAAGTTCGGCTTCAATACCCCGTCATCTCAAGATATCCGCGCCCTGTGTGGCTGCCTGTGATGGTGATTGGGCCTTCCCAGTATTCGAACCGGGTTCCCATCCAGGCTTTCGGGCTTATGGCATCGACTTCAACATCGATCCCGCGATCCGGCAACGACACCTGCCATTTGATCGGAACGTCACGTTGTGCCACGCGGGCGGTTTCAAGGGGTTCTAGCAGGACTGAGCCGTCAGGTAGGGGGGTCGTTTGCCCATCGGCCTCAATCCACGTAGCCGCCGTGAAATCCCCTCGATCCCCGCGTAGGCGGAAGGCCATCAGCTTGTCACCGTCGTCAAAGCTGAGCGAGAACCAGTCCCAGCCGCTTTGATCTTCGGCCAAGGGTTGCGAAGACCATTCGCGATCCAGCCAACCCTGGCCGGCGACTTCGACATCTTCGTTGGGCAGGTGGAGCGTGCCCTCGACCGAGTAGAAGGGTTGTGAATAGTAATAGCTGGCCTGACCATCGGCGGATTTCACCGAATACCCCTCGGCCCCGTGAAACACCAATGGGCCTTGGGCCTTCAGAGTCAAATCATATCCAAAGTTTGATCCGTTTGCTGTCAGGCTCAGGGTTTCCAAATCATCGCCGCGCATGTGCCATTCATCGATCCATGCCTCAAACGGTTGGGCCGTAACGCCAGCCTGTCCAACACCGCCGCGAGAGAGTCGTTCGGCGAAATAGTGTGTTTCTGGCGTTGTGAGCGCGGCATGGCCCATCCAGATCTGTGGGTTTTGCCAGCCGTCAGCCTCGGACGGTTTCAGGGCCGATCGGAACAGGGTCCATTGTATGCCATAGTCGCGACCCTCTGCGTCTTTGAGGTTTGCCGTCAGATACCACCATTCAATCCGATAATCCGGATGGGCGCCGTGATCTTGTGGAAACTGAAAGCTGTAGCCCGGTTCAGGACGCGTAAAGCCATCCGCATTGCCGCCCAAACCGGCATAACCCTGCGCCCAACCGGTAATTGGAAGGAGGATGAACAGAATGAAGGCTTTAAGTTTCATTGGCAAAAACCCTCAATAGCGCAGCAGGTGGCAGGCGGAGCAGTCGTAATGCGGGTAGGGCCGCTGCGAGCACGGCGGCAACCAAAGTCAGCAGGAATAAGCTCAGCCAATCAGTTGGGAACAAATACATGGGCAAGCGCCATCCGAAGGCCTGCACGTTGATCACGGCCAGCAGCACCCATGCCAAGACAAGGCCTAATGGAAGGGCAAGACAAGCGGTCATCACCGCAAGCAGGACACTGCGCAGAAGCTCTAGCTTGGCCAGTTGCGCGCGCGTTAGACCCAGCGCCCAGACCGGTGCGACCTGAGGCAGGCGCTGGGTCCACAATGTCAGTAAACTGGTGAGTATCGCGAACCCCGCAACGCCCAGTGTCAGCACATTCAGCGCTGAGGTGACGACGAAAGTTTTTTCAAAAACAGCCATCGATTGCGCTTTCATAGCGGCCTGCTGCACAACTGCCGATGGAGGCAGGTCAAATTGGTCACGCAACGCCTGTGCCAGCTCCGAGGCCTGATCCGGTATGATGCGGATGCCGAAGCGGCGTGTATCCGTATCCGGGGCAATCTGATCTAGCATCGGCATAGCGACGATGGCCTGACCTGTCGGGTTCCCGTAATCGGAATAGACACCTGCAATCGGCAAGCTGTGCTCGGGTGTGATCGCGACGGTATCTCCGGGCCACAGATCCGCGCGTCGTGCGAGTTGCTCGTTGATCAGAACGGCGCCGCGATACAGGACGTTGTCCCAGACGTCGGGATCCTTGGCGATCAGTGGCCAGTTGTCGCGATAGCTATCGTGATCAACAATCCCGTACAGAAACAACGGCCCGGTCTCGTGCGGCAATTCGGTGCTGCGAATGGGTAGGACAGCTGACGCCCTTGGGTCGAGCCAATTGATAAGGGCTGCGCCTTGTGCATTGTCGGCTGCGGTCACGTAAAGTTCGGAGGTCAACCGTTGATCGAGCCAGCCCGTAAAGGTGAGGCGGAAGCTTGAAACCATTGTGCCCACGCCGATATTCGCGGCGAGCGCCAGCAGCAAGGCCATCAGCGCAAGTGACAGACCGGGCAATTGCGCCCGCATGTCCGCGAGCACCCATTGACCAACAGGCGTGCGGGCCCGGCGCAGGCACAAGGTCAATATCCCTGACAGTGCGAGCGGCAGCAACAAGGCCGCTCCGGTCAGCATCCCGGCAAGCAAGGCAAACCCTGCGATAAGTCCGCCGATTGTGAAATATGCGATAAAGCCCACTGCTAGCAGGGCTAGGCCACACGCGCCTGTAATCTGGGCCGAGGCTTTACTGCCACGCCAAGCTTGTAAGCCCGGCCCTGCGAGGATGGGCATGCGCGAAAGTCGCCAAAGAGCGTGGCCACTGGCCGCCAACGTGCCGCCTATTGCCATCGCAAGACCCGCGGCGACCCATTGGGGGCGTAATGACATCTGCCCGTCGATTGTTGCCCCGTAGAGGCCGCGCAACGTGGCGGCGACATCAGGCAACAAGGCTCCAGCCAGAAAATACCCCAGAATTAACCCGAACAGGCCACCGATCAGGGCCAAGAGAAGCAATTCACCCAGAACGATCCAGATCAGGCCCCGCATGGGAAGGCCCAACGCCCTTAATGTACGGATAGTGCCACGCCTCTGCGCGAAGGCGAGGCCGACCGTTCCGTGAACGATGAACAGGCCGACGGCGAAAGACAGCAAGCCGAAGGCTGAGAGGTTCAGGTGAAAGCTGTCGGTAAGCTGCGCGGTATCCAACTGGGCCGAGGGGCTAATGCGTTGAAGTTCAGGCGCAAGTTCTGACAGAGATGGGACCCCACGGGGCTGATTGGGCAAGATCACCAGACGGGAAATCTGACCGGGACGGTTCAGAAGACGCTCGGCCACTCCAATATCGGTGAGCACCAGATCAGCTGGCAGCGCGGTGCTGGAAAGTACCGGTGGGAAGTCGTCACTATATTGAAACAGCGGGGCCAGGGCGGGTGACATCAGCAGCCGCCCCGGAGCTGTCAGCATATCAGCTGGGTCGGGGGCATCCGCGCCTTGCTCGATCTGGGTGATCGCGGGCAGGACAGGGTAGGCCACCAAATCCACCCCCATCAGACGTACGGAACGGCCCTTGATGCGCAGCGTGCCTTCTAAGACGGCCGCCACTTGCCAGCCTGCGCGCCTGAGCTCGGCGTAGCGGGAAAGAGGGATCGTGGAACCGGAGGCGCGCAGTTCGTCGAATTGTCCGATGGCAAGCTGGGCGTTGGCGCGTTCATAGCTGGCGCGCGCTTCGGCATTGATGGCTTGCACGGCCGACCACAGACAAGTTGCCAGCGCGATACCCGTCAGAAGCGTCATCAATTGCAATGGGTGCATCCGCCAATGGGACACCAACGCCAGGACCGCAGCGCGTGTCATGCGATATGCCCGCCCGTCAGGTGGGCACGCCGGTCGAGACGGCTGGCGATGTCATTCGAGTGGGTGACCAGCAGGAGCGCAGCGCCGGTATCGGCTACCAATGAAAGCATCAGGTCTAGCACCACCGCACTTGCTGTTTCGTCCAGATTGCCCGTCGGCTCATCCGCTAGCAGCAATCGTGGTCGGATCGCCATGGCGCGTCCGATGGCAACCCGCTGCTGCTGTCCGCCCGAAAGGTTCTCGGGGTAGCGGTCTTGCAGTTCTCTCAGGCCAAGGCGCTCGGTCAGGTGGACAACCCAATCCGGGTCGTTCCGACCCGCAAGTCGCGCATGGATCGAGAGGTTCTGGGCAACGGTCAGCGACGGGATCAGGTTGAACTGCTGAAAGACCAGAGACAAGGTGCCGCGACGCAATTCGGCGCGTTCCGCATCATTCAGGGCCGACATGGCGCGCCCTTCCAAAGTAATCTCTCCGCCATCAAACCCATCCAGCGCCGCCACCAGATGCAATAATGTGCTTTTGCCACTGCCACTTTCTCCGGTCAGCGCCAAGGTCTGCCCCTGTTCCAACGTCAATGAAACATCGGTCAGGACAGGTCGCCCACCGGGATAGGCTTTTCGAACGTGATCAATTGATAGCAACATGCAAACTCTCATCTGGTCCCGCCACAATGTGCAACGCGGCGCGCCAGTGTCCAGAGCCGAGATCGGTTCTATTCGCCGCAGCCTTACGCATCGCATGGGGTTGTCGGCAACGCGCGAAACCCCCATGCTTGCACAGTTTTCAGCGATCAGAACAAAGGCCGTTTACATGACATTGTCGCAACAAATCATTTGGGGCAGCTTCTATCTGGGTATTTGTTTTCTGATCGAAATCATGCTGCTGACATGGTGCGTTCTGGTCATCCGCAAACTGGTCGCGAAATGGGAGACGCGCAGCACAATCCTTGCAACCGCCGGCCCGATCAGTGTGGCACTTGTGTTTATCGTGCTGACCCATACGGTTCAGGTCTGGATCTGGGCGATTGTTTGGGTGTGGGGCGATGTGCTGCCGGATTGGAACTCGGCCCTCTATTTCTCATTGGTGACGTTCACAACGCTGGGTTACGGCGACATCGTCTTGGGCGAAGGGCTGCGCATCTTCGGAGCGTTTGCATCGGTCACGGGCCTACTGGCCTTTGGGCTGTCGACCGCGTTCCTGGTGGCCCTCATGACGCGGGTGTTTGAAGAACGGTTCCTGAACTAGAGGATCGGTGCAAACAACCGTGCAAGCGGCGCACCAAAACGTATGTGAAACGGTTGCTGGGGCAAATTGCGGGTCAGTTCGTAACTTGCCTCAAAATCGGTTTCCAGCATTGCGGCGACGGCCTCTGCTGCGCGACGGTCAAAGAACAGGGCCATCGCCTCAAAGTTCAGGCGGAAGGATCGGTTATCCAGATTGGTGGTGCCAACGGCGGCCAAGGTATCGTCTACAACAAACGCTTTTTGATGCATGAAGCCGTCGGTATAGCGAAACACCCGAGCGCCACAGTCTCGAATTTCGTCGAAATAGGCAAAAGCGGCCAGCCAGGGCAGACGATGGTCGATGACATCCGGCACGAGTATTCGTACATCCACACCACGCAACGCCGCGTGCTGTAGCGCGGTCATGATGTCGATGTCGGGCACAAAATAGGGCGAGGCGATCCAAAGCCGATCTTTCGCCTCAGAAATGGCCGCAAAGAACATCATTGCGCCGGTTTCTGTTTCGTCGCCTGGGCCCGTTGCCACCAGCAGCGCATTCATGTCCTGATCAGATTCATTTCCAGCCCAATCGAGTTGGTCGATCAGATCTTCGTTGCGCGCCCAGTGCCAATCCTCGGTAAAAATCAATTGCAGTTGCCGTACAACGTGGCCGGTCATCTTGATATGCGTGTCCCGCCAGCGACCGAACCGAGGGCTTTGCCCCAAGTATTCAACGCCGATGTTGTGACCACCGATAAAGCCGACATCGCCATCCACGATCACAGTTTTTCGGTGGTTGCGATAGTTCAGTTGAAACCGGAAATTGGGCCCGCGTTGTTCGCGGGGATCTGCAACATCCACACCGGCCTGGCGCAGCGTCTCAAAATAGCTGGACGGCAGGCCATAGCTACCCACCGCGTCGGTCATGAACCGAACATGTACGCCACGCTTGGCCGCGGCGATCAGCCGGTCCCGCACCCTTCGCCCAAGATCATCATCCCGGACGATGTAGAACTGGATCAGAACGTAATTCTCGGCCTTATCTATGGCGTCGAGAATGGCATCAAACGTAGCTTCGCCGTCGATCAGCAGCTCGGCTCCATTACCACGTGAGACGGGCAAATGGGCCAACGCTTCAAACGCGCGAGGATTGACTCGCATCGTCTGAGGGTCGGGTTTCGAGAAATCGGCAAAGGTCTTGATCCCTTCGACGACGCGCTCACTTTCTTGCCGAGCGATCCGGTATCCTCTGAACCGATGGTGACCGAGGAATAGATACAGCGGCACGCCAAACATCGGGGCCGACAGCAGGAACACAACCCAGCCAACCGCTCCTTGTGGTGTGCGTGCAGTCTGCGCAGCGCGAACTGCAAAGACGACCGCTACGCAATAGAGTGAAAACAGAAAAAACGAGACGAGTAATGTCCACATCGGGGCGCAGCGATCCGGGTTGCTTAGTTTGCCCCAGTGTAGATGCGGGACCAGTCGTTGGCCATATCAACAATGACCCATCCCATATCCGGGCCTTTGTCCAACCCATCGACTAACCGTCCAACCGGGCTTTCGCGGTCGTAGGCCCATTCGCGATCCGCATCAGTGTGATGGATCAAAACGCCCAGCCGTGGCCCGTCGCCTGCGGTGGTCCATTCAAGCATGGCAAAATCCCCGTCCGAGTTTCCTCCGGCAAATATGGGACGCTTGCCGATGGTGCGCTCGATATTGATAGGTTTGCCTTCTTTATCATCGATGAAGGCGATGCCGGGGGCCTTGTTGATTACGGGCGTGCCGTTTTCGCTGTCATAAGTTGTTTCCCCATAGGTGCCCAGAATCTGTTCGGGCGGGATGCCATAGGCCTGTTCGGCGAAGACACGCATGAAATGCAGGCCTCCGCCTGAAACGATATAAGTTTTGAAATCCTCATCCCGCAGGTAGCGCAACAGCTCGACCATCGGCTGATAGGTCATCTGGTCGTAGGGCAGATCGGTCTCGGGATGTCGTGAAGTACTAAGCCAATCGGCCACCGACGCCTGAAATACTTCAACGCTGCTGCCGGAATGCGATGCGTTGACCACTTCGATCAGAGCGTCGTGCCCGCCTTCCAGAATGGTTTTCAGATCACCCTCAGCAGCCGCTTTCAACGCTGGGGTCGATAAGATTGATGGGTCTTGTTTAGCAAGCTCTGCCAGTTGGTCCATGGCAAATATGAACTGAAAATAGACCGGTTGTTCAGCCCAGAGCGTGCCGTCATTGTCAAACACCGCAATCCGGTCGGCGGGAGTGACATAGAGTTCATTCGCCGGGTCGCTGACCGCGTCAACAAAGTCGATGATCTGCTGTTTTGATGCCGAGTCGGTCCAGCTGGGCAGGGGGTCTGCGAACGCCACAAGGGGGACGGTGGCTATAAACGCCGTGAGTTTGAGAAATCTCATGTAATAGCCTCTGATACTGGAAAAAGGGGCCGCGCTTTACGGCGGCCCCTGTCTTGTTTTCTAGTTCGAAGTTGGTGTGGCCAATTTCTGCATCACCTGATCAAGGCTGAAGCTGGCCGCCTTCTGACGTGGTGGGAATTCTTGGAAAGTACTCAGGAAACTCGCCACATATTGCTGCGCCGGTACTAGGAAATACACCCGGTCGATCATCCAGTCGTAGTATGTGTTGGATGTACGGTATCCACGCTCATAAGGGTCGCGGCGCAAATTCACGATGATCGGCACGCGCAGTTCCGTGAATGGTTCCATCCATGCGCGCAGGGTGGCCCATGCTTTTTGCTCCAAAAAGATCAGCTTCCAGTCGTCAAAACGCAAAGCGGACAGGTCGCCGTCATCCGTGAAATAAAAGATTTCTCGGCGGGGGCTTTCAGTGGTCTCACCGGTCAGCAGTGGCAAGATGTTGTAGCCATCCAGATGCACTTTGTAGTCGCGACCCATGGCAGGTGAGGAATAGCCGGCTTTCAGCTTTTCCTTGATTTCGGGGTCGCCAGCGACCGCCAGATAGGTGGGCAGCCAATCCATGTGATGCACGATTTCGTTCGAGATCGAACCCGCTTCGATCTTACCGGGCCAACGCACCATGGATGGTACGCGCCAGCCGCCTTCCCAGTTGGTATTCTTTTCGCCCCAGAACGGTGTCGAAGCGGCATCCGGCCAAGTGTTGTAATGCGGGCCGTTATCGGTGGAATAATGAACGATAGTGTTGTCGGCGATGCCGAGTTCGTCCAGCAGATCAAGCAGTTGGCCGACCTGAATGTCATGTTCGATCATGCCCGCCGTGTATTCATCGGCCGGACTACCTAGGATTTCGTTGGCTGTTTCGCGCATTTCTTCCCCGACATGGGTGCGGAAATGCATGCGTGTGCCATTCCACCAGACATAGAATGGTGTGCCGTTCTGGTTGGCCTCACGAATGAACTCAACGGCAGCTTCCAGGGTTTCCTGATCCACCGTTTCCATGCGTTTGCGTGTCAGTGGACCGGTGTCTTCGATGGGGCCGCCTGCGCTGGACTTGATCACACCGCGCGGACCATAGGCCTCGCGGAACGTGCGCCCGTCGGGCAGAACCGCGTCCCCGGGATAATCTTCATGCTCGGGTTCTTCTTCGGCATTGAGGTGATAGAGATTCCCAAAAAACTCATCAAATCCGTGATTTGTCGGCAGATGCTCATCCCGGTCGCCCAGGTGGTTCTTGCCAAACTGGCCGGTCACGTACCCATGATCCTTAAGCAACCCCGCAATCGTGGGGTCTTCGATCTGCATCCCTTCTTTAGCGCCAGGCAAGCCAACCTTGGACAGTCCAGTCCGGAACACCGATTGGCCCATGATGTAAGATGAGCGGCCAGCTGTGCAGGATTGCTCGCCATAATAATCGGTGAAGATCATGCCTTCATCGGCGACCCTGTCGATATTGGGGGTCTGGTATCCCATAAGGCCCATTGTGTAGGCCGAAATGTTGGATTGGCCGATGTCATCGCCCCAAATGACCAAAATGTTGGGTTTTTGATCCTGCGCCCATGCGGGCAGTGCGACCAGAACCGCAATCGACGCTGCTGCGGTACGGCGCAGTCCGATACGCCAGCTTTCCAAGAACCGGGTTGTAGTTAACATGTTTTACTCCTGAACTTGTGGACAATTTGTCCCTGTGAACTATCTGAGACTTGAGTCCAGAATAGGATTAGTTGCAGTCCTTAAGCATTGGATATCCCGCGAAAATAGCCAGATTGCGGGATTCGTGTGTAAGTAATGTAGGCCAGTGAGCCTGATTGAAATTTATCATATGATGAAGTTTAAATATATAGATGGCATTAATTGAAACTGATCTAGACGCGCTGCAGGAAAGTTCCTGGTTCAAAACCAGATCTCCCGCCTTTCAGGATGCACTGTTACGCAGTGCCGTGCGCCGAACTTACGGTGCTGACGAAGCTTTGTTTGTCCAGGGTGATCCCGCCAACGGGATCCACGCTGTATTGGATGGTAGTGTTAAGATCACCGTCCCCGCAGATGACGGTCAGGAATTTGTCATACACCAAGAGGGACGTGGCTTTTGGATCGGCGATCTCGCGTTGTTTGCGACTGCACATCGGCTGATCAGCGTGGTAGCGACTCGGCCAACCGAGACGCTTTTCTTTCCGGCCTCGCGGCTAGAACGCTTAGTGCAGGATTCTCCTGACTTTGTTCGGGATTTCTACGCTTTGAGTCATGAAAACATGCAAAAAGCCCTGCGTATCGTAGCCAATCTTGCGGTGACCGGCACCGAGAAACGGCTGGTTTTGAGGCTGCTGCATCTGGATGAGGTGACATCCGATGCAGAGGGTTGGATACCGGTTTCGCAGGAAGAGCTGGCGGCTATGATTGCAGTCTCTGCGCCAACGCTTCACCGAGCATTACACAGGCTTATCGAATTGGACTTGATCGAAGGCGGGTATGGTCGGCTGAGGTTGAAAGATCGACGCGCCCTCGTCGCTAGCTGTCAAAGTTGACGGACGTTCAAGCCGAATGTTCTGTTGACGAGTGATCATCCTCACCGAGCCTTCCATCCAAAGACATCAAGATCGCGACAGGGCGCAGCGCGGGGATGTGGCTGAAGATGATCAGGATGCAGACGGTCAAAGGCACACTCAGGAACGCTCCGATCAGACCCCAGACCGTAGTCCAGAAAGTTAATGCCAAAATCACTAGGAAGGTCGACATGTTCAGCGATCGGCCCAGCATAGCCGGATCCAGAAAGTTGCCGATTAGAAACTGTAGTGTGCCGCACCCCAGAACGATCACGAGAAATGGCCCGATCGTCTCAAACTGAACCAGAGCGATCATTGCGGGAAAGATGACGGCGATGATCGAACCGATTGACGGGATGAAATTCAGGGCGAAAGTCAGCACGGCCCAGGTTTCAGCATATTCCAGACCCAGCGCTTTGAATACGGCGTAGCTGATGGTGGCGGTGATCAGACTGATAAATGTTTTCACGCCGACGTATCGCTGCAGGCTGTACGAAATCGCATCCAGAACCAAGGCCAGGTCAGCCCCCAGCCGTGGGTTGCCGGCGGCAAGCTGGATTTTCTTGCGAAAGGCCAACCGCTCGGCCATCAGAAAGGCGACATAGAGGCTGATTAGGAAGAACTGGTTAAGCAGTGATGTGGCGCTGCCCAGCAATATCCGAGCGACATAGGACATATCGATGCTGACCAGATTGTCTCGGATAAAACTTGTGACATCGTTGCCGACCAACCCGGTAATTCTATGAACAGCCCCGTCAAACTGGCTTTCGTAGGTGTTGATCGAGCGTGCAAATTGCGTGGCCTGACTGCCCAGAATGTACATGATCATGAACAAACCGGCCAATACAACTGTTACTCCCGCGACATTCGCCAACCAGATTGGCACCCGCGTCACTGCAATGACCCGGTCGCTAAGGGCCAGGATCAGCACGTTGACCAGTAACGCCATGGTCAACGGCACCAGAAAGTTTGCCCCTGCATAGAGGCCAAGCACCATTAGCGTGGCCACGATCGCTACATCCCGCAATACGCTCAGTTGCGGACGCGCACGGGAAGGGCTGTTTTCTGGGTCAGAGGTCATAAGATGGCCTTGGTCTGAGTGCTGCATGGATGCGTTTTGATTGATCCTGCACAGGCTGGCGGGTTTATGCAATCCATACAGAAGGTTATACGCATGAAATCGGTGGCCTGATCCGATTGGCGGTTCTGCCAAAGGAAAAGGCAGGCTAGGCTAGCGCAATGCCAACTGTTTTGATTCCCTCGTTCGGCCAATTCCTGCGTGCGCTCTGGCTTGCTGTGCGCCGATTTAATGACAAAAACGGCTTCGTCATGAGCAGCCACGTCGCCATGTCGTTGATGATGGCCCTGTTTCCATTCGTTCTATTCACGGTCGCGTTGGCAGGGGCCTTGTCACAGGGCTATGTGACCGATGAACTGATCGAACTGATATTTGGCGCCTGGCCCAAAGATGTGGCCGATCCCATCGTTTCAGAACTGCGTGCTGTTCTGGCCGGTGCGGGCTCGGGCGTGATCACTTTGGGTGGCTTGTTGGCGATCTACTTTGCCTCAAACGGAGTCGCCGCTGTGCGAAAGGCGATGGCGCAGGCCTATCACGACACGGACAATTGGCCGTTCTGGAAGATCCGACTGCTGTGCTTTGTGCTGGTCATAATCGGCGGTGCTGCCATTCTGGCCATCGCGGCGGTCGAAGTCGTTCTGCCGGTCTATACCCGTTTGGTTTCGGAAAAGACGGCAGTGGATGTGGACAACTGGCTGTCGGTGGATCGTCTGCGATGGACCTTTACCGTGGCTGTCCCCGCTGGCACCGTTCTTTTGGCTCATCTGATCTTGCCCACCCGACGGCACAGCCTACTACAAATCTTGCCGGGCGTAATCCTGACATTGGCTTTGTGGGCTGCAGGTGGATGGGGCTTTTCAATCTACATCGCCAAGTTTGCGACCTATAGCGCGACGTATGCCGGGCTTGCAGGGGCAATGGCAGCGCTGATTTTCCTGTACTTATGCTCGGCCATGCTGATCCTCGGGGCTGAATACAACGGCGCGCTGATCGATTTGCAAAACGAAGAGGGGCAATGATGTATCTCCGCGCTATCGTGATGACCGCGATCCTTTGGGCGACCGCGCAGCAGTCGCAGGCGCAGGACTATGTTGGATCAGACGCGTGCTCGGATTGTCATAAGGAAGAAACCGAAGCCTGGGAAAGCTCATACCATGCGCTTGCCTGGACCGAGGTGGAGGACGGCCATGTTCAGGCTGATTTCGATGGAACACGATTCTCGCATGATGGAATGAGCGTGGCCTTTGCGGATCAAGATGGAGCTCTTACGGCGCAGGTCACCGAAAAAGACGGCGTTACAACGACCTATCCGGTACATTCAGTGGTTGGTATCGCGCCGCTACAGCAATATCTTTTCGAAACCGAACCCGGCCGGTTGCAGAGTTTCGACGTTGTTTGGGACGTCGAAAAGGGCCGTTGGTTTCACCTTTATCCAGATCAGGATCTGCCTCCGAATGATGGGCTGCACTGGACCGGTCCGTACAAAAGCTGGAACGCCCGCTGTGCCGAGTGTCACGCGACCGGTTATGTGAAGAACTACGACTCTGAGGAAAGGCGCTATGCCTCGACACAGGTCGAAATTGGTGTCGGGTGCGAGGCTTGCCACGGGCCGGGTTCTGCGCATTTGGAGTGGACGACCGGAAAAGTGTTGCAAGACGGTTTGAGCGAGTTCGGATTCTCTACGACATGGGGCAGGGGGCAGACAGAAGCGGAAATTCAGCAATGCGCCGGCTGTCATTCCCGGCGCGAGGCGTTGGAAGATGGTAATCCGCTTCCCGGCAAGCCGTATCACGACGCCTATAACCTGGCGTTGCTGCGACCGGGTTTGTATCACCCAGATGGCCAGATTTTGGACGAGGTCTATGTTTATGGCTCATTCCTGCAGTCGCGCATGTATGCAGAAGGGGTGGGTTGTATGAATTGCCATGATCCGCACCGGGCTGAGGTAAAAGCCGAGGGTAATGGGTTGTGTACCCAATGCCACTCCCCCGCTGGCAACCCGGATTTCCCGACCCTTCGGAAAGCCGACTATGACACGCCCGCGCATCACCAACATGCTGAAAATTCTGCGGGTGCCCAATGCAAGAACTGCCACATGATCGAGCGTGTCTATATGGGGGTAGATGGCAGGCGCGATCACAGCTTCCGCATTCCCCGCCCTGATCTGGGGCTCGGAACTGATGCCTGCACCGATTGCCATGCGGATGAAGATCAGTCTTGGGCGGCGCAGCAGATTGAACTCTGGTTCCCGGAATCATCCTATAGAGTGGCGCATTATGGCACGACATTTGCAGCAGCAGGCAGTGGTCAATTGGACGACCCTGAAACGCTGGTCGCGATCGCTCTGGATGAAGGGCAGGCAGGTATCGTTCGCGCAACCGCTCTGTATTTGTTGCAACCTTTTGCAACGCCTGATCTTGCCGAGCGTCTGGCACCGTTGCTGGCTGATCCGGACCCACTGATACGGGCCAATGGACCGGTACTGCAGCGTCAGGTTCCTGCCCAGTTGCGCGCTTCGCGGTTAGAGCCGTTGTTATCCGACCCCATGCGCAATGTACGCATCTCGGCTGCGAAAGAGTTCTTATCGATCCCAGCGCAGGCCATGACGCAAGACCAACGCGCAAGCGCGCAGCAGGGCATGGCGGATTGGCAACGTAGCATTTCCAATCGTTTGGACTTTCCTGAGACCCATTTGGTGTTGGGTGGTTGGGCGCTTACGCTCAGAAACGCGCCGGCTGCAGAACGTGCATTCCGCGAGGTTGTAACGCTCGACCCGCAGCGCGTTGAGGCTTGGCCGATGCTGGTTCAACTTGCCCACATCAATCGCGGTGTTCAGGCTGCGTTGGCGACATTGGACGAGGCCTTGTTAGTTCTTCCCGATGATCCAAACTTAATGCAACTGGCGCAGGAACTCGGGAGATAACTGGCATGGAACTGGCAGATTTGCGCCATCTTCACGGCGCATTCTGCGGTTAGCCAACCGGTATAAGCACTCGGATTGCTACAGGTGATGTATGCCGGATCGCACCGCAACCCTCGCAAAGCCGCTGACGGCGGCTCGTAAAACAACGCTTGACCAGCGTATTGAAGAGCTGCGCGCGCGCAAGCCTGTCGATATCAATCATGGCGAAGCACTATTGCTGCAAGGCATAGCTGCAGCGTCTCTGCGGAAACAGAGTATAGCGCCGGGAAAGATCGATCTGGATTAACGCCGCTTAACCCCGGAAGCCGGTGGCGACAACAAACTTCTCGGAACTATCAGAACGTGAGGCCGGAGGCTTCACATTGGCAACCTTGTTGAATTTCTGCTTGAGCAGTTTCTGAAGGTCCCCCTCAGCCCCGCCAGCAAGCACCTTGGCAACGAAGGTGCCGCCCTCTTCCAGCACGTCGAACGCGAAATAAGCCGCCGTTTCGCACAAGGCCATGATCCGCAGGTGATCAGTCTGTTTGTGGCCCGAGGATGCAGCCGCCATATCAGACATGACCACGTCCGCTTTGCCACCCAGCCAGTCCTTGACCTTCTGATCGGCGTCATCTTCCATGAAATCAAGGACATGCGCGGTGGCACCGGCGACGGGCTCAACCTCTTGAAGGTCAACCCCCAGGACGGTGCCGATGCGCTTGCCGCTTTTCTCGCCGAGTGCATTGACGCGTTTCACAGCGACTTGCAGCCAGCCACCGGGCGCACATCCCAGATCGACCACGCGCGCGCCGGGTACGAGAAACCGGAACTTGTCGTCCAACTCAAGTATCTTGAATGCCGCGCGTCCGCGATAGCCTTCGACCTGCGCGCGTTTGACATAGGGGTCGTTCAACTGCCGTTCTAACCAGCGGGTCGAGCTGAGCTTGCGCCCGCGCGCTGTCTTGACCTTCACCTTCAGGTCGCGTTGTCCGCGACCCGAGTTGCTTTTGCCAGTTGGTGTCTTCGCCATCAGAACGGTCCGTCTTCCAATACACCGTCCGCACTCATTTGCGCATAAAGCAAACCCTCGCGCAGCCCACGGTCCGCCACAGAAAGGCGATCGGTGGGCCAGCAGCGCAACAGGGCCTGCAAGATGGCCGAGCCGGACATGATCAGGGCCTGCCGATCTTCCCCGATCCGGGGATCACGGCGGCGCCCACGAGGGCCGAGTTCTAGATAGCCTCGTATCACCTTGTCAATCTGATCGCTGGTCATCCGCAATCCGTCCACCTTCGTCCGGTCATAGCGCTTGAGGCCAAGGTGTGAGGCGGCGACAGTGGTCACCGTTCCGCTGGTGCCCACAATCTGAAACCCTTCGCGGGCCTGTTCATCCTTGTAAGGTGCGAAATCGGCCAGATTTTCTTCGAAAAACCAGCTCATTAACGCAAAACGCGCGGCATCGTCTTCGACGTCGTTGAACTGATCACGCAATGTTGCCACGCCCAGCGGGACGCTGATCCAATCAACCACCTTGGCCGCAGGGAAAGGGCTTTCAGGTGTGTGGAACCCGTTATGCAATCTCATAATCGCGGCAGGCCGATCCCGACGAGGAACAGAGGAGATGTCGATCCAGACCAATTCGGTTGAGCCGCCGCCGATATCGACGACCAACAATTGCTCGGTCTTGGTCGACACCAGCGGTGCACAGGAAATCACAGCCAGACGTGCTTCTTCCTCGGGCTGGATGATGTCGAGCGTCAGGCCGGTTTCGCGTTTAACTTGCCGGATGAAATCGCGTGAATTCTTTGCGCGACGGCAAGCCTCGGTTGCGATCAAGCGCATGCGCTTGACCTTGTTACGCTTGAGTTTTTGCTGACAAATCCGCAGCGCCTGTACGGTACGTGCCATGGACGCCCGCGACAATCGCCCGGTGCGTTCCAGACCGGCACCCAACTGCACCGATTTGGAGAAGCTGTCCACCACATGAAATCCACTGCCCTTGGGCTGGGCGATCAACATGCGGCAGCTATTTGTCCCCAAATCCAGTGCCGCATATAACGCATCTGGATCGGGTCTTGCCGGCGCGGGGCTTTCGACCGCTTTCGGGAACGCGCCCGCACCTCTGGGACGCTTGGGCGCCATCTTAAACGCCCTCCGATTTTCGAGTTACCCCGACCATAGGTCGCGCAATTGGATCACGCAAGACGCTCATTAAAGTCATTAGGATTTTGATGTTCGGTTTTGGCCACCAAGGCATTAAAAGCTGCGGTATGCAGCCGTGGGCAAAAAGGTCGCTGCAAATACGCCGTATGTCGAAAATCGACCGACTTGGACCCACATTGAAGTTTAGAACCGGTCCATCTGGTTAGGAGGAATCACGGTAATGCCTGACGTCACCATCGTATATTGGCGCGATATTCCCGCCCAAGTCATCGTCGGCAAGGGCCGTCGTGGCGCTAAGCGGCAGTTGGAAGAGCGGTTTGAACAAGCCATCGACCGGGCCGCAATGAAGGTTAACGCCAAAGATAGTGATGCCTATCTGGCCGAGTGGCGCAAAGCCGAGCCTTTCGCAGTTGAGGGCGACCCGTCCGAAATTGCCGAAGCCGAGGCCGCGCGTTTGGAAACAGAGTACGATCAGGACCGTATCAAGACCCTGATCGCCAATGACGGTTGGGCATGAGCCCCAGATCTTTATGGGAGGCCGCTATGGCTTTGCTGAACTTCAAGAAACGTGATGCGGTCGAAAACGGCCCTGTGAACCCGACCGTCGAAGCCTTTTTGCAGGGCTACTCGATCGAGGTGATGCCGCGCACTGCGGAAAAGGTCGAAGATTTCCGCGCGCTGCTGCCAGAAGGCACCCGTGTCTACATCGCCCATATCGAGGGCACGCCAATCGAAGACATGGTCAAAACTGCCAAGCGCATCGCGGCCGAAGGTTACCCTGTCATGCCGCATTTCCCGGCACGGATCATCAAGGATGCCGCAACGCTGGAAAACTGGATTTCCATGTATCAGGGTGAAGCGGGTGTCGAGCAGGCGCTTCTGCTGGCCGGTGGGGTCGCCAAACCGCATGGTGATTTCGACAGCTCGATGCAGCTGCTGGAAACCGGACTGTTCGACAAGGCGGGGTTCAAGCGACTGCACGTAGCCGGTCACCCCGAAGGCAACAAGGATATCGATCCCGACGGCTCGACCAAGAATGTCGATGACGCGCTGCGCTGGAAGCAGAAGTTTTCGGAAACCACCGACGCCGAAATGGCGCTGGCCACTCAGTTTGCGTTCGACGCCAAGCCGATCATCGCTTGGGCGAACGGTCTGAAAGAAGCGGGTATTGATCTGCCGATCCATATCGGTATCGCGGGCCCGGCGAAGCTGCAGACGCTGATCAAATTCGCTATCGCCTGCGGCGTTGGTCCATCGCTGAAAGTCCTGCAGAAGCGCGCCATGGACGTGTCCAAGCTGCTGTTGCCTTACGAGCCAACCGATGTGGTCACCGAACTGGCCAATCACAAGGCAGCCAACCCGGATTTCAATATCACCAAGGTACACTTCTTCCCGCTGGGCGGGATCAAGACCAACGCCAACTGGGCGATCAACAACGGCGGCGCTTCGGCAAAGCCGGTTAACTCCTAAGGAACGGACATGACCCGTACAGTCGTAGAATCAAAAACAAAAACTGCCGTTCTGGGCTTTGACGAGCCGTTCTGCGTTATCGGTGAGCGGATCAACCCAACGGGCCGTAAGAAACTGGCTGCCGAATTGGAAGCAGGCGATTTCTCGACAGTCGAAAAGGATGCTCTGGCGCAGGTCGCTGCAGGCGCGACCGTTCTGGATATCAACGCAGGTGTCGTCTACAACTCGAACCCCAACCCGAACGAGACCGAGCCGCCGCTGATGACCAAGATCGTCGAGCTGGTGCAGGGGCTTGTTGATGTACCGCTATGCATCGATTCTTCGGTTCCGGGCGCTTTGGAAGCCGGTCTTGAGGCGGCGGAAGGTCGTCCGCTGTTGAACTCGGTCACCGGTGAAGAAGAGCGTCTGGAACTGGTTCTGCCACTGGTCAAGAAATACAACGTACCCGTTGTGGCGATCTCGAACGATGACACCGGAATCTCGGAAGACCCCGATGTGCGTTTTGCCGTCGCCAAAACCATCGTTGAGCGTGCAGCCGATCACGGCATCCCGGCTCATGACATCGTAGTCGATCCGCTGGTCATGCCGATTGGTGCGATGGCAACTGCTGGCCAGCAGGTGTTTGCTCTGGTCCGTCGTCTGCGGGAAGAGCTGGGCGTGAACACCACATGCGGCGCGTCCAACATCTCGTTCGGCCTGCCGAACCGTCACGGTATTAACAACGCCTTCCTGCCGATGGCAATGGGTGCCGGAATGACTTCTGCGATCATGAACCCGGTGGCTCTGCCGGTGACGCAGAAGAAGATTGCCGAAAAGAAAGAGGCCGTTGCTGCCGCCGGTATCATTCTGCCCGAGGATATGGACGACGAAACCTTTGTACAGATGTTCGGTCTGGGTTCGACCCTTCCGCGTGCGGGCAAAGAGATGGAGGCCATCCGCGCCGCCAACCTGCTGACCAACAACGACGCACATGGCGGTGAGTGGATCAGGTTCAACAAACCACCCGCCGAGGCCGGAGCCGAAGGCGAGGGTGCACGCGGACGTCGTGGCGGTGGTCGTCGTCGCCGCGCTTAAGGTAAATAAAACAATGGATTGGGCCGGATTTTTTGATCCGGCCTTTTCGATTCGTCAGCGTTTGTTGACCCTTGAACCCCAGTAAAGAGCAGTGCTAATCAATGCCCAGCGGCGGGTATGATGTAATGGTAGCCTGTCAGCTTCCCAAGCTGAACGCGCGGGTTCGATTCCCGCTACCCGCTCCAATCATTCTGCGCGTCGGGCTTGATAGAGGTTGATCATCGCCGGGATGAGGATCTCCGAACTAGACTTATACTGTCGGAACTCTTTTGCGACCGCTTCTTGAATAGCGTCAGTATCAGCCTCACTCCCTTCGAAATGAGCAACAACACGGCCCGCAGGACCAACACGTGTCACCAGCCTCGCCGTGCCTTCAACTCCGCCAAAACCCGTCAGGTTCACTGTGATCGCGTCGCCGGTTATTTCAGACAACCCCGCTTGGGTCATCAGACCTTTGACATGGTCGATGTCGTGGAACGCCAGCGGCCCGGGCGCATAGCGGTCTACGCGGGGCGGTTGACCCATTCGCCGAACGGCGACGACATGGGGTATCTTGAACCACGGGTTGACGTCCAATGGCCCCCAGGAAGCGAACGTCATTTGCCCACCGGGTTTCAGTGCCGAGGCGATGTTTCGGAATGCTGCGATCGAGTCGCTAAAGAACATGACACCAAACCGGGAGATTGCGGCATCCATTTGTCCGGGTTCAAACGCGTAGGTTTGCGCATCCGCGTGCTGAAAAGTGATAGTCTGTATCCCGTCGCTTTCAGCACGTTTGGCTGCGCGGTCCAGAAAGGGCTGTGAAATGTCAGCGGCCAGAACGTGCCCGTTCGGCCCTACCGCGCGGGCGGCAGCGATTGCACTGACGCCCGTGCCACATCCGATATCCAGCACCTTCATGCCTGCCGACAAGGCGGCCCGGTTCAGAACGAGATCAAGAACAGGCGCAAAGGCGTGGTCAAGCTGATCCTCATAGGTCAGCCATTTGGTGCCTTGTTCCGAGTTTCCCCAGAATTCCGCCTGTTCCTCGTTCACTGATGTCATGTTCGCCTCCTGTGGATGGGGCGACTATGACCTCCGGCGGCGTCGGCGGCCAGATTTTTCCTCATCCCCGCCGCCGGTATTGAAGGACGGAGCGGGCAGGGTGACGACCTGGGCCAATTCAGGGAACGGATCGGTTTTGTGCGGGATCGCATTGGCGGCGACGAAATGGTCCTGAAACTTGGGCTCGATTGCCGTTTCGACCTTGGTGATCTCGCGCACCACGCGTTCGATCTCGGCCCGCGATCCGATGTTACACAGCGCGATCCGGGCACCGGTTCCAGCGGCATTACCCGCGCTGGAGACCTTCTCCAGCGGTGCATCAGGGATCATACCCAGCACCATCGCGTGTTTGGTCGAAATATGCGCGCCGAAGGCACCGGCCAGTACCACGCGATCCACACGGTCAACCTCCATCTCATCCATTAGGAGACGCGCTCCGGCGTAGAGCGCGGATTTAGCCAACTGGATGGCACGGATATCACCCTGAGTTACCGTGATACGCGGACCGCCCTCGGCGCTGGCGTCGTGGATCAGATAAGAGTTGGTGCGGCCTTCGGGAATGCAACGCGATGTGCCCGTCTGCGCGGCCGAGCCGATCAGCCCGCTTTCGTCCAGAAGACCTGCAATGCGCATCTCGGCCACGGCCTCGATAATGCCTGAGCCGCAGATACCGGTGATGCCCGTGGTGGCAATGTCCTGATCAAAGCCTTCGTCATTCGACCATTTCTCGGACCCGATCACGCGGAAACGCGGTTCTTTGGTGACAGGATCGATTTCGATTCGTTCAATCGCACCGGGCGCGGCTCTCTGGCCCGAGCTGATCTGGGCACCCTCAAATGCGGGGCCGGTGGGTGATGAACAGGCCAGAACGCGGTGGGTGTTGCCCAGCAAGATTTCCGCATTGGTACCCACATCCACGATCAGTACCAGATCGTCGGACTTGCCGGGTTCCTCGGATAGGGCAACGGCAGCGCAGTCCGCACCCACATGGCCCGCAATACACGGCAGGATGTAGACCTGCGCGCGTGGATTCATCGTGGTCAGGTCCATCTCATGCGCAGGCAGGGACATGCTTTCCGAACTTGCCAACGCAAATGGGGCCTGACCCAGTTCAACCGGGTCCAGACCCAGCAGAAGGTGGTGCATGACCGGATTGCAGACGAACACTGTTTCGACGATCAAAGCGGCATCGATCCCGGCCTCATCAGCGATTGAAGTGGTCAGATCGTTGATCGCTTCGCGCACGGCCCGGGTCATTTCCTTGTCGCCACCGGGATTCATCATGGCGTAAGACACGCGGCTCATCAGGTCTTCGCCGAAACGAATTTGCGGGTTCATCAGGCCGGAAGAAGCCTTGACTTCACCGGTTTCCAGATCGGTCAGGTGCGCAGCGATGGTGGTCGAGCCGAGGTCGATAGCCAGACCGTAAAGCCCATGTTCGTGCAGGCCGGGCCAAATTTCGACGATACGGGCCACGTTGTCCTTGTGGCCTTTGTGGACGGCGACCGTGACCTCCCATTTCCCTTTGCGCAGCACTGGCTGCAGCTTGGACATCAGCGACAGGTCGGCGGTGATTGCATCGATCTTCCACTGCTCGCGCAGGGCGCGTTCTAACCGTTCCAGATCGCCTGTGGGCGAGTGCATGTCGGGTTCTTCAACCACCACGAAATACAGGCGTGTTGCAGGGTCCATGGTGATGGCGCGGGCGGCGGCGGCCTTGCGGACCACCTGGCGGTGAACCTGGCTTTCAGGAGGCACGTCGATCACCACGTCACCCTGAACCGAGGCCTGACAGCCCAAACGGCGCCCGGGTTTCAAGCCTCGTTTGTCGTCATAACGCTGTTCAACCGCGTTCCATTCGCTCAGCGCGTCCTCCGAGACGGTCACGCCATGCTTGGGAAACTCGCCATAGCTGGGGGTGATCTGACATTTCGAACAAATACCGCGTCCACCGCAGACTGAATCAAGATCGACACCCAACTGGCGCGCTGCCGTCAGGATTGGCGTGCCAACGGGAAAGTGTCCGCGTTTGCCGGACGGGGTGAAAACGACAAGAGGATCGGTGGTCATGAATGGCCTGCCTTTGTATTCGCGCGTATGCCGGCGAACATATGGGTTTGAACGCAAAGGGAAAGGGCATTCAGCGGCACGTTTTGCATTGCTTGCGTCGTTTTCGGGCGTGGCAGAAGCCCGCAGGGGAAAACAACTTGGGTTCGGGGCTTTCCCTCTGGTGAAATCCATGCAATAGGGTCACCGTCAAACGGGCTTTTGCATGGGGTTATCAAATGCAGATTCGTGAGGCACTCACCTTCGACGACGTTCTTCTGGTTCCGGGCGCATCTTCTGTGCTGCCGGCAACGGCAGATACGAGCACACGCGTGACGCGTGAGATTACGATGAACATCCCGCTGCTAAGCTCGGCGATGGACACGGTGACCGAGGCGCGTATGGCTATCGCCATGGCGCAGGCTGGGGGCATCGGCGTGGTGCACAAAAACCTCACGGTCGAGGAACAGGCCCGCGAAGTGCGTCGGGTTAAGCGGTTCGAATCCGGTATCGTCTATAACCCGGTCACGCTGCGCGCGGATCAAACATTGGCAGATGCTCAGGCTTTGGTAGAGCGCTACAACTTCACCGGCTTCCCGGTCGTTGAAGAAAGCGGTCGTGTCGTCGGCATTGTCACCAACCGAGATATGCGCTTTGCGACCTCGGATGACACGCCGATCAAAGCGATGATGACCTCTGACAATCTGGCGATGCTGCAAGAGCCCGCCGATCTGGAAGAGGCCAAAAGCCTTATGCGTGCGCGTCGGATCGAAAAGTTGCTGGTCGTCGATGGCGAGGGCAAGCTGACAGGCTTACTGACGCTGAAAGATACCGAACAGGCCGTGCTGAACCCTACGGCCTGTAAAGACCGGTTGGGCCGTCTGCGTGTGGCTGCTGCAACCTCGGTCGGAGACGCGGGGTTCGAGCGGTCAGAGCAGTTGGTCGATTCCGGGGTCGATATCATTGTTGTGGATACCGCACATGGTCATTCGCAAGGTGTTCTGGATGCGGTGAAACGTGCCAAGACGCTGTCGAACGAGGTTCAGATCATCGCCGGTAACGTCGCCACTGCCGAGGCCACCAAAGCGCTGATCGATGCAGGTGCAGACGCGATCAAAGTGGGCATCGGGCCCGGCTCGATCTGTACCACACGGATGGTCGCGGGCGTTGGCGTCCCTCAGTTGACGGCCATCATGGATTGTGCCGCTGCGGCGGGGGAAGTTCCGGTCATCGCGGATGGTGGCATCAAATTCTCGGGCGATTTCGCCAAGGCGATTGCGGCAGGGGCATCCTGCGCCATGGTCGGTTCGATGATTGCGGGCACGGATGAAAGCCCGGGCGAGGTGATCCTCTATCAAGGCCGCTCGTTCAAATCGTATCGCGGCATGGGAAGTCTGGGTGCGATGGCGCGCGGCTCGGCGGATCGATATTTCCAGAAGGACGCCGCGAATGACAAGCTGGTGCCCGAAGGCATCGAAGGCCAGGTGCCGTACAAAGGGTCCGCAAGCGCTGTTGTGCACCAACTGGTTGGAGGTTTGCGCGCGGCGATGGGCTATACCGGTTGTGCCACCGTCGATGAGATGCGCCAGAACTGCAACTTTGTCAAAATCACTGGCGCAGGTTTGAAGGAAAGCCATGTGCATGACGTTCAGATCACACGGGAAAGCCCCAATTATCGCGTGATGTAAGTTTGTGAGATCCTTCAGGGGGTCTCTCGAAATTGATCGTGTAGACGAACGGAAATCGCGATGACACCTGCTGCTCGGGTTCAGGCCTCGATCGAGATCCTCGATGACATTCTTGCCGGTGCACCGGTCGAGAAGGCGTTGACCGGCTGGGCTCGACGCAGTCGGTTCGCGGGATCTAAGGATCGCGCTGCGATCCGGGATCATGTGTTTGATGCATTGCGGTGCAAACGATCCTTCTCGGCGCTCGGTGGGTCCAAGACGGGGCGCGGCCTGATGATCGGTGCCGCCCGATCCTTGGACTCAGACCTAACGTCATTATTTTCGGGTGCGCGGTATGCACCTGCAGAGGTAACCGAAGCTGACCAACCCAGGTCATTTCGGAGCGACGCAGAACGTCTGGATATCCCCGAGTGGTTGTGGCCCCAATTTCAGGCCGCGTTGAAGGACGAAGCTGAACTTGCCGCAGCCGCGCTACAATCGCGCGCTCCGATTCATCTGAGGGTCAACCTGCTGAAAACTGACATGTCTACAGCCATTCAACGACTGGCTGCCGAGGAGATCACGGCGCATCCACATCCGGCCTGCGATACTGCATTGGAAGTTACCGAGGGCGCACGCAAGATATCTCAGAGCGGTCCGTATACAGATGGGCTGGTTGAGTTGCAGGATGCCGCAAGCCAGGCGGTTGTTGCCGCGCTTGATTTGCAGCCAGGCATGCGAGTTCTGGACTACTGTGCAGGCGGCGGTGGTAAGGCTTTGGCTTTGGCGGCAAGGGCCCCCGGCGTTCACGTCTTTGCCCATGATGCCAGTCCCAAACGCATGCGGGATTTGTCAGCACGCGCGGCAAGGGCGGGCGCAGATGTCACGATCTTGACCACAGGCCAAGTCTCCAGTCAGGCGCCGTTCGATGTCGTTTTGACAGATGTGCCCTGTTCCGGCAGCGGATCGTGGCGCCGCGCACCGGCAGGGAAATGGGCGCTTACGCCGGAGCGCTTGGACGAGCTGACGCAGATTCAGGCCGCTATACTACGAGACGTTTCACCTCTCGTTGCGCCCAAAGGCGTGCTTGCCTATGCGACCTGCTCGATGCTGACGATTGAAAACGACGGCATTATTGATGGATTCTTGGCCAGCAATCCCGAATGGCAGAGCGGATACCGCAAAACGTGGCTGGTTTCACACGGGACCGATGGATTTTTTACAGCACACTTGACGCGAATATAAACTTTAAAACACAACCTTAAGAAGTTTATGTCACTGATCATTAAGCAGCAATTAACCATTGCAGGCAGATATTGATCAGAAATTGTAATAATCCGGGCTGTTTATGTCTATTCAATCTGAATTTAACCCCTCTCGATCAAGTGGATGGGGCATTGATCGTGGGCGCTATGCCTCGCTGGCATTGATCGCCATTTTATTGAGCGTACTTTCCTTCTTTAACGTTTTGCCGCCACGGTTAAGTGCCGGGGTCGCAGCCGTTGGCTTGTCCTTCCTGGTAGTAGTGGTCTTTGCCTTGGCGCGCGCTTGGATATTGAATCAGATCGAAGCGCAAACATACGCTGCGATGACGGGTTTTCTAGAGCAAGAAACCGATGCCTGTGTCATTTCGGATGCGACGGGCGAGGTGCTAGTTGCAAACGCTCAGGCCAATGCGCGTCTTATTCGGAACGCGGGTACGCGACTAGATGAGTCTCTGCGTACCGTATTTGCAAACCCGTCGGCGGTGCTGTTGCGTTTGCAGTCTCGTGCCCTGAAACGGGGCTTTTGGGAAGAAGATGTTGTCACGCGCGGACAAACAATACCGGTGTCTGTTTCAAAGCTGGGTGAAAATCGGTTTTGCTGGCGTTTTAGAATAGATGCACCCCAGATCTGGCGCAGCGTGAAGCGGCCGGTTCTGACGGTCGGACGAAATGACGTGGTGCTGGATGCCAATGATGCGGCAATTGAACTTTTTGGTCAGATTCCCACATGCCTCAAGCCGATGGTTCAGGCTGGCGGTGCAGTTGATGGTAGCATCATACAGATTAAAACCGGGGAAACCGAAGCACCATTCACTGTCACAACGCTAAGGCACAGCGGTATTGTGCGTGAGTTGCTTTTGACGCCGCTGCAGCACGCCGAAGGACCGCAGCACACGACATCATTTGCAGATTTGCCAGTTGCGATCATGTGCATGTCTCCCGATGGAGATGTTAGCGAAGCAAACCACCTCGCAGTTGAATTGGTCGGTGAGATCCAACCGGGGCGGACGAATATCGAAAGCATGATGCAGGGGCTCGGCTATCCGATCAGGGACTGGCTGGCGAGTGCTGCCGAACAAGGCGCAGCACCGCGGTCTGAATTCCTGCGTTTGGTGCGCAAGGACAAAGAGGTGTTTGTGCAAGTTACGCTGTCACGGATTCTCAGGGATGGTCAGGTTTGTCTTATTGCGGTTCTGAACGATGCCACCGAACTGAAAACGATGGAGGCGCAGTTTGTCCAAGGCCAGAAGATGCAAGCCGTTGGGCAATTGGCTGGCGGGGTCGCACATGATTTCAATAACTTGCTGACGGCGATTTCGGGGCATTGTGATCTGTTGCTGTTGCGCCATGACCAAGATGACCCGAATTACGGCGATCTTGTACAGATCAATCAGAACGCCAACCGTGCTGCAGCGTTGGTCAGCCAGCTTCTGGCCTTTTCGCGCAAACAAACGCTCCGGCCCGAGGTGCTGGATCTGCGAGATACAATTTCAGACCTTATCCATTTGCTAAACCGTCTTGTGGGCGAGAAGGTCCGCCTGACGCTCAGTCATGATCCGGTGCTCAAATCCGTCTGCGCGGACAAGCGCCAGTTAGAGCAGGTCTTGATGAACCTGGTCGTCAATGCGCGTGATGCGATGCCCGAGGGTGGGGAGATTCGGATCGAGACCGAAGTAGTGACATTGGATCAATCGATCACGCGCGATCGGGCTACGGTACAGCCGGGGGAATATGTTACGGTCAAAGTCATCGACAGCGGCATCGGGATTCCTGCAGACAAACTGCAAAAAGTGTTTGAGCCATTTTATACGACCAAACGCACAGGCGAGGGGACGGGGCTGGGGCTATCGACTGTTTACGGGATCGTAAAACAGACTGGTGGTTTCATATTTGTCGACAGTGTACAGGACCGGGGAACGGAATTCACCGTGCTCTTGCCTGTGAGTTCCCGGGTCCAAGAATCGGAGCCTGAGGCCCCCGATACGTCAGAGGTGCAAAGTTCCCGATTGGGTGAAGGCGTGGTTCTGTTGGTCGAAGACGAAGCCCCGGTGCGCGCCTTCGCGACGCGGGCGCTTCGCTTGAAAGGCTACACTGTGCTTGAAGCTGAATCAGCCGAAGATGCACTGCAATTGTTGGACGACCCCAATTTGCTGGTGGATGTTTTTGTTACAGATGTGGTCATGCCCGGAATGGACGGCCCGACTTGGGTGCGCGAGGCCATGAAAACCCGCCCTAACGTTCGGGTGGTCTTCATGTCAGGCTATACTGAGGGGGCATTCGGCGAATCTGGTCCTCAGATTGAAAATTCCACCTTCCTGCCCAAGCCGTTTTCGTTGACCCAGCTGACCGAAGCGGTGTTTCAGCAAATGAATTGAAAACGCTATTCGGCAGCACGATACAATGCGTATTCTGCGGCGTTCAATGATTGGAACCGGAGTTCAGTTTGTTTTGAGAAGTCCATCGGGCAAGCGGGCGAGACGTTCTCTCGTGGTAGATCGATTTTACATTCCAGCCGATTCTGAAGGAAATCCAGTATCTTTTGCTGGCTGTCATATTTGAAGATATGCGCAACACCTTTACCGTTACTGCGGGGTTGCAAAAAATCGGTTTGGCATCCCACATCTGCGTAGGCCGGGCGGGGGTTTTGCATATAGGCGTCAAGGAATGCCTCGAAGCTTAAACCTTTTGTGGAATGCGGATGACCTGCCAATTCGGCGCGCGTTCGATATCGATACCAACTTCCCAACCAATCGACAGGTTCGCGCACAATGGCCATGACGTCCATTTCTGCATCAAACATCTTGCGAAACATGGTCTGGAAGAAGCGATCATAGCGACGCATGTTCGCATGTTTCAGGTCTGTTGGTCCGGACACGACGATATCGGCCCGATCGCGCAAAGCTGATTGATACGCGGTGGAGCCGGTCTTTGGAACAGACAGAAGCGCAAGCCGCTTTTCATAGAAAACAAGCATTTATCTTTTCTCTTCAATGCCTTTCATGTCCCAGATTGTCGTAAACGACTCTTTAACACAATTGCTGAAGAGTAGTTTTCATAAGTTTTAGTTGAAATGTTCTCTTTTTGGTCCCATAAGGAACAAGAGGCGAACAAAGCAGCGATTGCCGCCCGATCAAGGGTGTGACAAAAGAGAAGGCGACAGGACAATGGCGGATCTTCTGACGATGAGCGACAAGAAAAACGCAGACAAGCAAAAGGCGCTCGACAGCGCATTGGCCCAGATCGAACGGCAGTTCGGCAAAGGCTCGATCATGAAGTTGGGCGAAGATTCCAAGCAGGATATCGATGCGAGTTCGACCGGATCGCTGGGCTTGGATATCGCTCTGGGGATCGGCGGCTTGCCGATGGGCCGGATCGTCGAGATTTATGGCCCGGAAAGCTCGGGTAAGACCACGCTGACGCTGCACTGCATCGCTGAACAGCAAAAACGCGGCGGAGTCTGCGCGTTCGTCGACGCAGAACATGCACTGGACCCTCAATATGCGCGCAAGCTGGGTGTGGATCTGGATGAATTGCTGATCTCTCAGCCCGACACCGGCGAGCAGGCACTTGAGATCACCGACACCTTGGTGCGGTCGGGGGCCGTGAACATGGTCGTGGTCGACTCGGTTGCGGCGCTGACGCCGAAATCCGAGTTGGAAGGCGACATGGGTGACAGCAGCGTGGGTGTTCAGGCCCGGCTGATGAGCCAGGCGATGCGCAAGCTGACCGGCTCGATCAACCGCTCGAACTGCATGGTGATCTTCATAAACCAGATCAGGATGAAGATCGGTGTGATGTTTGGCAGCCCGGAAACCACTACCGGTGGTAATGCGTTGAAATTCTACAGCTCGGTCCGTCTGGATATTCGCCGTATCGGTGCGATCAAGGATCGGGACGAAGTTGTGGGCAACCAGACCCGCGTCAAGGTCGTCAAGAACAAGGTGGCACCGCCGTTCAAGCAGGTGGAATTCGACATCATGTATGGCGAAGGCATCAGCAAAATGGGTGAGCTTCTGGATCTGGGCGTCAAGGCCGGTGTGGTCGAAAAGTCGGGTTCGTGGTTTAGCTACGGTGATGAGCGGATCGGGCAGGGGCGTGAGAATGCCAAGCAATATCTGCGTGACAATTCCCGTGCGGCGCTCGAGATCGAAGACAAAATACGTGCCGCGCATGGGTTAGACTTTGAAATGCCACCCGAAACGGAAGAGGATGACATCCTCGAAGCTTAAAGCGTGCCTGAGGGGGAACCGAAGAAATCCCCCGGCACCCCGGTAGTGCTAAAATATCTGGAACAGGGTGGCCCCTCGGGGCCGCCTTGTTTCGTTTCGGATGGGCCAATGCTGTGGACACTCTCGGGGGGTGGGGCTAAACCTTTGCTGACCATAACGACTGCGCGCCGAGAGAGCCTTATGCCAACGCTGAACGACATTCGATCTACCTTCCTGAACTACTTTGCCAAGCAGGGGCACGAAGTGGTTGCGTCCAGCCCGCTGGTTCCGCGCAATGATCCGACACTGATGTTCGTCAACTCGGGTATGGTTCAGTTCAAGAATCTGTTTACTGGCGTCGAAACCCGCGACTACAGCCGTGCTACCACTGCACAGAAATGCGTGCGTGCAGGCGGCAAACACAACGATCTGGACAATGTGGGCTATACCGCTCGCCACCATACGTTCTTTGAAATGCTGGGGAATTTCTCATTCGGGGATTACTTTAAGCATGAGGCGATACCGTTCGCTTGGGAACTGATCACCAAAGAGTTTGGTATCGATAAGAACCGTCTGTTGGCCACTGTCTATCACACCGATGATGAGGCATTTGAAATCTGGAAAAAGGTTGGTGTCCCTGAAGACCGGATCATCCGCATCGCTACCAATGACAATTTCTGGCAAATGGGCCCTACCGGCCCCTGCGGCCCGTGCACCGAGATTTTCTATGACCACGGTGATCACATCTGGGGTGGGCCTCCGGGTTCGGCTGAGGAAGATGGTGATCGGTTCATCGAAATCTGGAACATCGTTTTCATGCAGAACGAACAGTTCGAAGACGGCTCGATGGTCGAACTCGACATGCAGTCGATCGACACCGGCATGGGATTGGAACGCATTGGAGCGTTGCTGCAAGGCAGCCACGACAATTATGACACCGATCTGTTCAAAACGCTGATCGAAGCCTCCGCGGATGCGACCGGTGTTGATCCTTATGGGGATCAAAACGTGCATCATCGCGTGATTGCGGACCACTTGCGTTCAACTTCGTTCCTGATCGCGGATGGTGTGATGCCGTCAAATGATGGGCGAGGGTATGTTCTGCGCCGTATCATGCGCCGCGCGATGCGCCATGCGCATCTGTTGGGGGCCAAAGATCCGGTGATGCACCGCCTGGTACCCACGCTGGTGCAATTGATGGGTGCGCAATATTCAGAGCTTGGTCAGGCGCAGCCACTGATCGAAGAGACACTGCTGCTTGAGGAAACTCGGTTCAAGCAAACTTTGGATCGCGGTTTGAAGCTGTTGGATGAGGAAGTCTCGGGCCTACCTGAAGGCGATCCACTACCCGGAGACGCGGCGTTCAAACTGTATGATACCTATGGTTTCCCGCTTGATCTGACGCAGGATGCGCTGCGCGAGAAAGGTCGAACCGTCGACACCGATGGATTTGACGTGGCCATGGCCGAACAAAAAGCCAAGGCTCGCGCGGCGTGGGCCGGGTCTGGCGAATCTGCCGATCAGGTGGTTTGGTTCGATGTGCTGGATGCGGCCGGTGCGACCGATTTCCTTGGCTACGATACTGAAAAGGCCGAAGGGCAGGTCGCTGCGTTGGTGGTCGATGGTGTATTGGTCGACAAGATCGAGAAGGGTGGTACCGGCTGGGTCGTAGTCAATCAGACACCGTTCTATGGCGAGGCCGGCGGCCAGGTCGGCGACACCGGTGAAATTCGCAGGCTGGATGAGCGCGACGATATCGCCCGCGTTGAAGACACCAGAAAGTTTGCTGATGGCAAAGTCTATGCTCACAAGGTCACGATTGATCATGGGGCGATCTCAAAAGGTGACGCAGTTGAGCTGGAAGTCGATCACGCGCGCCGCACGGCCATTCGTGCCAACCACTCCGCGACGCACCTTCTGCATGAAGCTCTGCGCGAGACATTGGGTGACCACGTGGCGCAGCGCGGGTCGCTCAACGCATCAGATCGTTTGCGGTTCGATTTCAGCCATTCCAAGGCTCTGACACTGGAAGAAGTGCAGAAAGTTGAGCGAGAGGTGAACGCATTCATCCGGCAAAACTCAACCGTGGAAACCAGGATTATGACACCTGATGACGCCCGTGAACTGGGCGCTCAAGCTCTGTTCGGTGAGAAATACGGGGATGAGGTGCGCGTGGTTTCGATGGGCAAAGCACCCACCGGCAAAGGCCAGGATGGCGAAACATGGTCGATTGAACTGTGTGGCGGTACCCATGTGCGCCAGACCGGTGATATCGGAACCTTCGTCGTGCTGGGCGACAGTGCCAGCAGCGCGGGCGTGCGGCGGATCGAGGCTTTGACCGGTGATGACGCATTTAAGTATCTGTCGAAACAGGATCATCGCCTTTCCTCAATTGCGCTTGAGTTGAAAGCGCAGCCTGATGACGTTGTGGCGCGTGTAAAGACTCTGCTGGATGAGCGTAAGTCGCTGCAAAACGAAGTTGCGCAGTTGCGCCGTGATCTGGCGATGGCCGGAGGTGCGGGGCAGGGCAGTGGCGCTGAAGCGCGCGATGTAAACGGTGTGGCGTTCTTTGCGCAGTCGCTCTCGGGTGTTTCCGGAAAGGACCTGCCTGCATTGATTGATGAGCACAAAAGCCGTTTGGGTACGGGCGCAGTATTATTGATTGCTGATACTGGGGGCAAAGCGGCTGTCGCAGCGGGTGTCACTTCGGACCTGACAGACACGGTATCTGCGGTGGATCTGGTCCGCGCGGCGGTGACTGAACTTGGCGGCAAGGGCGGTGGTGGACGGCCTGACATGGCACAGGGTGGGGGCAAGGATGCCTCGAATGCAGAGGCTGCAATCAAGGCCGCTGAACAGGTTTTGGGAGGATAAGATGCCAGCACTTTGGATCGCACACGTCACTGTGACAGACGCCGATGCTTATGGAAAATACGCCGAGCTTGCAGGGCCGGCAATTGCGGCGCATGGGGGTGAATTCATCGCCCGCGCGGCTCGTTACGTGCAGTTAGAGGGCAAAGAGCGACCACGCAATGTGGTCGCCCGCTTCCCAACCGTCGAGGCTGCGGTAGAGTGCTACAATTCTCCTGCATATCAGCAGGCACTGGATCATGCCCGTGGCGCCAGCGAGCGAGAGCTGGTGGTCGTTGAAATTACCGACTGAGAATCAGGCTCAATCTACCTTCGCATGAAATTTGCAAATTCTGCCCGGCCCAGAGCCGTGCGACCTGCCATGCATTTTAGTGTGGGCGGCTCTTCACGATCGCTCTGAATTTATACACATTATTACAATGGGTTGTGCGTGCTTCCTGTTGATTTTGAACATATTTCTCTGTCCGATTGTGGCACTTCGCGCCACTTTCTTGCGCGGAAATGGTCACGAAATGTGACGAATTTCCGCCGTTTTTTCCGCTCAATCTCGGATTTGATTGCGTGACAACCACGGTTTGCGGATATGGTCCGGTATACAGATGGGTTCTGATCCACGCAGTTTGCAGGGACTAATAGGACTCGAGGGACAGGCATGAAATTCTTTGGTACGACCTTAGACGCCCACTTAAAGAGCGCTGCCAAGCTTGGCGGGCTGTTTGGTTTGGCTATCCTGATTAACGGTTCGCTGTTGTTTGGGACTGAAGCATCGGCGAAAGATGCCGCGTTTATCCCGAGTATCGCTGCCTCGCCACCACCCTCGGGTGCGCGTCAGCTTTGCGGTAAATATTCCTGGGCATGTGCGCAAAAAGGTATCGGTTCCTTATCTACCAGCCAAGAATTGAAGCTTGTCAAAGAGATCAACCGCCGCGTTAATCGATCCACGCGAGAGGTCACGGATCAGTCGCAATACAAAACCAGTGAACTTTGGGCGCTTCCAACGTCGCGCGGTGGTGACTGCGAAGATTTTGCGCTTCTAAAGAAAAGAGATTTGATCCAGGCTGGTTTCGACCCTCGTAAACTACTGCTCGCGACAGTGTTGGATACGCGCAGAAACTCTCATGCTGTTTTGGTCTATCGGTCAAGCGACGGCGATCTGGTTCTGGATAATTTGACCAATCAGATCAAGCCTTGGAAGGCGACGCGCTATCTGTTCCTGAGGATGCAAGATCCTAAGCAGCCCGCCAGATGGCTGGGAGTTTATGGAAAAAGCTGAGTTCTTCGACCTCAACTAGAGTGGGCGGGTGCATCTGCACGCCGCCCATCCGCTATTCTCGTCAGTGGCGCTATGGTCGCGCACAACCCTGATCGAAGGAATTAATGACCGCGATCATCCTCTTTTTCGCGCTCAGCTCTGCGTTCTTGGGATTTGGCCCTGTCTTTGACCCGTTTGGCTTCGGCTATTGACAGTTTTCCCAAACGCTCTTGCGACTGCCGGGCACTTTCCCGGTACATCTTGGCGTTAGCGGCATGTTGTTGTGCGTAGGCACGTTGCTCATTAGCCCAAGCTTGGCTTTCTTTGGCCCACCCAGCAAACAGTCGCGCTTGTTCCCTTGCCTGCTTCGCACCCTTTTTATCGCCAGCGTCACGTAGTTGCTTGGCTTTTTCAGAATAGTCTTTAGCCGTTTGCCGGTGCTGCTTGATTGTCTTTCTTTTATCTTTGACTCTTTCCCTGTATTCCCTTGCCTTTTCACGCTCTTCTTTCGCCTTTTTCCTGTTTTCCTTTGCCTTTTTTCTTTCTTCCTTAGCTTTTTCGTCGTCGCCGTTTGGCTTCTCAGGCGTATCGGGCGTGTCAGGCGTATCAGGCGTATCGGGTGTGACCGGGGTATCAGGCCTATCGCGCTCGGTTCTTTCGTCTGAGGCACCGTCACCCGTGCGCTGCGGGTTAATGCCGATGCTCGCCGTAGGCAAGTCAGTCAAAACAGCTGCAAATCTCGGGCAATCAAGAATTGTACGCTCCAGGATCGACTCGAAGTCGGCGCGCCGTTGGATGTAACGGAGCATGCCTGAAGTAACCACGTCGCAGGCACAAAGAGTGTTCGACGAAACAGACTGTTTGGCCGTGCTCACTGTGCAAGTACCAGCCGCCTGAGCGGAATTTCCGAAGATGAAGGGTAAGATTGCGGAAGCAAAAGCAATCGATAACAGTTTGGATTTGATGCGCATCGCACGCTCCTTAAGCACTCGTTAACTAAATTGCCGTATACTCAAACGGCGTCACACTTTGAACACAAAGTCCTCTTTCTATCGCCTATTTTCAAGCAAACTTTCTGTTGGATTTCTGTGATCCAGCTCACTCAAACACGATTAATCCATAAAAAACAAAAAGAAGACCTGCTGTTGCACCAGGTCTTCTTTTTCTGTGTTGTTTCTAGCCTGACGCAAAAATGTCACGAATGTGGCAATGTTTCCAAAACGTGAACAAGTTCACAGCATTGATCAGGCTGATTTTGACATTCGTTTACGCTCGTGCGGATCCAGATAACGTTTGCGAAGCCGGATCGCATTGGGTGTAACCTCGACCAGTTCATCGTCGTCGATATAGGCGATTGCCTCTTCAAGCGAGAACTGAATATGAGGGGTCAGCCTTACTGCGTCGTCCGAGCCGCTGGCACGCACGTTTGTCAGCTTCTTACCTTTCAGCGGATTCACTTCCAGATCGTTGTCTCGCGAATGCTCTCCGATCACCATGCCCTGATAGACATCAGTTTGCGGGCCAACGAACATGCGGCCACGCTCTTCCAAATTCCAAAGCGCATAGGCAACCGCCTGGCCGTTTTCCATCGAGATCAGAACACCTGCGCGTCGGCCGGGGATCTGTCCTTTATGGGCCGCCCAGCCGTGGAAGACACGGTTCAAGACACCAGTTCCACGTGTGTCGGTCAGGAACTCTCCGTGATAGCCGATCAGGCCACGAGACGGCACGTGGGCGATGATCCGGGTCTTGCCTGCCCCTGCAGGGCGCATTTCAGCCAGTTCACCTTTGCGCGCACCCGTGATTTTCTCGATCACCGCGCCAGAATATTCATCATCCACATCGATCGTGACTTCTTCGATAGGTTCAAGGCGCTGGCCGTCCTCCTCGCGGAACAAAACCTGTGGGCGAGAGATGCTAAGCTCGAATCCTTCGCGACGCATGTTTTCGATCAGAACACCCATCTGCAATTCGCCGCGACCAGCAACCTCGAAGGCTTCGCCGCCGGGCGTGTCGCTGATGCGGATGGCTACGTTCGATTCGGCTTCTTTCATCAGGCGATCACGAATGACCCGAGACTGAACCTTTTTGCCGTCACGACCGGCCAGCGGGGAATCGTTTATGCCGAAGGTCACTGTGATGGTTGGCGGATCGATAGGCTGGGCAGGTAGGGCCTCTTCGACTTGCGGTGATACAAGGGAATCTGCCACGGTGGCTTTGCTCATACCCGCAATCGTGACAATGTCGCCTGCTTCAGCGACGTCAATGGGTTGTTGAGCTAATCCACGGAATGCAAGGATTTTCGACGCGCGGAAGCTTTCAATCTGGGTGCCATCTCGGCTGAGTGCCTTGAGGCTGTCACCTGCTTTCAGAGTTCCACTTTCCACACGACCGGTCAGAATGCGACCGATGAATGGATCGCTGCCCAAAGTGGTGGCGAGCATCCTGAACGGTTCGTCCTTTTTCTCGATCTGCTTGGGGGCGGGGACGTGATCAACGATCAGATCGAACAGGGCGGTCAAGTCCTTGCGCGGACCGTCAAGCTCCATATCGGCCCAGCCGGACCGGCCCGAAGCATACATGGCCGGGAAGTCCAGCTGATCGTCATCGGCGCCCAAGTTGGCGAAAAGGTCGAAACATTCGTCCAGCGCGCGATCAGGCTCGGCATCGGGTTTGTCGACCTTGTTCAGCACGACAATCGGGCGCAGGCCCAAAGCCAACGCCTTTGAGGTCACGAATTTGGTTTGCGGCATCGGGCCTTCGGCGGCGTCGACCAGCAGTACAACGCCGTCGACCATGCTGAGAATACGTTCGACTTCCCCACCGAAATCAGCGTGGCCGGGGGTGTCGACGATGTTAATGCGGGTATCCTTCCACTCAACGCTGGTGGCTTTGGCCAGGATGGTAATGCCGCGTTCGCGTTCCAGGTCGTTGCTGTCCATGGCGCGTTCTGCCACGGCCTGGTTTTCCCGGAACGCGCCGGATTGTTTAAGCAGCTCATCCACCAGGGTCGTCTTGCCGTGGTCCACGTGAGCGATGATTGCGATGTTGCGCAGGTCCATGAGAGGTCAGCCTTTGAACGGGAAGTTGCCGCGCGCATAACGCGGCGCGACAAAATATACCAGCCCTAACCGGCGGTCAGTAGCCCGCTGTGGCTGAAAACAGGTGGATGATCAGAATGCCACTCAAAATCATGCCCAAACCCAAGACTGCGGGCCAATCGAGTTTTTGGCCAAAAACCAGAAATCCAATCAGTGCGATCAGGGCAATACCAAGGCCCGACCAAATTGCATAGACAATGCCCACAGGCATGACCTTTAACGTGAGGGCCATAAGATAAAAGGCCGACCCATAGCCAACCACGACAAGAGCCGATGGCCAAAATCGCGTAAACTGATGGCTAGCCTGCAACGCAGTCGTGCCGATGGTTTCCGCGATAACAGCCAACATTAGGATTAGGTAGGTCTTTGGCACGAGCGATGCCTCTCTGAATTATCGCGAAAGGTTGAGCATACTTGCGATCATTTGGGCAAGGGGATTCACATGCAGATGATCAAAACCCTAACTTTACCAAAGGTCAGGTAAACCCGACTATTCGGGCTTTTGCATTCGTGCTAAACACTCGATTGTTTTTAGTGTGTTTTTAATGAGTTTGATAAGATGACGACTTTTGCAAAATCGGTCATTATCGCTTCGGTTTTGATTGTGGCGTTGGGGTGGCTTGCAGACGGGGGGTCCGTCGACATTGATGCAGCCCAGAATGTTGAGCGGTTCACAGGTTTTCCGGTTTAGGCGCCCACCGAGCGATATCCTCGAAAAGGAGCTTTCGGGCTCCTTTTCTTTTCTTCAGACGCTAAGAAATCTTTACTGCTTTTCGATCGCTTTCAGCTTGGATCGGTGTTCAGACAGTCTTTTCACCACGAATTGCCGCGCCTTGCGTTCCGCCAGCCTAACCCGGATTTCGGTCAAGAACGCTTCTTCCAGAGATTGCGAGGCTGCACCGAGAACGTCTCCAACCTCCACAAAGAATCGATCCTCGCCCGTCTCGTCCATAACCTTCATCGTGTCCTCGGCCAATCTGGCGGCGAGGGTAGTGATGGTATCGGACATCAGCGCGTATTCTCTGTCAGGCGGCGTTTCACGTAATCCGTCACATCTGTCATCAGCGTGTCCATGTGGCGGTCTTGGAAGAAGTGATCGGCACCTTCCACCTCATTATGGGTGATGGTGATACCCTTTTGTTCATGTAGCTTTCCGACCAGAGACGCAGTGTCTGCAGGTGGTGCCACACGGTCCGCCAATCCGTTGATGATCAAGCCAGAAGACGGGCAGGGTGCCAGGAACGAAAAGTCGTACATGTTTGCGGGCGGCGATACACTGATGAAGCCAGTGATCTCGGGGCGGCGCATCAGAAGCTGCATTCCGATCCATGCACCGAACGAGAACCCAGCGACCCAGCAATGCTTGGAGTTGTTGTTCATCGACTGAAGGTAATCCAGCGCTGATGCTGCATCGCTCAGCTCACCTACACCCTGGTCATACTCGCCCTGGCTGCGACCAACGCCGCGAAAGTTAAAACGCAGAACCGTGAAGCCCATGTTGTAAAAGGCGTAATGCAGGTTATAGACCACCTTGTTGTTCATGGTCCCGCCAAATTGTGGATGCGGGTGAAGCACGATAGCGATCGGTGCGTCTTTTTCCTTTTGCGGGTGGTAGCGGCCTTCCAGGCGGCCTTCGGGTCCGGGAAAAATCACCTCGGGCATGTGTGCTTTGGTCCTGTTTTTTGACGCGTCGGCCCCGAGATTATCTTGACGGTAATCCTCAGGTACCTTAGAACGGTTCTAATTACATTGTGTCGCGTGAAAACGCTGTCAGTGGGAGATACGCACTGGCTCGGGCGACGTCAATGTTTTCGCGCAGTTCTTGCCTGAAGGAAACAAAATGAAGCTGTCGACCAAAGGCCGCTATGCGATGGTTGCGCTGGCGGATATCGCCCTTCAGTCCTCGGACAAACTTGTCACGTTGGGCGAGATTTCCGAACGTCAGGATATTTCACTACCGTATTTGGAGCAGCTTTTTGTGAAACTTCGCCGAGCTGATCTGGTCAGTTCAGTACGCGGACCGGGTGGGGGCTATCGCCTGGCGCGACCTGCCTCGGAAATCCGTGTGGTCGAGATACTGGCCGCGGTTGATGAGACGGTGGATGCGATGCACAAGGGGGCAGGTGCCTCGGGCGCGTCTTCGGGCAGCCGGGCGCAGTCACTGACCAATCGGTTGTGGGAAAGCCTGAGCGCGAATGTTTACGTATTCCTGCATCAAACGCGGCTGTCGGATGTAATCCGGAATGATCTTGCACCGTGTCCTGCTGTTCCCAGCTTGTTCGCAGTCGTGGACGATTGATCTGATGACGTGTTTCTGTGTTCCGTCAAAACCCATCTTGGAAAAGATACATCTATGAAACGGGTTTATCTCGACCATAACGCAACCGCCGCTCTGAGGCCCGAGGCCCGCGATGCAATGATCGCGGCGATGGATTTGGTGGGCAATCCGTCCTCGGTCCATGCCGAAGGGCGCGCCGCAAAAGCGGTGGTCGAGAAAGCGCGCACTCAAATCGCAACAGCGTTTGGGGCCGATGGTGCCGACATCGTGTTTACATCCGGCGCGACTGAGGCAGCGGCTTTGGCCATGGCGGGGCGCGATTTTCAAGGCGCAGCGATTGAACATGACGCGGTAAGGGCCTGGATTGATGAGGTTTTGCCTGTGGCCCAGAGTGGGCATGTTGACGTGCTGAACGCGCCCCAATCCACGCTGCAACTGGCCAATTCAGAAACCGGGATTGTTCAGTCTTTGCCTGCCGGTCTTGCGGTCACTGACGCAACTCAGGCTTTTGGTAAGTTGCCGATAGCCTTCAACTGGCTGGGGGCTGAGATGGCGCTGATTTCAGCCCACAAACTTGGCGGGCCAAAAGGGATCGGGGCGTTGGTGATGAAACGCGGCACCGATCTTGCTGCGCAAATCAAGGGCGGCGGGCAGGAGATGGGGCGTCGCTCGGGCACAGAAAATGTCACTGGAATTGCGGGGTTCGGAGCAGCAGCTGAAGCCGCGTCCCGTGATTTAGCAAATGGCGTTTGGGAAAACGTTGCAGAACTTAGAAATATTCTAGAAAACGCTCTTGAGGCTGGTACGAAAGCTACTATTTTTGTCGGGAAAGACCAAGGGCGACTCCCCAACACTCTGTGCTTCGCCACACCGGGATGGAAGGGCGAGACACAGGTCATGCAGATGGATTTGTCAGGCTTCGCGATCAGTGCGGGCTCGGCCTGTTCCAGCGGCAAGGTTCGTGCAAGCGCCGTACTGACGGCCATGGGATTTGATGAGATGACGGCCTCCAGCGCAATCCGCGTATCGCTGGGGCCAGAGACGGCAGAAGAAGATGTGCTGCGTTTCGCGGAAACGTGGCTTGAAAAAGAGAAAAAGCATCGCGCGCGGGCCGCGTGATCTGACGGAGGGTGAATTATGGCCGCTTTGGACCAGACCCAGGTGAAAGAGGGTGTCGATCAGGAAACCGTAGACGCGGTTCGCGAGGTCAGCACTTATAAATACGGCTGGGAAACTGATATCGAGATGGAGTATGCGCCAAAAGGCGTGAATCCCGATATCGTTCGTCTGATCTCGGACAAAAATGATGAACCTGAGTGGATGACCGAATGGCGTCTGGCCGCGTTCGAGCGCTGGACCCAGATGGAAGAGCCTAAATGGGCGATGGTGCACTACCCGCCGATCGACTTTCAGGACCAGTATTATTATGCCCGTCCGAAATCGATGGAAGATAAACCCAAATCTCTGGATGAGGTCGATCCCAAGCTTCTGGCGACTTACGAAAAGCTGGGTATCCCTCTGAAAGAACAGATGATCCTGGCAGGTGTCGAGGGCGCTGAGAATGCACCGGCAGAAGGCCGTAAGGTTGCTGTTGATGCAGTATTTGACTCGGTGTCGGTCGGGACGACTTTTCAGGAAGAGTTGAAGAAAGCCGGCGTTATCTTCTGCTCGATTTCCGAGGCGATCAAAGAGCATCCGGAACTGGTCAAGAAATACCTGGGGACGGTCGTACCGGTCTCGGACAATTTCTATGCCACGCTCAACTCGGCTGTATTCTCGGATGGTTCATTCGTCTACGTCCCGCCCGGCGTGCGCTGCCCGATGGAACTGAGCACATATTTCCGCATCAATGCAGAAAATACCGGCCAGTTTGAGCGCACGCTGATCATCGCCGACAAGGGCTCTTACGTCTCGTATCTGGAAGGCTGCACCGCGCCCCAGCGCGACACCGCTCAGTTGCACGCGGCGGTTGTCGAGATCATCGTCGAAGAAGATGCCGAGGTGAAATACTCGACCGTTCAGAACTGGTTCCCCGGAGATGAGAATGGCAAGGGCGGGATCTACAACTTCGTGACCAAGCGCGCCGATTGTCGGGGTGATCGCTCCAAGGTGATGTGGACGCAGGTCGAAACCGGCTCAGCCGTAACCTGGAAATACCCGTCCTGCATCCTGCGTGGCGACGATAGCCAGGGTGAGTTCTACTCGATCGCGATCACGAACAACATGCAGCAAGCCGACACCGGCACCAAGATGGTGCATCTGGGCAAGAACACCAAGTCGCGGATCGTATCGAAAGGGATCAGCGCCGGTAAGGCGCAGAATACCTATCGTGGTCTGGTGTCGATGCATCCAAAGGCCAAGGACAGCCGCAACTATACGCAGTGCGACAGCTTGCTGATTGGCGACAAATGCGGGGCGCATACGGTTCCGTATATCGAGGTGAAGAACAACTCATCTCGGGTCGAGCACGAGGCGACGACATCAAAAGTGGATGACGATCAGCTGTTCTATTGCCGTCAGCGTGGCATGGACGAGGAAGAAGCCGTGGCCTTGGTCGTCAACGGGTTCTGCAAGGACGTTCTGCAGGCGCTGCCGATGGAATTTGCGATGGAAGCGCAACAGCTTGTGGCAATCAGCCTTGAGGGATCAGTCGGCTGATGACACCAAAACCCCAACAGCGAATCCGAAAGGACGATGTCCTGACCGTGCTTGGCTATGCGTTGCCGGTGCTCGGCGGCCTGTTGGGGGTTGCTTACGTCAATACCAAGTACATGGACTTCATAAACCCGGTTTGGGCAGTGGGCGCAGGCGCGTTGCTTGGATGGATCATCGCCCGCGTGATCCGCAAGGTGCTGGGATAAGAACTTATCGGGGCCGCAATGCGCCCCTTGCGAGATGCTAAAGGACAGAAAATGCTGGAAATCAATAACCTGCACGTCAAACTTGAGGAAGAAGACAAGCAAATTCTGAAAGGGGTCGACCTGACGGTTGAGCCTGGCAAAGTGCACGCGATCATGGGGCCGAATGGCTCGGGCAAATCGACGCTCAGCTACGTGTTGTCAGGCCGTGATGGCTATGAGGTGACCGAGGGCGGCGCGACGCTTGATGGCGAGGATCTGCTTGAGATGGAACCGGAAGAACGTGCAGCCGCAGGTGTGTTTCTGGCGTTCCAGTACCCGGTCGAGATTCCCGGTGTGGGCAACATGACCTTCCTGCGCACCGCCGTGAATGCGCAGCGAAAAGCACGTGGCGAGGAAGAGCTGTCGGCGACGGATTTTTTGAAAGAGGTTCGTGCCAAGGCCAAGGCGCTGAAAATCGACGCTGAAATGTTGAAACGTCCGGTCAATGTTGGCTTTTCGGGTGGTGAGAAAAAGCGCAACGAAATCCTGCAAATGGCGATGCTAGAGCCGAAGATGTGTATCCTGGACGAAACGGACTCGGGCCTTGACGTAGACGCGATGAAGCTGGTGGCCGAGGGCGTGAACGCGTTGCGTGATGAGGGGCGCGGGTTCCTTGTTATCACGCACTATCAGCGGCTTCTCGATCACATCAAACCTGACGTGGTTCACATCATGGCGGATGGTCGCATCGTGAAATCCGGCGGCCCCGAACTCGCGCTGGAAGTGGAAAACAACGGCTATGCCGACATTCTGGCCGAGGTGAACTGATGGCTTTGCCCCAAGCAAAACAAACGGCGACCGAGGAACGGCTGGCAGCGCTGACCATGCCGGATGCGGGATGCACACGGAAAGCGCGCGAAGCCGCAATTGCACGTGTACGCGCGATGGGTTTGCCCAGTCGTCGAGATGAATACTGGAAATATACCCGTCCAGACACTCTGGTTTCTGCGGAAGCTCCCAGTGCTGCTTTGTTCAAAACGGATGAACCGGCTCTGTTCCACGCGCTCGACCGGCTGAAGATCGTTTTCATTGATGGCGTATTCAGCCCGGAAGACTCTGATGATCTGTCTCTGGAGGGTGTAACGATCGATCGGCTGGAAGATATCTGTTGCAAAGATATCCATTGGGCCAAAGAGTTATACGGCGTTCTTGAAGCAAAAGGCCAAAATCCAGTGGCGCGTCCCTTGGCGGCGCTGAACACGGCCTATGCATCTGACGGCGTTGCCATTCATGTATCTGGCAAGCCGAGCAAACCGATTAACCTGATTTATCGCCATGAATCCGAAACGTCGGATGCAATCCTGCATCATGTCGTTCGGGTTGAAAGCGGTGCCGAAGTCACGATCCTTGAAAACGGACCCGCAGCTTCGCGCTTCAACAAATGCATGGAGATCGATATCGCCGACAATGGCACACTGCATCATATCCGTGCGCAGGGTCGGGATCATCAACGCCGTGCGGCAACTCATATGTTCTCGCGGCTTGGTAAAGAATCCGTCTATAAATCCTTCACGCTGACCGTGAACGGAGTTTTAACGCGAAACGAGCAAGTCGTCGAACTGACGGGTGACGATGCGGTCGCGCACGTGGCGGGTGCGTGTGTTGGAGATGGTGATTTTCTCCATGATGACACGGTCTTTGTCACCCATGATGCGGTGAATTGCGAAAGCCGCCAAGTGTTCAAGAAGGTGCTTCGCAACGGGGCGACGGGTGTTTTTCAGGGCAAGATCTTGGTAAAGGAAGGCGCTCAGAAAACCGACGGTTACCAGATCAGCCAGTCGTTGCTTCTGGACGATGATAGTCAGTTCCTCGCCAAACCCGAGCTCGAGATTTACGCCGATGACGTTGCGTGTTCGCACGGTTCGACCTCGGGCGCCATTGATGAAACGGCTTTGTTCTACCTGCGCTCCCGTGGCGTCCCAACGGCAGAAGCAACCGACATGTTGACACTGGCCTTCCTGGCTGAAGCCGTTGATGAAATCGAGGACGAGGATCTGGCAGCTGATATCGTGTCCCGATTGCAAGATTGGCTGGCACGCCGACGCTGATGCCTGTCACAACTGATATCGTGGCCACGTATCGCGGACCGGGGCGTGTGGTGCGTCGGCTGCTTGATATGGGGCCGCGCGAAGATCGCGCATTGGCGTTTGTGATGGCGTTCTGTGTAATAGGCTTTATCGCACAATTGCCCGGACTTGCACGGAGGGCTCATCTGGAAGGGGTAGAGCTGAACATGCTGATGGGCGGGGCCCTGTTGGGCTCGGTCTTTATTCTGCCATTGTGCTTTTATCTTCTTGCTTGGCTCACCCATTTCATCGCGCGGATGATGGGGGGCGTTGGCACCAGCTATGGCGCGCGGCTAGCCTTGTTCTGGGCGCTTCTCGCGTCAGCGCCTTTGGTGTTGCTGAATGGGCTGGTATCCGGTTTCATCGGCCCAGGGTCAGCGCAAACACTTGTGGGGCTGTTATGGGTTGCGGTTTTTCTCTGGTTCTGGTTGTCGGGCCTCAAGCAATCGCAAAAGGCTGCTAAATGAATTCCACCGCACTGCTCAACCTGGTCGTTCTGACCCTGTCCAATCCAGCCGAAGCCGCAAGACGATTGCTCGCGTTGCGGCTGGGTACGGATGTACTGTGGCTCGCCTTCTCTCTCGCGGTGATCCTGAACGCTCTGGTCCAGTCTGCGTCCAGCTTCGTCCTGCCGCTTATCAGTCCGGATGTTCAGCAACTGGCTGAGCCACTATCGAGGACGCTTTTTGTTTCCGTTGCGGCAATCATGATCAGCGTCGTGACGTTCCTGTTAGTGGGCCGCGTCCTGGGTGGAACGGGAACGTTCAATGACTTCATGACGCTGATTGTCTGGTTGCAAATCCTGCAAATTGCGGGGCAAGCAATCATTCTAGCGCTGGTTGCAGCGCTGCCGTTTCTATTCTTACCGGCCAGTCTGGCGATGCTGGGTCTTAGCCTTTATATCACCCTGCATTTTCTCAACGAGGCGCATCGATTTAAGTCGTTGGGAAAGTCGTTTGTTGTGATCCTGATCTCTGGTCTTGTGGCCGTCCCGTTTGTTCTTTGGCTGATCCCCGCCGGGTCTGTATAGGGAAGTCCTGTCTATGTATGACGTACAAAAAATCCGCGCAGATTTTCCGATCCTGTCACGTCAGGTCAACGGAAAGCCGCTGACTTATCTAGACAACGGGGCCTCCGCACAGAAACCCCAGGTGGTGATCGACGCGATCACGCAGGCCTATGCGCACGAATATTCGAACGTGCATCGAGGGCTTCACTATCTGTCAAATCTCGCGACCGAGAAATATGAGGCCGTCCGTGGCACGGTTGCGCGGTTTCTGGGCGTATCAAACGAGAATGAGATTGTCCTGAATTCGGGTACGACCGAAGGAATCAATTTGGTCGCCTACGGTTGGGCAATGCCACGCCTGCAGGCGGGGGACGAGATTGTCCTCAGCGTGATGGAACATCACGCCAACATCGTGCCGTGGCACTTCCTGCGCGAACGGCAGGGCGTGGTGCTGAAATGGATCGACGTCGATGCGACCGGCCATCTTGACCCTCAGGCGGTAATCGACGCCATTGGCCCCAAGACAAAGCTGGTTGCGGTGACCCAATGCTCGAACGTGCTGGGCACTGTGGTTGATGTCAAAGCAATCACGCAAGGCGCCCACGCCAAAGGCGTTCCGGTTCTGGTGGATGGCAGCCAGGGCGCGGTTCATATGCCCGTCAATGTCGATGACATCGGATGTGACTTCTATGCCATCACGGGTCATAAACTGTACGGCCCGTCCGGTTCTGGTGCAATTTTTGTCAAATCGGACCGCATGGCTGAAATGCGCCCCTTTATAGGTGGCGGTGACATGATCAAAGAGGTTTCAAAGGATCAGGTGATCTACAACGATCCTCCAATGAAGTTCGAGGCCGGAACCCCCGGCATCGTGCAGACCATCGGGTTGGGTGTGGCGCTTGACTATATGATGGACCTTGGCATGGAGAGCATCGCATCGCATGAGGCCGGATTGCGCGACTATGCGATGCAACGGTTGAATGGATTGAACTGGCTGCAGGTTCAAGGCACCACAGCGAACAAAGCCGCGATATTCAGCTTTACTTTGGATGGGGCAGGGCATGCCCATGATGTTTCAACCATTCTGGACAAAAAGGGTGTCGCCGTGCGCGCAGGCCACCACTGCGCCGGGCCGCTGATGGATCATTTGGGGGTCACTGCTACCTGTCGTGCCAGCTTTGGGCTCTATAACACGACGGATGAGGTCGACACTCTGATCGATGCGTTGGAGCTTGCCCACGATCTGTTTGCCTGATCGTACTGCGGATTTGCAGTTGCACCCGGATTGGAACGAGGGTAGCTAACGGCCAAGGCACCTGTAGCTCAGCTGGATAGAGCGCTGCCCTCCGAAGGCAGAGGCCAGAGGTTCGAATCCTCTCAGGTGCGCCATTTCACCCTTGCTAGTCGTCATATTACGCAGAACTGACGGTGCACGAACCTGTTCTTTCCAGGCAAAACAAAACCCCCGCCAGAACTATCTGATGGGGGTTGTGCAAAAGCGAAAGATGAAATGCTCGATTAGCCGCGCCACGAGCGGATGACCCCGCAATCCATGTGAACGAAATTCGAACGATAATACTGTCCAACGCCACCGGCACGGCAGGCCATCGCTGCTTTGCCCATTTGCGAGACCGAGCGTGATGACAGTCGCAGATCAGCAGCCTGACCCTTCATATGAAGCGAATTCTTGGCAACACCCCGCGAGCGGCGGCGCAGCATTGCGTTGGTTTGCGGTGAGCGGTAACCCGACAGCAGCATGTATGGCTCGCTGACATCCAGAAGGTTATGAGTGGCCGCCATGATGTCGACGGTCCTCAGGTCCACGGACTTGACTTGATCGCTGCGCCAGTCGCGCATGAAGTGGTTGACCTCTTTCACCGCGTCTTTGATGTATTTGCCATCAACCCAATAGACCATATCGATACGTTCACCGGTACGGCCGGAATACATGCGGATACGGCGAATATCACCTCCGCCGCGAAGGAAACCTGCTGCGTTGGAATATGTGGGGGCTGCAACAACTGCGGTTGCGGCGAATGCGCCCAATAGGGCACGCCGGGTCAGGCCCGAGGTACTGCTCTTGGTCATTTTTTGTTTCGTCCCGTACTGTTCCTGCCTGCACACGATGTTACGCGCGCCGTATTAATTTTTTCCCATCCCAGATGCGGGATTTATGGCACAGTAGGAATCAACAGCCAAGAAATCTTTGGTCGCAGCCAAATCTAGGGGGAAATTTCGGCAGTTTTTTGCGCAACTGATGCAAGTATGCTTGCTTTTGGCGCAGTTCGCGCGTCGGCGATGCAAACGCGCACCAGGGGTCAAAGAAGCGGCCTGGTGATGAATTTGTGAATAGACATCAGGCGCTCAGCAAAACATTATTTTCAGACGCCGCTTATAGGGCGTGACAAGTCATTGAAGAAACAGGGCCATCCTATGTCATTTGTTACCCGTGCTCGTTCAAGTGTTTTTATCGCCGCTTTCCTTGTGGCTTCGGCCTCAGTCGCGCAGGCGGGGACGGATGGCACAGCGTTTCAAATGGCCGTTGCGGAAAGTGTGTCCAACAGCCCGGCAATTGCTGAGTTTTATCGCACAAACGGGTTTGATCCGGTTTGGGTTGGCGATACGCCCGAACATGCTGCACGACGCAAAGCCCTGATCGAAGCGCTTTCGACGACCGATCTGCATGGATTGCCTGGGGCACGTTACGACGTCCAGACTTTGAAGACAAAGATGCAGGACGCGCGCAACACCCGTGATCTGGGCATGCTCGAGGCCGAGCTGACTCGGGTTTTTGTCAAATATGCCAGAGACTTGCATTCCGGTTCTGTAACGCCTTCGCAGATTGATCCCGGCCTAGTGCGGGCGGTGGAACGACGCAGCGCCGCAGAGCATCTTGAACTGCTCGTTTCCAGCCAGGGTGATACCTATTTCAGGGATATGATGCCTCAATCGCGCCAGTATCTTGCGCTGTTGAAACAGAAGAAGGCGCTGGAAGCGCTGATGACACAAGGTGGCTGGGGCGAGACCGTTCCTGTCTCCAAGCTTGAGCTTGGGGACACAGGGAACAGTGTCATCAGGCTGCGCAATCGACTTGTCGCGATGGGTTATCTGAAGCCTACTGCCAGCCCAAACTATGATGATGCGCTGTTTGCGGCGGTGCAATCCTTTCAGGCTGCTCATGGTCTTGAGGCGGATGGCGTAGCTGGCAAAGGCACTATTTCCGAGATCAATCGCCCAGTTTCAGACCGCTTGAAAGCTGTTTACGTTGCGCTTGAACGGGAGCGCTGGTTACCCAAAGACCGTGGTGAGCGGCATATTCTGGTGAATCTGGCCGATTTTTCTGCCAAGATCGTCGATGACGGGCAGGTCACGTTTGAGACTCGTGCCGTGATCGGCAAAAACACACATGATCGCCGAAGCCCAGAGTTCTCGGATGAGATGGAGCATATGGTGATCAACCCAAGTTGGTATGTGCCACGCTCGATCATCACGAAGGAATATCTGCCGCAATTACGGGCCAATCCAAATGCTGTCGGCCATATCCAGATCACCGACCGCCGTGGCCGTCAGGTTAATCGTGGAGCGGTTGACTTTACCCAGTTCACTGCGCGTAATTTCCCGTTTTCCATGCGTCAGCCCCCCAGCAAAAGCAACGCACTGGGGCTGGTGAAGTTCATGTTCCCTAATAAGTACAACATCTATCTGCATGATACGCCTCAGAAATCTCTGTTCGCACGCGAGGTTCGGGCATTCTCGCATGGATGCATCCGTTTGGCGCAACCGTTCGAGTTTGCCTATAAGCTGCTGGCCAAGCAGGAAGAGGATCCAAAGGCGTTTTTCCACCGCGTGCTGAACACGGGCAAAGAAACGAAGGTTGAACTGGATAAAAAAATTCCGGTGCATCTGATTTATCGCACGGCCTATATTGGCCCCAAAGGCGAGGTGCAGTATCGCCGCGACGTGTATGACCGGGATCGCAAGATCTGGGAAGCGCTGCAAAAGGCAGGGGTGGTCCTGCCGGACGTTCAAGGGTAATCACGAGGCAAATCCCGCCACGAGGACGCCCGACATGCAGTTTACCGTTCAACAAATCGCCGATTCCCTGGGGGTCGTCGCAGAAGGCCAGACTGGCCTGACCATCTTGCGGGCAGCCGAGCCGGGAGATGCCGGGCCAACCGATCTGGCCATGGCGATGTCGCCAAAATATGCTGAAGCTTTGGAGACCGGTTCAGCACGGGCCGCGGTTTTGTGGGATGGCGCGGACTGGAAAGCACTGGGGCTTGAGGCCGCCATTTTTGTGCAACGCCCCCGCATGGCGATGGCAGGGATCACCGCGATGCTGGATCGCGGGCAGGGGATTGCGCCGGGAATTCATCCATCGGCTGTCATTGATGAAACCGCCGAGATCGGGGTAGACGTATCGGTCGGCCCGCTTGCTGTTATCGGTGCGCGCGCGCGCGTCGGCGCGGGTTCGGTTATCGGCGCGCATTGCGTGATCGGTATGGATGCGTCGCTTGGTGAAAACGCTCTGCTGCGCGAAATGGTCAGCATCGGTGCGCGGGCTCAAATCGGTGATCGCTTTATCGCGCAGCCGGGTGCCCGTATCGGCGGGGACGGTTTCAGCTATGTCACACCAGAAGTCTCGGGTGCCGAAAATGCGCGGAAAACTCTGGGTGATCAGGGGGATGCAAAGGCGCAAAGCTGGTTGCGCATCCATTCGCTGGGTGCGGTCGAGATTGGCGACGACGTCGAAGTCGGCTCGAACTGCACTGTCGACAACGGGACCATACGCAATACTGTAATCGGAAGTGGATCGAAACTGGATAATCTTGTCCACGTGGGACACAACACCCGAGTCGGGCAGGATTGTTTGTTATGTGGTCAAACCGGCGTTTCTGGTTCGGTCGAGATTGGCAATAACGTGGTACTGGGTGGTCAGACTGGTGTTGTCGATAATATTTTCATCGGTGATGGCGTGATTGCCGGTGGCGGCACCAAGATTCTGTCAAATGTTCCAGCTGGTCGCGTGATCATGGGCTACCCGGGCATTAAAATGGAAAGCCATACCGAGATATATAAAGCCCAACGTCGTCTGCCCCGATTGTCGCGCGACGTCGAGGCGTTGAAAAAGGCTGTTTTCAAACAGCCTTCAAGTGATTAAATCATCCCCAAGGCGAAAATCAGGGGATCGAGATGAGCATCAGCGACCGCGTCATAGCAATCATTGCCGAACAGGCCGTGCTTGAGCCTTCGGATGTGACGCCCGACAGTACGCTCGAAGAATTGGGCATCGATAGCCTGGGTCTTGTTGAGAGTATCTTTGCCATCGAGGAAGAGTTCGATATCACCGTGCCCTTCAACGCAAACGAGCCCACATCCGGCGATTTCGACATTTCGAATGTGACAGCGATCATTGCGGGTATCGAAAAACTCGTGTCTGAAAAGGTCTGACCGCTGGTATGAAACGCGTCGTCATTACGGGTGCTGGCACCATTAACGCGTTGGGCCATTCCGTCCCCGACACTCTGGAAGCCATGCGCGAGGGTCGTTGTGGTATCTCCGAGCTTGAGTTTCGTGATGTGGATCGCCTGTCGATCAAGATCGGCGGTCAAGTCCGGGGTTTTGAGGCCGAGGGCCGTTTCAACCGCCAACAGATGACGCTGTATGATCGGTTCACGCAGTTCACGTTAACCGCCGCCAAAGAAGCGATCGATCAATCCGGTATCGTATTCTCGGGTGACACAGCCGCGCGGTCGGGGGTGGTGCTGGGAACGGCTGGTGGTGGCGTCTCCACCTGGGATGACAACTACCGCTCGGTTTACGAGGATGGCAAAAATCGCGTGCATCCTTTTGTCGTGCCCAAGCTGATGAACAACGCGGCGGCCAGCCACGTTTCGATGGAGCACAACCTAAAAGGCCCTAGCTTTACAGTATCAACAGCGTGTGCGTCCTCGAACCATGCAATGGCGCAGGCATTTCAGATGGTGCGCAGCGGGGCAGCGCCCGCAATGGTGACCGGTGGGTCCGAGTCGATGCTGTGCTTTGGTGGCGTCAAGGCATGGGAAGGGCTTCGCGTCATGTCAAAAGATGCCTGTCGGCCCTTTAGCGCAAACCGAAACGGGATGGTGCAAGGCGAAGGTGCGGGTGTTTTTGTGTTCGAAGAATACGAACACGCGCGCGCGCGCGGAGCAGATATCCTGTGCGAGGTCGTGGGCTTTGCCATGTCCTCGGACGCGGCCGACATAGTTATGCCGAGCAAACAGGGTGCAGCACGGGCCATGGCCGGGGCGCTATCGGATGCACGGCTGAATGCAAGCGATGTGGGTTACATAAATGCCCATGGGACCGGCACGGCTGCAAATGACAAAACCGAATGTGCAGCCGTTGCTGGTGTGTTTGGTCCGCACGCCGACGATCTGATGATTTCGTCAACAAAGTCCATGCACGGACACCTGATCGGCGGTACCGGCGCAGTTGAGCTATTAGCCTGTATCATGGCCCTGCGCGACGGGGTGATCGCCCCGACCATTGGCTATGAAGAGCCCGACCCCGAATGCGCGCTAGATGTGGTGCCAAACGAGGCGCGTGAGGCGAAAGTTAATGTCGCCCTTAGCAATGCTTTCGCCTTTGGTGGGCTGAACGCCGTTCTTGCGTTGAAGCGTATATGAAGAAGCCGCCGTGTTATCACGGCGGCTTTCTTATTCGATGCTTTTGCGGGGCTTAGTTTATGGAAACGTTCAGTCCGTCAAATCCTGCTGTGAAGCCAGACAAAGACATGTCCATATTCAGAACCTGATCTGGCAGGCGCGCAGGAACCAGCGACAGCACTGCCTTTTGGCCTGATTTCATCGCGTCGATATCACCCTGTGTCAAACCCAGTTGCGCCACGCAGCCAACTGGAATGCAGTGGTGATAATTGTAAAGCTTGCGCGGTGCCCCATCGATCGACATAGCCAATTGCGCCTGCAGCAGGGTTTCGAGCGGTACAACAACATTCGCCCAAGCAACAGCGGCACCGCCTTCGGGCAGTTTTCCGATCGAAACTTCGGCAATCGGATCACCCTGTTGGTTATTGAGGATCTGAACCATCGCGCAGGGATCGTCTTCGCCTTCGGTTTTGATGCAGGAAATATTCCATTCACCCGTTTGTTCTTTGACGTATTGCTCGCCAACACGGGGACCGGATTCACCCAGATCCAGATCGCTGCCAACTTCGGCTTCAGCACCGGCTTCAGGTTGCTGTGTGGTTTCCTGCGCAAATGCTGTTCCGCACAAAAGTGCTGCGGCCGCCACATTAAAAGGGACAAGTTTCCTGATCATGAATGCCTCATCTAACTGATCCTGTTTTTTGTTTCCTCTATCACCGCAATTCAGTGGTGTCAGGGTAAATCCGAATTCCAGACCGGGAATTGATCGTTTTTTGCCGAAATGCGTGGGAAACACCGCGATCTGCAACGAAAAAGGGAGCCGGTGGAGCGGCTCCCTTCCTGAATATTTTCTCCCCGTCGGACTGGCCGACTTAGTTATGCGCAGACGTTACGAAAGGGGAACCCGTTGGTCAACTCCTAACCCTAAAAAACTATTCTTGCGTCTTTCGGTTTTTGTAGAATTTAAAAAAAGCCGTGCCAAAAGGCACGGCCAGTCGACAGGGAGGAAGTTTGCCCCCGCAGCCAGGCCACGAGAAGCAACATTTACTCTCGCAGCGAAAGGTTAACTTTGTATGCTTGCAGCAGATCGGTAGAATTCGGGACAGATTTTCAATGGACAACAAGATCTTCGTAGGCGGTGGTGGCGACGGCTATTCAGTGGCACAGGGGCTGTCGCTGAAATATGCGAACCGCCATGGCCTGATTGCTGGTGCGACCGGTACGGGCAAAACGGTTACGCTGCAAATTCTGGCTGAAGGCTTCTCACAGGCGGGGGTTCCAGTGTTTCTGGCCGATGTGAAAGGTGACTTGTCGGGGCTGGCGCTGCCTGGAAGCGAAACCCACAAATTACACCAGGCTTTTTTGGATCGGGCCGCGAAGATCGGGTTCGGCACATTCTCTTACGCCGCGTGTCCAGTCACGTTCTGGGATCTGTTTGGCGAGCAGGGGCATCCGGTCCGGACCACAGTAACCGAGATGGGCCCACTGCTGCTATCGCGATTGATGGAACTGAGCGAGGCGCAGGAAGGCATTCTGAACATCGCCTTTCGGGTCGCAGACGAAGAAGGCATGCCGCTGCTTGACCTGAAAGACCTGCAGGCATTGCTGGTCTGGATAGGCGAGAAACGTGCCCAACTATCGCTGCGCTATGGCAATGTCTCGACATCTTCGATCGGTGCTATTCAACGCCGCTTGCTGGTTCTGGAAAATCAGGGCGGTACCAATCTGTTTGGCGAGCCTGCGTTGGACCTGGCCGACCTGATGCGGACAGATGCGAACGGGCAAGGGATGGTGAACATTCTGGCCTCTGACAAGCTGATGGGCTCTCCGCGTCTGTACGCGACTTTCCTGTTGTGGCTGCTTAGCGAATTGTTTGAAGAACTGCCCGAAGTGGGGGACTCTGAAAAACCGAAACTGGTGTTCTTCTTTGATGAAGCGCACTTGCTGTTCGAGGACGCCCCCAAAGTGCTGGTGGACAAGGTCGAGCAGGTGGCGCGCCTGATCCGATCAAAGGGCGTTGGCGTTTATTTCATCTCGCAGAATCCGGCGGACATCCCGGAAGATATTCTGGGTCAGCTGGGCAACCGGGTCCAACATGCGCTGCGGGCCTTCACAGCGCGCGACCGCAAGAATCTGCGACTTGCTGCTGAGACCTATCGTGAAAACCCAGCTTTCGATACTGAGACCGCAATCCGAGAGGTGGGCGTGGGCGAGGCCGTGACGTCGATGCTGCAAAAGAAGGGTGTACCGGGCGTGGTCGAGCGCACTTTGATCCGGCCACCGGGCTCCCAACTTGGTCCGATTACCAAAGCTGAGCGTCAGTCGGTGATCAAAGCTTCGCCGATGGATGCAAAATACGGCAAGCGTATCGACCGCAAATCGGCGTTTGAGATTCTGCAGGCGCGCGCGGATGCCGCTGCGAATGCGGCGGAACAGGCGGAATCCGACGAAGTTCTGGAACAGCAGAGCCCGGCAGAACGCGAATACGCCTCGGCCCGAAGGTATTCGGGCAACCGCGTTGGGCGATCGTCTTCTCGTCTTTCGCGCAAAAAGGATACCTTCGCCACAGCCATGAGCGAGGCCGTGATCAAAGAACTGAAAGGAACAACTGGCCGCCGCATCGTCAGGGGCATACTGGGCGGCTTGTTCCGCAATCGCTAGAATCCGGAGTGCGGCGCGCGCCGAACCAGTCGCGCGCCCATATTGTTATCGATTAAGCCGGCGCAGGCCTTCCTGTCTGCAATAATTATCCGCCTCGGGCACCGACATTTTGGTGGCCGGAAAATCGATTGCGCGGTCCCAGGTGACGCGGTCCTGGCGGTAAAGCTGACAGGTCACAACACCTTTGGGCGTCTGGACCTTGACCGGGCTGGTCTCTAATTGTTCAGGTGAGGGAATACACGCTGATAGCGTTGCCATCAGCGGGATCCCGATTGCGAAAACTCTGAGTGGTTTAATCATTGCGACTACGGTGCTCTCATCTTGGTTAACTGTCAGATCGTTACAACTCCGCACCAAACAAACATGGTATGGGGCACAGCGCGATGTGGTGGATCACGATACACCGATTTAGAGCGTTCTGACTCGCCGCACAATAAAACGCACCGATTAACGGTGCGTTAGGGGAATTTCGCAGGAAATTTTGCTTATTTCTCGGGGATCAGCCCTCTTGGACTGAATCTGAGAACAATCAAAAGAATCAGCCCCATGGTGAACAGGCGCATATGTGCGGCGCTATCGATCAGATGCGTCTTAAGTGCGCTGCCGTCAGGCATGCCTGAGGTTATCAGGTTCATCAGCCACAGGCCCATGGGTTCAACCTGAACCCACAGGAACCAGATCAGGAACGCTCCCAGTACGGCTCCGAAATTGTTGCCCGACCCGCCGACGATCACCATGACCCAGACAAGGAAGGTAAAGCGAAGCGGGTTGTAAGTGCCCGGCGTCAGCTGCCCGTCCAAAGTGGTCATCATCGCACCGGCGATGCCGCAGATGGCTGAGCCCAGAACAAAGATCTGTAGATGGCGACGGGTGACGTCCTTGCCCATCGCCTCGGCGGCGACCTCGTTGTCGCGGATGGCGCGCATCATGCGGCCCCAAGGGCTTTTCAACGCCATCTGAGCCATCCACAGCAGCACCAGGAGCACGAACAGGAACAGCAAAGAGTAGCCCAGCTTGACGGAAAGCGTCGAGGCAGTAACCGGATCCAGCCCGAACCACTCGGCCCGTGCAAGGAAAGTTGGGTCTTGCTGCAATTCAACTTCGTAGCCAACCACCGGTGAGGGGCGTGGAATGCCGTAGACGTTCTTGACCCCACGTGCCAGCCAGTCCTCGTTTTTCATGACGGCGATGATGATCTCGGCGATACCAAGTGTGGCGATTGCCAAATAGTCCGAGCGCAGGCCCAGCGCTGTTTTTCCGATCAGCCATGCTGCGCCCGCCGCCAAAAGTCCCCCGGCAGGCCAAGCGAATAGGACAGGAAGGTTCAAACCGCCGATATTACCAGCGACAGCAGGATCAATCGCTTCGATCGCAGCTACGTTGGGATCAAAAATTGCGCGGTAAACAAAAAAACCTACGACCAGAATACCGATGATCGCAAAGGTTTGTGTGCGTCCCTTGGGCATTTTTTGGGCCACCATCACAGCTGCAACCACGGTTGCCGCACCCATCAAAAGCGACAGGATGACGCCATACCCGCCACCAGACCAGGCGCCGGGGGTTGGGGGTGTCGAAACCAGCACAACCGCTAGCCCGCCCAGCGCGACAAAGCCCATGACACCAACGTTGAAGAGGCCAGCAAAGCCCCATTGCAGGTTGACGCCAATCGACATGATGGCCGAGATCAAGCCCATGTTCAGGATCAGGATTGCGGCGTTCCAGCTTTGGGTGAATCCGGTCAACAGGATGAGTGCGCCGACGACCACAAAAAGCAGCGTGTTTTTGACGGGCTCGCTCATAACACTTTTCCTTTGAACAAGCCGGTTGGCTTAAACAGAAGTACGATCAGCAAAATGGCAAAGCTGACAGCGAATTTGTAATCGGTGGACAGGAACTGCACCAAACCTGACGGCTCCAGATTTTCAGGTGCCAGATAAGTCAGCACTTTCTTCCACGCGTAGGTGATCGTCACCTCAGAAAACGCGATGATGAAACCGCCTGCGATGGCTCCCAGAGGGTTTCCGAGGCCACCCACGATAGCCGAGGCAAAGATCGGCAGCAAAAGCTGGAAATAGACAAATGGCTTGAAGCTTTTGTCGAGGCCGTAAAGCACGCCCGCAGTGGTCGCCAGCGCGGCAACGATGATCCATGTGATCATCACCACGCGCTCGGGGTTGATACCGGACAGCAACGCAAGATCCTCATTGTCAGAATAGGCCCGCATTGATTTGCCGGTGCGCGTTTTGTTCAGGAACCAGAACAACAGCGCCACGGCGACAACCGCCACGATCACCGTGATGCCCTGGGAGGTCTTGATTGCCAGCCCCTCACGCAGCCCAGTCATCGCCTTGAAATCTCGCGCCGAGACGATGAAACGCGCTCCGTCCGAGAACCTTTGGTCATCCGGACCGATGATGAAACGAACCAGCCCGTTCATGATGAACATCACACCCATCGAGACGATCACCAGAATGACCGGTTTGGCCTTCTGTTCCCGATAGAAGCGATAGACCAACCGGTCGGTGATCAGCACCAGAACGATACAGCCCAGAATGGCAAAGGGCAGGGCCAGCAGAGCGGTCGGTAACGGCCCGAAGCTGACCCCGGCGGCCTGCAGACCCCATGTGACCAGCACGGCGATCATCGCGCCAAAGGCCATCGTATCGCCATGGGCAAAGTTCGAAAACCGCAGGATGCCGTAAATCAGCGTCACCCCCAAAGCGCCCAGCGCCAACTGGCTGCCATAGGCGATTGCGGGAACAAGAACGAAGTTGGAGAGCGCCACAAGGGCGTTGAGAAAGTCCATTAGTTGTCACCTCCAAACGCAGAGCATTGCCCATGCCATTGGGAGACTACAAACTCACCAGCGATTGACGTATGTCGAGAATGAACTGCCGCGCCGTTCTGCAAAATCGAAGTCGATTGAACTACACCAGTTCCGAGAGGTTCCACGAATGAGTGGGCAGTATCACCTACTAACGGCATGACTTGGACAAGATCTACGTTTCCTTGCATGAAAGCTTGTCCTTGTTCATCGATGAAAAATGTCAGGTCCATATTCTTCTTCTCGCATCCATCTTCGATGGTGCATTCGACAACGAAATTACAAACGAACGAGGTCGCCTGTGCTTCTGATGCCTGAGGTAGGATCATGAGGGCGGAAGCCAGCGAGGCGCATATTAATTGCCTCATCCTCACCCCCCCAAGAAACTCTTACGCACTTCGGGATCGGCAAGAAGTTCCTTGCCCGTACCGGTATAGGCATTTCGCCCCTGAACCAGCACGTACCCTTTGTCCGCGATCTCCAGCGCTTGTCGGGCGTTCTGTTCGACCATCAGGATCGGCAACCCGGTGCGGGAAACCTCGATGATCCGGTCAAACAGCTCATCCATTACGATGGGTGAGACGCCAGCGGTGGGTTCGTCAAGCATCAGCACCTTGGGCTGAGTCATCAGCGCACGGCCAACGGCGACCTGTTGACGTTGACCACCTGACAGCTCTCCGGCGGCCTGATTGCGTTTGTCGCGGAGAATGGGGAAGAGGTCATAGACCTGTTCCATCGTCTGGCTGATGTCGTCGCGCCGGATGAAAGCACCCATCTCTAGGTTCTCTTCCACTGTCATCGACGTAAAAATGTTCGAGGTCTGCGGGACAAAGCCCATGCCGCGTACCACGCGGTCTTGCGGGCTGAGATTGGTGATATCTTCGCCATCCAGCCGCACAGACCCTTGGCGTACGTCCAGCATGCCAAACACAGCCTTCATTGCGGTGGATTTGCCCGCGCCGTTGGGGCCGACGATCACCGCGATCTCGCCCTTATCAACGGCGATGGTGCAGTCATGCAGGATGTCTGGCCCTTTGCCATAGCCACCAGTCATAGTGTCGCCAATCAGGAAAGGACCGCCCTCGACCCGATGCGTTTCACCGCTTTTGCGATGCGCTGGAGTCATGGTGCCGACACCATGCGTATTGGTGATCGAGGCGTCCTTGTTGCCCTTATCGTCCTGGTAGGGGTTGTCGCTCATGCGCCCGCCTCCAGCTTGTCTTTGTTCTTAAGGCCGGTGCCTAGGTAAGCTTCGATCACGTGCTCATTGGCCTTGATCTCGTCCAGAGTGCCTTCGGCAAGCACCTTGCCCTCGGCCATGCATATGACTGGGTCGCAAATCTTGCCGATGAAATCCATGTCGTGCTCGATAACGACGAAGGTATAGCCGCGCTCCTTGTTCAGGCGCAGGATCGTGTCGGCGATGGTCATCAGGAGCGTGCGGTTCACACCAGCGCCGACCTCGTCCAAAAACACGATCTTGGCGTCGACCATCATGGTACGGCCAAGCTCCAGAAGTTTCTTCTGACCGCCCGAGACCTGACCGGCCTTGTGATCGGCCAGATGTTCGATTGTCAGGAACTCCAGCACCTCATCGGCTTTCGCCCTAAGTGCGCGTTCCTCATCCGCGATACGCTTACGCCCGAACCATGTGTTCCACAGCGATTCCCCGGATTGTGCGCCGGGCACCATCATCAGGTTTTCACGGCAGCTCATCGACGAAAACTCATGCGCGATCTGGAAGGTGCGCAGCAGGCCCTTATGAAACAGCTCGTGCGGGGGTAGGCCAGTGATATCCTCACCGTCCATGTGTACCTTACCGCTAGTCGGTGGAAGTACGCCCGCGATCACGTTGAATAGCGTGGTTTTTCCGGCCCCGTTCGGTCCGATCAGACCGGTGATCGAGCCCTTTTGGATTTCCAGCGATGCCCCGTCCACCGCATGAAACCCGCCGAAATGCTTGTGCACGTCATCGACGACGATCATCTTTTCCCCTAGCCGCCGTTTTCGGCGTTTTTACCATCCCCGTTAACCGGAGTGCGGCCTTTTTTCATTGAAACAGCCCGGACACAAGGGCCGGGCTGCTTGTTTTTATGACTTTTAATCTTGGATCAACGGAAGTTGACGGTCTTGTTTTCGCCGTCGGTCACCTCGATCTCGCGATAGGAACCTGCGCTTTCACCAGGGCCGATCAGCTCAACGCCCGATGCGCCGACATAATCGATGTCCTGACCGGCAGCCAACAGCTCCAGACCTTTAGCCAGTTCTCCGGGGAAGATTTGCTCACCCGGAGCATTGGCGACATCCATGATTTTCGCGCCGTATTCAGCGGGGTTGGTCGAACCTGCGGCCTGCATCGCCAGCATGAACAGCGCGGCGGCGTCATAGCTTTCCGGCGAGTAGGGCGACGAACCGTCAAAGCCCGCAGCTTCAGCCATGGCAAAGTACTTCTCGGCACCTTCACCGCCCGAGCCAGCGATCTGACCGAACGAGCCGTTCAGGTCGGGGCCAACGTTTGCCGGCAGCGAGTCACCGATCATGCCGCCCGGCAGACCGAACGTGTCAAACGCTCCGCTGTCCAGAGCCGACTGGATGATGCCCAAACCACCTTGGTCCAGATATCCTGCGACCACGAGAATATCGCCACCGGCCGAGGCCAGCGCGCCAACTTCGGCCGAATAGTCGGCCTTGCCGTCTTCGTGCGCGGCAACGATGGTGACTTCGCCGCCCGAAGCCTCGAACGAGGACTGGATCGCGTCCGCCAGTCCCTTGCCATAGTCGTTGTTGGTGTACGTCAGAGCAATCGAGCTGATGCCACGGTCATTCAGGATGTCTGCCATTACCTGACCTTCACGCGCATCCGACGGCGCGGTGCGGAAGAACAGGCCGTTGTCTTCCATGGTCGACAGACCCGGAGATGTGGCCGACGGCGAGATCATGACCATGCCGTTCGGGATCGCGACGTTCTGCAGGATTGCGCCAGTGACGCCCGAGCAGTCGCCGCCGATGATACCGGCAACGCCATCGGCAATCATACGTTCGCCGTTCGAGGTGGCCAGACCATTGTCGATACAGCCGGTATCGGCGCGGGTTCCGGTCACGCTTGCGCCGTCCAGCAGTTTGCCGGATTCGGTGACCTCAGCCATCGCCATTTCAGCGCCCGAACCCATGGCCGGGGCCAGCGATTCAATCGGGCCTGTAAAGCCGAACAGCACGCCCAGCTTCACGTCCTCGGCCATAGCGGTACCCGCCAGCAGAGCGGTTGCTGCAGTAGCGGTAAGCAGCTTTTTCATTAGGTTACTCCCTATTTATCGTTTGAACGTCGTCGTTCTGGGCATGACCCTAGGCAAGCTGTCCGAAAAAGAAAAGTCCTAACAAAAAAGTGCTTTTGAAAGCAGCAATCCTATCTGTTTTGTTAGGCTAGGTCAGTTTGTTGCGGTGCACCACTAGGGATTGGGTCGATATGATCAGAACTTTTGCGATTCTCATTCTGTCGTGCTGGTCGATTGCAGGCTGGTCCGATGTCATCAACACAACCGGCGGGCCGGTTCAGGTTACTCAGGTGGTCAGAGGCCTTGATACACCTTGGGCGATTGGCATTCTTCCGGATGGCAGCTTTGTTGTCACTGAGCGAGATGGCGAGCTTTTGTACGTTGCCGGAGGTGAGGCGAAGCGCATCAAGGGTCTGCCAAAAGTGGTCGCGAACGGGCAGGGCGGTTTGCTAGATGTCACCATCGCGCGTGACTTTAATCAGACCCGCGAGCTTTTTCTGACTTTCTCCAAATCGCAACGAGGCGGTGCAGGCACCGCTGTCGCTGTCGCTCGTTTATCGGAAAACGGAGAACGTCTAACCAATCTGCGCGTGATATTCGAGGCCTCTCCCGGTGGCTCAGGCGGGCGCCACTTTGGTTCTCGCGTCGTTGAAGCGAATGATGGCACGTTGTTCGTCACTATCGGTGACCGAGGTGATCGCCCGGCTGCGCAGGATCGAACGAACCACATGGGTACGGTCATTCGGATCAACCGTGATGGTTCAGTTCCCAGTGATAACCCGTTTGTGGGCAATCCCGGTGTCCGCCCCGAGATCTGGTCGTTTGGTCACAGAAACGCTCAGGGTGCCAATTTGGATCAGCAGGGCCGGCTTTGGGTTTCGGAACACGGGGCAAAAGGCGGGGATGAGGTTAATCTGATCAGACCCGGTGCCAATTATGGCTGGCCAGTGATTTCGTATGGCGTTCATTATTCGGGTCAGAAGATCGGTGAAGGCACGTCGAAGCAAGGAATGGAACAGCCCGAGCATTATTGGGATCCTTCCATCGCACCCTCTGGCTTGATGGTCTATTCCGGGAAACTTTGGCCGGAATGGAAGGGGAATCTGTTCGTTGGCTCTTTGAAATTCGACTACATTGCACGTTTGGCGGGCGATCCACTGCGTGAGGCTGAGCAGATCGAAGGCCCCGAGACCGAACGTGTTCGCGACATCGCCGAATCACCAGATGGGTCGATCTGGTTCATTTCCGTCGGGCAAGGCGCGGTTTACCGAATGACGCCCCTCTGACGGTATAAAACGGGGTTAGGGCGTTTGCATCTATGCCATTCGGTCACGGTGTATCTGTTCCGGGCTTCAGTGTGATCAGGAGATTTGAATGTGTGATTTTGTAATCGAGCTTTGTGAAACAATGCCGCCAAAGCGCGAACTGAATACGATCCTGGCACAATATTATGCGCTTATCGTGCAACGAATGCAGGATATGGGCTTTGAGATTGATCCAGCGGCCCCCGAAAGCGCATTGGCGGAGTTTTGGGCGCATTCAGATGATTACCTACCCCCGAATGGATGTCTTGTGGTGGCGCGAAACGATGCCGGAGACATCATTGGATGTGGGATGCTGAAACGATTTGATCACCAAACCGGTGAACTTAAGCGGGTTTTTGTGACCGAGGAGGCACGGGGGACCGGTGCCGGGCGTGCCTTGATCGAAGCCCGGGAACAGGCCGCGCGTGATATGGGTTTGAAACGCCTCATCGCCGATACGCTTACACCGAATGTCGAAATGCGCGACCTATACCCCAAACTTGGTTTTGTTGAACTGGACTCACCAATCGAAACCACGACCTATCTGGATCAACCGATGTTACGGCCGCACCTGCACTACTTTGCGAAAGATTTGTAAGGTTTCCCTGCGGCTTTGGATTAAACAGACAACCGACCGCTCTGTGCACCGCGTTCGCGATAAGGCGTGGTGTTGTAATGCGCCCGGTAGCATTTGGAGAAATGCGACGGGCTGGCAAAGCCGCAAGCCAGCGCCACATTGATGACGCTCATATCGGTCTGCATCAGCAAGTTCCGCGCTTTATGCAGGCGCAGTTCCATGTAGTAGCGCTTGGGCGAGCGGCTGAGATAGCGGCGGAACAGACGTTCTAGCTGGCGCGTCGACATGCCTACGTCCTTGGCTAGAATAGAAGGCGAGATTGGCTCTTCTATGTTCTTTTCCATCATCAGGATAACCTGACTGAGCTTGGGGTGGCGCACGCCGATCCGTGTAGGTGTCGACAAACGTTGTGTGTCCTGATCCGTACGTATCGAAGAATAGATCATCTGATCAGCGACCGCGTTGGCCAGATCTTCTCCGTAATCTTCGGCAATCAGCTTGAGCATCAGGTCAATCGAGGATGTGCCGCCTGCAGTTGTCATTCGGTTGCCATCAACCAAAAACACCGACTTGGTCAGCTCTACTGTGTCGAATTCTTCGGCAAAACTGTCTGAGTTTTCCCAATGGATCGTTGCGCGCTTGCCTTCCAGCAAACCGGCTTTGGCCAGCGTATAGGCCGCGGTGCAAAGACCGCCGATTTTCAACCCTTTACGCGCTTCGCGGCGTACCCAATTCAGAATGCGCTTGGTGGTTGCCGCTTGTACATCGACCCCCCCGCAGATCAGGACGACGTCGTCACGCTGTAATTCGGTCAGATCAGAATCAAGATTGAAAGAAGTACCGGCTGAACAAGTCACTGTTTCACCGCCTTCGCCCGTCAAGGTCCATGTATAAAGCTCTCGGTTGGCCATTCGATTGGCGATCCGCAGACTGTCCAAAGCCGAAGCGAATGACAGAAGGGAAAACTTGTCCAAAAGCACAAATACAAAGTTATGCGGCTTGCCTGTGCTATGATCCACAGTGACAACTTGGCGTTGCTCTTGCATGGCGAACTGTCCTTGATTCGGCGCGCACCGGGATTTCCACGGTGGCGGATATGCCAGTCACCATGCTCAAAGCTTGATTATGGCGTCAAGAGGCGCAAAAGGGATATGGCCTCTCATTCATGCATTTTGTATAGAGGCCACCTGAAATACTTCAGCGGAGATAAAAGCTATGACTGAATGGCAAAAAACGAACTGGCGCAACAAGCCCCGGGTTCAGATGCCAGACTATACCGACGCGGCCGCGCTGGCCAAAGTCGAGGCGCAGCTTTCGCAGTATCCCCCGCTGGTTTTTGCGGGTGAAGCGCGACGGCTGAAGCAGCATCTGGGAGCCGCGGGCCGTGGCGAAGCGTTCCTGTTGCAAGGCGGAGATTGCGCTGAAAGCTTTGAGCAGTTTAGCGCGGATGCGATCCGTGACACGTTCAAGGTGATGCTGCAGATGGCAATGGTGCTAACTTACGGCGCCAAGGTTCCCGTGGTTAAAGTTGGCCGCATGGCGGGCCAGTTTGCAAAACCGCGCAGTGCGCCGACCGAGGTTGTGGACGGTGTGGAACTGCCCAGCTACCGCGGCGACATCATCAATGAGCTGGCCTTTACACCCGAGGCACGTATTCCGAATCCCGACAAGATGCTTCAGGCCTATACACAGGCGGCGGCAACACTGAATCTGCTGCGGGCGTTCTCGACCGGTGGTTTTGCGGATATGAGCCACGTGCATTCGTGGACGCTGGGTTTTGCCGACGGGCAAGACGTTCAGAAATACTCTGAGATCGCCGACCGCATTCAGGATTCGATTGACTTCATGGGGGCTGCGGGCATCACCGCAGATACCACACACGAATTCTCGTCGGTGGAATTCTACACCAGCCACGAAGGCCTGCTGCTTGAGTACGAAGAGGCGCTGACGCGTCTGGATTCGACATCTGGCAATTGGTTGGCTGGCTCGGGTCACATGATCTGGATCGGCGATCGGACCCGTCAGCCCGACGGTGCGCATGTCGAGTTCTGCCGGGGTGTTCTGAACCCGATTGGTCTGAAATGTGGCCCGACAACCAGTGCCGAAGACCTCAAGGTTCTGATGTCCAAGTTGAATCCAGAAAACGAAGAGGGGCGTCTGACTCTGATCGCGCGCTTTGGTGCAGGTAAAGCGGGTGAGCATCTGCCGCGTCTGGTCAAAGCCGTGAAGGAAGAGGGCGCACAGGTGACTTGGGTCTGCGATCCGATGCATGGCAACACGATCAAATCCGCGACCGGCTACAAGACCCGGCCGTTTGATTCCGTGCTGCGCGAAGTACGCGATTTCTTTGGCGTACATCAGGCTGAAGGCACGATCCCCGGTGGTGTTCATTTCGAGATGACAGGGCTGGATGTCACCGAATGCACCGGAGGTGTGCGCGCGGTGACAGAAGAGGATCTTTCGGATCGCTATCACACAGCTTGCGACCCGCGCCTGAACGCCTCGCAGTCGCTGGAACTTGCATTCCTTGTCGCGGAAGAACTGACCAACCTACGTCGTGACCGCAGCAAGCGCGCTGCAAGCTGACTTCGAATACATCCTGAATTAGTAAGACGGCGGGCCTCATGCCCGCCGTTTTCATTTAGTCGTCACGTGATGATACCAACCTTAGGTGCGGTGCCCCTTTGAACGTGGTCTGGTCTTCAGCGAACCCCTCTGCTTGCTGTTGGACAGGCCTCGGAGGCTGTTGCAGTTCAGAGATCGGGTTGACGCGGCGATCCGAGACGATGAAGCGACGCGGTGTCGCCCCGATGGTTCCGTCGCTGACCATAACCCCAAGAATGCGGCTGACGTCGCCCAGATCGCTTTTAAGCGGCAGCAGGATCATGCGGGCCTGAAGGCTGGTTCGTCCGAGCTTGCCTTTCGAAAGCAAGCCCAGTTCAGCAACTGCGGGGCCGGTGAGGACTTGGCCCAGAATGGATTTGACATCATCGCGGGCGCTCGGTTCGAAAAAAGCCGTTAGAGGCATACCGCGAACTTCCATGCCCGCCAGATTGTTCAGGTGACTTCCCGCCAGCCGAAACCGGGCCAAACCCGGCGCGATGCGTTCCAGTATGAAAGTGTATTCGAGAACATTCTCCAGGCCGCGCGGATCGATCTGCGAGCGCATCGGAACGCCTTCACCTGTCAGCAAGGCGGTCCAATAGGCTTCGGCCTGACGGATGGGAGAAAGGCTTCGCCCGCTGTCAAATCGGTCCATTGCGATGATCTTTCCAAGTTCTGAGCCGGAACCAGTCCCGAAAAAGGTTTTCATTTCATCACCCTACCGTCAATCACTCGCGATTTTCCTAAAATGCCATCTAATGGGCAAAGCTGCGATCCGCCAGCTTTTCTGACTGTCAGATTGACACGGGTTAATACAATTTTGGAGCAATTCTTTAACGAATGGTTAACCTCTTGGCATTGATTGGGGAATGAGCAAGGTCTTGCCCCTTGCTGGTCAATGGCATTAGGTGCGACCAGTGAATTTGACGGAAAGGGCAGGCATGATCAAATCCATGACCGGTTTCGCCTCGGGCAAGGGGGCGTTTGGTCCCCATAGCTGGACTTGGGAATTGCGCAGCGTCAATGGCAAGGGGCTGGATCTACGTCTGCGGCTTCCCGATTGGTTGACAGGGTTAGAGGCCGCGCTGAGAGGCGATCTGTCGAAGCAGGTCAACCGAGGGAACATCACGCTGTCCCTTCGGATGGGACGGGAAGAATCCGCCGCGGATGTCCGGTTGAACACCCCAGCGATGGAAGCTGCGCTGGATGCACTGGCCCAGACCGAAGCGCTTGCAGGCGCGCGGGGCGTATTGTTGGCTCCGTCCAAAGCCAGCGATCTTCTTGCCTTGAAAGGCATGTTGGAAGCCGGAGCTGACGCGGATGATCCAGCCCAGCTTGTCGAGCACCTGAAGTCTGAGTTCGGTGGCTTGCTTGCTTCATTCATTGAGATGCGCGGTTCCGAAGGTGAAGCTCTGTCAGGCATTCTTGCGGGACAACTCGACCAAGTCGCAAAGCTGACGGATCAGGCCGCTGATCTGGCCGAGCGTCGCCGCGAGGAAATGGCGCAAAACATGCGCGAAAACCTGACACGCGTTCTCGACAATACGCAAGGTGCGGACCCTGATCGCGTTGCACAAGAACTGGCCCTGATCGCGGTCAAGGCCGATATTACCGAAGAAATTGACCGGTTGAAGGCCCATGTCACTGCGGCGCGTTCCCTTTTGACGCAAGACGGCCCGGTTGGGCGTAAGCTGGATTTCCTGATGCAAGAATTCAATCGTGAGGCCAATACGCTCTGCTCGAAATCGCAGAATGCCGAACTGACGGCGGTTGGGTTGGAGCTGAAAGCGGTCATCGATCAGATGCGCGAGCAAGTGCAGAACGTGGAATAAGGACGGGAACATCACATGGCGGATCGCCGCGGTCTATTAATCATACTGTCCTCGCCTTCGGGCGCAGGTAAATCCACTCTGGCCCGCCGTTTGATGCAATGGGATGTCGGTTTGGAATTCTCGATCTCGGCCACCACCCGTGCTCCGCGCCCGGGTGAGGAGCATGGCCGGGAGTATTACTTCCTATCCGAGGACGAGTTCAAACAGCAGGTGGCGGATGGGCAGATGCTGGAACACGCGCATGTGTTCGGCAACTTCTACGGCTCTCCTGCTGGACCGGTCCGCGAGTCCATCACACAGGGGCGCGATGTGCTTTTTGATGTCGATTGGCAGGGAGAAGTGCAGATCCGCAATTCGGATCTGGGCAAGCATGCGTTGTCGATTTTCATCCTCCCGCCCTCGATCCGCGAGCTTCGGCGCAGGCTGGAAGGGCGTGGGCAGGACAGTGAGGATGTGATCGCCAAGCGCATGTTGAAAAGCTGGGATGAGATCAGCCATTGGGGCTACTACGACTATGTTCTGATCAACGATGATTTGGATACCACCGAGGAAAAGCTGAAGACCATCGTCAGCGCAGAACGCATGCGTCGCATCCAACAGCCCAGCCTGCAGAACCACATCCGCTCGTTGCAGACCGAGTTCGAGGGCTTGTCATGACCATCTATGCCTTGGGCGATCACTCGCCGCAAATTCACGAAGACACCTGGGTAGCCCCCGACGCCAACTTGATCGGCAAAGTAGTCCTGGAACAAGGCGCTTCGGTCTGGTTCGGGTGCACCATCCGGGCCGATCACGAAGAAATCCGTGTGGGCGCAGGCAGCAATGTGCAGGAAAACTGCGTGATGCACATCGATGCGGGTTATCCGCTGACCATTGGGAAGAACTGCACAATTGGTCACAAGGTCATGCTGCATGGTTGCACGATCGGAGACAATACGCTGATCGGTATGGGGGCTATCGTTCTTAACGGAGCGAAGATCGGAAAGAACTGTCTGATCGGGGCGGGGGCGCTGATCACCGAAGGCAAAGAGGTTCCCGATAATTCGTTGGTTATGGGCTCGCCGGGCAAAGTTGTGCGGCGGCTTGATGAGGCGGCGGCCCAGAAACTAACGCTGAGTGCGCTGCACTATCAGGACAACATGCGCAAGTTTCGCCAAACATTGCGTCCGGTCTAAACGCGCATGACGGATACCCTGCTTGCCGAATTGGTTTCAGCCATTCCGATGCCCGCCGTGCTGGTTGGTTGGACCGAGCGTATTGTCGCCGCAAATAGCGAGGCGCGGACGCTTTTGGGGCACGCAATCGAAGGCAGGCATTTTGCCACAATCCTGCGCCAGCCTCAGGTCATCGATGCCGTCGAACAATGCCTGCGCTCGAAGCAGCCCGGCAAAGCGCGGCATCTGTCCAATGATGGTGCTCAGGATACGACCTTTGAGGTGCAGTGCAGATTCGTCGGCGGGACCGAGGCGGTATTGGCGGTATTTCAGGATATCACGCATCTGGAACAGGCCGGTCAGATGCGGCGCGATTTTGTGGCCAATGTCAGCCATGAATTGCGCACGCCGCTAACGGCCTTGATGGGGTTTATCGAAACATTGCGAGGCCCCGCCCGCGACGACACCGCCGCCCGCGACCGCTTTCTTCAGATCATGGCGGATGAGGCCAATCGGATGAACCGGCTTGTGGGGGATTTGCTGTCGCTCAATCGGGTGGAAAGTGAAGAACGGGTCAGACCTAAAGAGCCATTGGAACTGACAGGCCTGATTCAATCGACCTTAAACACTCTGCGACCGCTGGCGGATGATGCCAGTGTTGTTGTTTCGTTGGATGCCCCAAACGAGTCGATCGAGATGGTCGGAGACAGCGATCAGCTTCGCCAGGTGATAACCAATCTCGTTGAAAACGCGATCAAATACGGTGGCAGCGGTGGCAAGGTCGATGTGGTCGTAACCCTGTCTGAGCGGGATACGGCGATGCGCGGTCCTGCGGTACGGATCAAGATCATTGATCAAGGGCCCGGTATTGATGCCAAACACCTGCCCAGGTTGACCGAACGGTTCTACCGCGCAGACAGTCACCGCTCGCGCGAGTTGGGCGGAACCGGACTGGGGCTTGCAATCGTGAAGCATATCGTCAATCGCCATCGGGGCAGGTTGCGTGTGGAAAGTGAACCGGGGCAGGGAGCGACGTTTACGGTCATTCTACCACGCTAAGGTCGTGCCAAACGCCGGCTTTACTGGGGTGACGCTTCGTCAAGTTAAGAATTTCTGAGAAATTCATGAGTTGTCATGAAACCGTTACATACCTGTCACAAAAGGCTTACGCAGGCGTCATAGTGCTGCGCTCAGATCATCATGGGGATGATCAGTACCCATCCTTTTCAAGGAGACTGAAATGTCCTTTGTAAAACTGTCGGCTTCTGCGCTGGCTATCGCTGCCGTCTCGGCAACCACTGCTGCTGCGCGTGACAACGTTCAAGTTGCTGGCTCTTCCACCGTTCTGCCTTATGCGTCAATCGTTGCAGAACTGTTCGGTGAAAATACCGACTTCCCCACACCGGTTGTTGAATCAGGCGGCTCGTCCGCCGGTCTGAAACGCTTCTGCGAAGGCGTCGGTGAAAACACGATCGACGTTGCAAACGCATCGCGTGCCATCCGTGAAAAAGAGATTAAAGCATGCGCCGAAAACGGTGTGACCGACATCATGGAAGTCCGCATCGGTTATGACGGCATCGTATTTGCAAGCCAGCAGTCGGGTCCTGCCTTCACGGCGTTTGAGCCTGCGGATATTTACAATGCCATCGGATCGAAAGTGATGAAAGATGGCGCGCTGGTCGACAACAGCTTCAACAGCTGGGCCGAGTTCAACGCTGACCTGCCGGATGTGGAAATCGCAATGTTCATCCCGGGCACCAAGCACGGCACCCGCGAAGTGTTCGAAGACAAAGTTCTGCTGGCGGGTTGTGAAGCGACGGGCGCGATGGAAGCCATGGTCGCGGGCGGCCTAAGCGAAGATGACGCCGAAGATGCATGCCTGGACGTGCGCACCGACGGCAAATCGGTCGATATCGACGGTGACTACACCGAAACTCTGGCCCGCATCGACACCAACACCAATGGTATCGGCGTGTTTGGTCTGGCGTTCTACGAGAACAACACCGACAAGCTGAAAGTGGCTACGATGGGTGGTATCGCACCGTCGACCGAGAGCATCGCGTCGGGTGAATACCCCGTCTCGCGCCCGCTGTTTTTCTACGTCAAGAAAGCGCATATCGGCGTGATCCCCGGTCTGAAAGAATACGCCCAGTTCTTCACTCATGAAGAAATTGCTGGTCCCTCGGGCCCGCTGGCCAACTACGGTCTGGTTGCCGATCCTGAACTGGCAAAAACGCAGGACGCGATTGCCAACGAAGTAACCTTGGGTTCGGGCAGCTAATCCCTCACCCCGATTGAATTGACTGGGGGCGGCGTTTTCTGTCGCCCCCAATTTTTCCCTAATCCCGATCAAGACCTATGGGGGCGTCATGCCAATTCTTTGGCTCATTCTGATCGTGCTTGCGATCGCGGCAGTCGGATATGTTTTGGGGCGAATGCGCGCCTTGCAAAGTGCCGGAGGGGACAGCCGCAATCTGCATTCTCTTCCCTCGTTTTATGGCGCGAACGTCGCACTGAAAGTCATAGTTCCCGCCTTAGGTTTGTTGATCGTTTGGCTGCTGGTTCAGCCGCTCTACGTTAACTCTCAGGTCTCGGAGATGGTTCCCGAAACGGCGATCAAGGAAGGATCGTCGCGCAGTCTTGTTATGGCCGAGGTGCGTCGGACCGCAAATGGTCTGGACAGTGCCGTTGCCCAGGGACATCTCACCGAAACGCTCGCACAGGATGCGCGGGCGGATATTTCCGAGATGACCCAAAAGTTGAAGGACGCGGGTCAAGTCGTAACCTCGGACATCACGCAGACGGTTTTGCATGCAGCTCAAGCCTATCGGGCGATAAATTCAACCGGTTACGCGATCATGTCCGTCGCTGTGATACTGGTCGCCTTGGCCGGTGCTGCGTTCAGTTGGTTCCAGACGCATTCTGAATATCGTGCCCGCAATGTGGTTGAGCAGGGAATTCGTGTGATGCTGCTGGCGGCTGCGTCGATTGCGATCCTGACAACGGTCGGCATCGTCCTTTCGCTGGTTTTCAATACGTGGGAGTTCTTCAAGCTTTACCCGGCATCAGAGTTCTTTTTCGGTACTACCTGGGCGCCCAGTTTCTCGGGCCGTGGCGGGGCATCAGATCTGGGTATCATCCCCTTGCTGTGGGGCACGTTCTATATCTCGTTGGTGGCGTTGTTGGTGGCCGTGCCAATCGGTCTTTTCGCTGCGATTTATCTCAGTGAGTACGCTTCTTCGCGCGTGCGCTCGATCGCCAAACCGATGCTTGAGGTGCTGGCCGGTATCCCGACCATCGTTTACGGCCTTTTTGCCCTGCTGACCGTTGGTCCGCTGTTGCTGAGCGTGTTCGGGGATGACGGATTGGGCTGGATGAAAGCCGGTACGGCCGTGATGACCGCCGGTCTGGTCATGGGCATTATGCTGATCCCATTCGTTTCATCGCTTTCCGATGACATCATCAACGCAGTGCCGCAAGCGATGCGGGATGGCTCTTACGGTTTGGGGGCCACGCAGTCAGAGACCATCCGGCAGGTCGTTTTGCCCGCAGCCTTGCCCGGGATCGTGGGAGCGATCCTGCTGGCGGCATCGCGCGCCATCGGTGAGACCATGATCGTGGTTCTGGGGGCAGGGGCCGCTGCGCGTCTGGACCTGAACCCGTTCGAGGCCATGACCACCGTAACCGCCAAGATCGTCAGCCAGCTGACAGGCGACGCCGATTTCGCCTCGCCCGAGGCCCTCGTCGCCTTCGCGCTTGGCATGACGCTGTTCATCCTCACGCTGGGGCTGAACGTTTTCGCCCTTTATATCGTGCGCAAGTATCGGGAGCAGTACGAATGACCGACGCCAGCATGCAAAATACCTCGACCTCGCTGACTGCATCCGATGCCCGGACCAAAAAACGCGCGGCTGCCGAAAAGCGTTTTCGCGCCTATGGGATCGTCGCCATCGCGACCGGACTGTTCTTTCTGATTGTGCTGTTTGCCTCAATCCTGTCGCAGGGCATCCCGGCCTTCCAGCGCACAGTTATCAGTTTAGAATTCACGCTGAGCGAAGCGCAGCGCGATGAAGCCGAAGGCACGATGTTCAAGACAAAGGCCTACTCCAATCTGTTCATTGCGGAACTGAATGGACAACTGGCCGAAAGTGGCATCACCGTGGATTTCGATCAGGATGCCATCGAGCGTCTGTTGGGCAAAATCGGCGGTACGATCCGAACCTTCTATGCCGATAATCCTAGCAAGCTGGGTGAGCCGATCATGTTCGATCTGGCGGCTTCAAGCCGTGTGGATGGCTACTTCAAGGGTCGGGTGTCTCGCGACACACTGCAGGACAGCCGCTTCCTGCAACTCAGCGATCTGGATCTGGTGGACGCGCTGAAAGAAGCGGGGATCATTAAACAGGCTTTCAACTGGCCGTTCATCACTGGTGCGGACTCGGGCGTGGATAACCCCGGTGGCGCGGGTATTGGTGCCTCGGTCGTCGGTTCGTTCTTCATGATGCTGGTGGTGCTGTGTCTATCGCTGCCCATTGGGGTCGCCGCCTCGATCTATCTGGAAGAATTCGCGCCTCAGAATAAATTCACCGACCTGATTGAGGTGAATATCTCGAACCTGGCCGCCGTTCCGTCTATCGTGTTCGGTATCCTGGGTCTGGCCGTGTTCATCCAATTTATGCACCTGCCGCAATCGGCGCCGCTGGTGGGTGGTCTGGTGCTGACGCTGATGACCCTGCCGACAATCATCATCTCGACCCGAGCCTCGCTAAAGGCGGTTCCCCCGTCTATCCGCGACGCGGCGTTGGGGGTAGGGGCCTCGAAGATGCAAGCCGTCTTCCACCACGTGCTGCCGTTGGCCGCGCCCGGTATCCTGACTGGTACCATTATTGGTCTGGCGCAGGCGCTGGGTGAAACTGCTCCGTTGCTGTTGATCGGCATGGTGGGCTTTGTCGCCCGAGGCTATCCCGATGGCTTTTTGGCGGGCTTCACCGAGCCGAACTCGGCCATGCCGGCACAGATCTACACCTGGGCCGCACGCGCCGATGTGGGTTTTTACGAGAAAGCCTGGGGTGGCATCATCATCCTTTTGATGTTCCTGCTGACCATGAATATCATCGCTATCATCCTGCGCCGCCGCTTTGAACGCCGCTGGTAGGAGGGGTTTAAAATGAACGATATGACACGAGTGGAGAGAACCGTGGACTCCAAAGACATCAAGATCAACGCCAAGCAGGTTCAGGTCTACTACGGTGAGACCCACGCCATCAAGGATGTGAGCGTCGATATCGAAGACAAGACTGTGACGGCTTTCATCGGACCCTCTGGCTGCGGCAAATCCACTTTCTTGCGCTGTCTGAACCGGATGAACGACACAATCGATATTTGCCGGGTGCAGGGTGATATCCTGCTAGACGGTGAAGACATTTACGACAAGCGCGTAGATCCGGTACAGTTGCGTGCCAAGGTCGGCATGGTTTTTCAAAAACCGAACCCGTTCCCCAAATCGATCTATGACAACGTGGCTTACGGTCCGCGTATCCACGGCCTTGCCAAGAATAAGGCAGAACTGGATGAAATCGTAGAGAAATCTCTGCGTCGTGGTGCGATCTGGGATGAGGTCAAGGACCGTCTGGATGCCCCCGGTACCGGCCTTTCTGGTGGTCAGCAACAGCGTCTTTGCATCGCGCGCGCCGTAGCCACCGAGCCTGAGGTGCTATTGATGGACGAACCCTGTTCGGCGCTCGACCCAATCGCAACCGCGCAGGTCGAGGAACTGATTGACGAACTGCGTTCACGCTATTCAGTGGTGATCGTAACCCATTCGATGCAACAGGCCGCGCGGGTCAGTCAGAAGACAGCGTTTTTCCATCTGGGGAACTTGGTTGAGTTCGGCGAAACCGGGCAGATCTTCACCAACCCCGAAGATCCCCGAACCGAAAGTTACATCACCGGCCGGATTGGCTGAGCACAGGATAACTGCAATGAGCGAACAACATATTGCATCCGCGTTCGACCGCGACCTTGAGGCCATCCAAGCACACATCATGAAGATGGGTGGACTGGTCGAAGCCGCCATTATGGGCGCGGCCCGGTCGCTGGAGACCCGCGACGAAGAGCTGGCAAATGAAGTTCGTCAAGGCGACAAGGCCATCGACGCACTGGAAGAACTGATTGATGAAGAGACCGCGCGCCTGATTGCCTTGCGTGCGCCGACGGCCAGCGATTTGCGGCTGGTGCTGTCCGTTCTGAAGGTTGCGACCAACCTTGAACGGATTGGAGATTACTCCAAGAACATCGCCAAGCGAACGACCGTTCTGGTGAATGCCGGCGAAATCAACGGCAGTGCCGCCGCACTGCGCCGAATGGCGCGCGAGGTCGAGCGGATGCTGCGCGACGCGCTGGATGCCTATATCCAGCGTGATGCTGAGCTGGCGCAGGACGTGATCGAGCGGGATCTGGAAGTGGACCAGATGTATAACGGCCTGTTTCGCGAGTTCCTGACCTTCATGGCGGAGGATCCGCGCAACATCTCATCGTGTATGCACCTGCATTTCATCGCAAAAAATATCGAACGCATGGGCGATCACGTCACCGCCATTGCCGAGCAGGTCGTCTATCTCGTCACCGGCGAGAGACCCAGCGAAGCGCGCCCCAAAGCCGACAACACGTCGCAAACGATCTAGGAGATCTCATTCATGTCCGCTGATCAACCGACGGTACTGGTTGTTGAGGATGAGTTGGCCCAGAGAGAGGTGCTGGCCTATAATCTGGACGCCGAAGGGTTCCGGGTAATCCGTGCCGCTAATGGCGACGAAGCTTTGTTGCTGGTCGAAGAAGACCGCCCGGATATCATCGTTTTGGATTGGATGATGCCCAATCTGAGCGGTATCGAGGTTTGCCGCCGCTTGAAAACGCGGCCGGACACCCGATCAATTCCGATCATCATGCTGTCGGCGCGTTCAGAAGAGGTTGATAAAGTGCGCGGCCTTGAAACCGGTGCCGATGATTATGTGGTCAAGCCTTACTCGGTTGTCGAATTGATGGCACGTGTACGGACACAATTGCGCAGAGTCCGTCCAGCGACCGTGGGCATTCGGTTGGAGTTTGACGATATCATACTGGACTCTGAGACCCACAAGGTCAGCCGCGACAACAAGCTGTTAAAACTGGGCCCGACCGAGTTCCGGTTGCTGAGCACATTCATGGAAAAGCCCGGCCGGGTCTGGAGCCGCGAGCAGTTGCTTGACCGCGTATGGGGCCGCGATATCTACGTCGACACGCGTACTGTTGATGTTCATATCGGTCGTCTGCGCAAAGCGTTGACTCAACATGGCGGCGAAGATCCGGTGCGAACTGTGCGCGGGGCAGGGTACGCGCTCGGCTAACGTGGCAGCGCTTCTTCGGTTTGGGCCTGAGAAGCAAGCCAGTGTCGAAACTCTCGCAATGATCCATCACCCGATTTTTCGCGCGGCCAAACCAGATAATATGCCCCCATCGTCTCTATCGCGTCAGGGAAGGCTGCAACCAGCCTACCTGTCGCAAGGTCTTGTTCCACCAGATAGTTTGGCAACAAGGCAACACCCAGGCCGTGCAGCGCGGCCTGGTTGATGGTGTTGAACTGGTCGTGGACGGTGCCGGGCAGGGGATACGGGTGCGTGACACCCATCTGTTGAAACCAGTCCTGCCAGGCGCGCGGTCTTGTCTGGATATGCAGCAGCGGCAGTTTTAGCAGATCGCGGGGTGAGGTCGGAGTGCCTTTGGGTAAAAGCTCGGGTGCGCAGACGGGCAAAACCCGCTCGACACTTAATAGCAAGCGATCAGTTCCAGGCCAATCAGGTTCCCCAAAATGTAAAGCCGCATCAAAGGGTTCCGAAGCAAAACTAAACGGTCGCAACCGCGTGGTCATGTTGATTGTGATATCCGGATGGCGGCGGGCGAAATCCGGCAGACGCGGTACCAGCCAGCGCATTCCGAATGTCGGCAGAATCGCCAGATTCAATGTCCCACCGACAGGGGAAATGTGCAGTTTCAGCGCCGCCTGCGCGATCTGAGACAAGGCTGGCCGAATTTCTTGTACATAGTCTTGTCCAGCCTTTGTCAGTGACAATCGCTTGCGATCACGGCTGACCAATTCTGCGTCCAAATGCGCTTCAAGCGTCTGCAGTTGCCGACTGACCGCGCTCTGCGTCAGTGCCATTTCATGCGCAACTGCCGAGGCTGATCCAAGGCGATCCAAAGCCTCAAGCGCGCGCAGCGCGGATATAGGCGGCAGGATAGGGCGCTTGGTGTCCATCTATGCGTTTTGATCATGAAACAATGCAAATGTCTCGCTGTTTTTTGAATATTACTCAGATTATAGTTGCGCAAACCTAGTCAAGTCGGAGAAGCAAAATGAACGCTCCAGATACAAAGCCTGTCCTGCGCGCAAAAGATGCGCCTGACCTTGGACGTTTCAACTGGGACGACCCGTTTCGCTTGTCGGACCAGTTGGAAGAGGATGAACGCCTGATTGCCGACAGCGCGCGCGCTTACGCCCAGGAGAAATTGCAGCCGCGTGTCACCAAGGCTTTTGCAAACGAAGAAACCGATCCCGAGATCTTTCGTGAAATGGGTGAAATGGGGCTGTTGGGCACGACAATCCCGGAAGAATATGGTGGGATCGGTGCGAGCTACGTATCTTATGGACTGGTGGCGCGGGAAGTTGAACGGGTGGATTCCGGCTATCGCTCGATGATGTCGGTGCAAAGCTCGTTGGTGATGTACCCGATTTTCGCCTATGGCAGCGAAGAACAGCGTCGCAAATATCTGCCGAAACTGGCAAGTGGCGAATGGATTGGGTGTTTTGGCCTGACAGAGCCGGATGCGGGTTCGGACCCGGCGGCGATGAAGACCCGTGCCGAGAAGATTGATGGCGGGTATCGTCTGACCGGCAGCAAGATGTGGATTTCAAACGCACCGATCGCAGATGTCTATGTGGTCTGGGCCAAGTCAGATGCGCATGACGGCAAGATTCGTGGATTCGTGCTGGATAAAGGCACCAAGGGCCTGAGCGCACCGAAGATCGAGAACAAGCTGAGCCTGCGTACTTCGATCACAGGTGAAATTGTCATGGATGGCGTTGAGGTGGACGAGGGCGCTTTGCTTCCACATGTTCAGGGTCTCAAGGGACCGTTCGGCTGCCTGAACCGCGCACGCTATGGTATCAGCTGGGGTGCGATGGGGGCCGCGGAATGCTGCTGGCACGCAGCGCGTCAATACGGCTTGGATCGTAAACAGTTCAATCGACCACTTGCGCAGACCCAGTTGTTTCAATGCAAACTGGCAGAGATGCAGACCGAAATCTCTTTGGGACTGCAAGCAAGCTTGCGCGTCGGCCGACTGATGGATCAGGCTGAAGCTGCGCCCGAGATGATCTCGATCATCAAACGTAACAATTGCGGCAAGGCATTGGACATTGCGCGGATGTCGCGTGACATGCACGGCGGCAACGGTATCTCACTTGAGTTCCAGGTGGTGCGTCACATGATCAATCTTGAGACAGTCAACACCTATGAGGGCACGCACGACGTTCATGCATTGATCCTGGGGCGGGCGCAAACCGGACTACAGGCATTTTACTGAGGCTGCACCTATTACTCGTATAATCGGTAGTATGGTAATCGCATTGCGACAACTACATCTTGTCCCACGCCCTATTCGTTTCACAGAAATCTGGATAGGGCAAGCGGTTTTTCGCTGTTAGGGTCTATTTTCTTTTTATGCATTGACGGTGTGTCTTTTCTACCACCGGTTGCGCTAGTTTCGCATTGAGACAAGTGCGGTTATGCGCGCGCTTCGCGCGCGCATAACCGCACTTGAAAATGAGCAGATTGTGCAGCAAAGCTGCCCATCATAGCTGCTTCGCGGTCCTCCGTGCTCAGGGGTGTACCACCCCCTCCGCGCGGAGACACGAAGCTTACCTCACCGTTTATTGTACGCTTAAACGCCGGTCTGGATGCGTCGTCACTGTAGCGCTTAGTTACCGCACATGCGCGCAGACGCGCGCGTTATTTCGCTTAAATCAAGGCCGCTGAAATGTGTTTGTGATCATAGATCACAAGCCACATGTCAGGACCTTGACCCCAAGCGACCACTACGCGTGGGGCGCGTTCGCCACGTGGCAGAACGGATAAGCGCAAGCCGCTTATCCATTCAGCAACGAAAGGTGACTATTATGAACCGTAATTCCATGATCAAACGCATCGAGTCTGCCAAATATGATCTTGACGCTGTGATCCAGGATCTTAGGGAGGCCCAAGCCGAAGATTTCGCTCAAGGGTTCTATTTCAACGAAGCCTATGCGGAGGCCGCTATCCGTAAGATCCGCGTTGTTCTGGATGCTATTCGATGATGTCGCCCGAGGAACTGTCCGCCGTCACCCGCCGTTTATCTAAGCGGGTGTACGCGGATCGTGAACTTGCTAAACGCAATGGCGATAAGGAATGGCTAGACCGTCTCAACGAGGAACTTTATGTCCTGCGTCTAGCCCTTCGTTTGGATAGTAAGACGCTAAAGCGCCTTACTATGGGGAAGGATTTCTAGGTCTTTTTGCACCATGGGATGAATTCCCGACTTCCGCCCTTGCCCCGTCTTGCTTCGCGCGAGTCGGGGCGTTCTTTGCAAACCTTCCTTTCTCGTGCGCGTTCCGGTTCCCTGATCGAATTTGCAAGATGCCCTTGCTCATGCACCGAAGGTTTCTTTGTGGGCGTCGTCGTTTTTGTAGGCGCAGTGATAGTTGCAGATGTCGAGACTGCGCCACCAGTCCTCGTAACTGCGCCGCTCTCCCTTGGCTCGCTTTTCCTGATATGAGTATCTGGCGATGTAATCCGCAGCCTTGAGGCCGTCCTTCGCTTCAGCGTTAAGTCCTCTGTAGCATTTGCGGCACGGGTAGATGCCGCCGCAGCGTTTGCGGATCTTCGCCTTCCAGTGGCCGAGTTTTTCTTGCCACGCTCTTTCGTCGTATTCTTGTTCGTATTCCTCGATTTCGCCATAGATCAATCCTTCCCAATCTTTTTCCACTACTGACACGGACGCCAACAAAGCGTTCCATTGCGGGCAATCCTGCCCGTATTTCTGATTCCGTAGCTTGTTGATGTGATGCAGCCGATTCAGGAGATATTCGCGCTGCTTTCCCTTGGGATACCAATAGCCGGAATAGTCGGGCACGTTCAGATTGAGCGTTACCGGCACAATCAGCTTGCGTTCCCATTCTTCACATTTGCGCTCTAACCACCGGAACCCGATGGGTGGCACCTTTGACATGCGGAAGTACGAGGCTCCGTCATTCTCTGACTTGGCCTCTCGCATGGTGCCTTTCGAGTTCACTACGTTGAACTGATCTTTCAGGGCGTACTTGAGCACATATGCCAAGGTTCCCTGATCGGGGTTATCTGTCGTTACGTGTCCATGCGGCCAGTACTGCCAGTGATCCCGGTAGTATTCCTTGCTATTCGGTTTTCGCCCTGGGCGATTGCCCGGGATTACCTTATCGTTGTTTTCGTCCTTCCACACACCAAGGTGCTTGAATGGACGCTCTCCGAATATGATCATGTGCCAATGGACCCGGCCCCTCTTTGATCCGCGTTCGCCTGCAACGACATATGAAATCTCGCCGCGCGTGGTGTATGTTCTGTAATACTCTTCACGAAGGCTTTTAAGGAACGCTTGTACATCACTATAATGAAAGGCCTTTGCCCTTGGGGGCAGGGTGCCATCTGCATTGTTTCTGTAGGTGAGATTGATAACCAATGTCTCAGCTACAACTGTTTTTTCTGCCATCCCGCGCGCGACCCAATCGTTTTTCCGCGCTTTGATGCAGTCGTTACACCGACGGCAGGCAAACTGTATGTATTCGCCTTTGTCGTTGTACGTGTATTGAGGATTAGAGCACATTATGTTTTCGTCCTAAGTGTCAGTAAGTGCATACAGGATCAAGGGGGTATGGGGGCGCGATCCCGTCCGGTTTATCCAAACACGGACGTGATCGCTGTACAGGCGCTGGCGCATTTCATTTGCCACCACCTGATTTAACAAATCGCATTGGGTCGGGCAGGGCTTGCGCCCGCCCGGTGTGGCCCAGCTACCTAGTCCACCCTCATATTCATGTCCCCGTTGCTGATAGACGCGGTACGTCTCGCGATCGCGATTTGTGATGTATTGCTTCCATGGCCGCTTAGGCGGCTCCGATCGCCGCTCATAGCTTGGCTTTGGCCCCGTACCTTTCGGCCAGTACAGATCGCTTGTCGCGGGCCGTACTGGCCATGGCGCGTATGGTGTTGGCCAGTTCATTTATGCTTGTACCCGCGCGCACAGCGTCGGGCCAATTCGGGCAAGACTTCCTCAAACCTTACCCAAAGCTCTAGCTGGTTGGGCGGGCGGGGCTTGCCCTCTAAGCCGATTGTAGCGCGGTGTCGGTCACGCTGTTTCTTCCAGTCTGCAAGCTGGATATGTGCAGCGTCATAGAAACGCTCTTCCGGATCGTCATAAACGGGAATGCCGTTGTCATTCCAATCGTGTCCATGGATCAGATTGACACCGTATTTCGCCTCTATGACGCGCATACAGGCATTGAGCGTTAGCCAGTATTTCCGGCTGACGTTCCAGCCCAATGACGGATGGATAATGTCCACCGCCTCATAATATTGGTGCGGGCTTTCCCATGGGCCCGCTTTTGTGCGGCCCTCTATGCGTAATTGCTTTTGTCGCTCAGGTGTTCGGTAACACTCGCTGATCTTAGCCGGATAACCGGCATCCTCCATGGCCTTAACGATCTGTTGGCCGAGGTAGAACATGGGTCCGTCTTTGTAGCAGTACCGCGTCTGTCGTTTCGGCACCTGCATTTTCTCGTATGGCCACACGTGACGTAGTGCGGCACGAAACAAACCTTGGGGTTTGAGTTTCATTTTGTAGTTCCTTTGCTCGATGGGCGAGGGCCGTTAGGCCCTCTATCAACCACGGTTGCAGCTGCACCCGTTCTTACTCTGTTTGCGTTTCATTGACGTTTTGTTCCCGTGTTTCACGGGTTTCGCGCGCCGTCTCGGGGCTTTCCTGCGCCTCTTGCCGCTGGGTCGTTTCATTGGTTTCCTCCTCGATTACCTGCGGTTCTCTGGCCTGCGACCGCAGTACCTTTTCCATATTCGCCATTCGGCGTTCATTGGCCTTGTTTTGTGCCGTGGCGGCCTTCACGACCTTCATTAGTTCGAGATGCTCAGGGCTTGCCTTTGTCGGCTTGTATTCGGGGTTGGCTGCGGTGTTGAACGCCGCTGCACCATAGCCCTGCGTTTGTACGCGCCGCCCGCTCGCTAGAAGGGCTGTCACGTTTTCTACAAGTTCGAATGTATCGCCCTTGTTCGCATAACGGACGTATCCTATGCCCTCATGTACGCCGGGTGTTAGGCCCAGTACGAACTGGGTTTCACCCTTTTCATCTACGCAGGCGATATTTCCACCCGGATGCGCCACTGCCAGTTTTGCGGCTGCGAACTCTCGTTGTGTGAGTTTCATGTTGTTCTCCTATAACTTTGTTTCCGTGATAGCGGAAAACGCCAGCTGACGTTCTCCGTTATTGTGGATTATTCGGTTTCCTCAAAAACGTCCTCGTCTCCGATTACTGCCAGTTCTTCGACCGGGGTAGGTCCGAAGATCAGCGGCGTATCCGCCCTGAATATGCTTGTGATGCTGTACTGACAGACTTCGACACCCGGGGAGTGATCCTTGAACGGGTAATGATCCAAATCCTCTGGATAGAGGATGTTGTCTGGATCAACCGATGCTGGCACCTCCAGTTGCCAGATTGCGGTTTTGTTCTCGACTGTCGTCGGATCGAGTTGCCTTGAGAACCCATAGTTCACATAGGTCTTTTTCAGGTGGTTGTTGCCGTTGTAGCAGACAATGGTTTCCTCATCCGCCTGCGCCACATCGGAGCGGATTTGACGCGCCATTACGGGCTGTGGGTCTACGTTCAGTTCGTCTGCTACGTAGTTGATCTTGCCCCATGGCTGAGCAAGGATCGGGTGCGGCTGTGAACCCAGCGTCTCATCGGGCTTGATTACTGCAAAGGTGATTACCACACCGCCAAATTCTGACGCTGGGATCGGCACCGTAAACGCCAAGGTGTCCTCGGGTTCCGTTTGCTCCTGTCCGAGACTCGGGCCGTCCGTGGCGCTGATCATTCCACCGCCTAGGGTGATTTCGTTTTCATAGATCACAAACGGCTGCTTTTCGACTTCCAGCTTCAAGCCGTGTGCGTAACGAACAACCTGTTCTTCACCGTATTGCGGATTATCATCGACCATTTTCCGCATCTTGCGTGTGAGCCGATCACGTTGCTCGGCAAGATAGAAATCCGTGACAGTCAAGCCTGTTGCGGGTAGATCTCCGTAGACATCGGGGTGGCCGGGATTGTTTGGGTCTTCTTTGATCCACCGTCCTTCTCCGCTGTCTGTTCGTGCCCAGTCACCATCTTGGGTTTCCCCCTCTGTGACATTCACTGTTCCGGCTGTCGTGGTCAGTGTTCCGTCTGTAAAGCCGATACCCTTCATATTAATACGGCCTTCGATGTGCACCGCGCCATTCACGCGATCATCGGGGTCCAGCACTGCGTTCAGCCGATCCAAGACGGTCGGGCCGATTAGGGCAGGGGTGACGGTCATGCAGGTGTTGTCCAGGAGCGTTGCCTTGACGTATTTGCGTTGCCGCAAATGGTTGATTGCCGCGATGTAGGACAGACGGACAATCTCACAGACCTTTTTTACGCCATTAATCGAGATAGGCTCGACACTGAGGCGCTTGGTGATTTCGTTTTCATCCTCGTATCCAAACACAGGAGTGTCGGAGAGGTATTTTTCTCGGAAGATTTCCACGTTGCCGGGGTGATCAGCCTCGGGGTTTTTGATGATGTCCGCTGCGATCGCCGGGACATAGACCGAGATCAGTTCTGCAGTGATTTCCGTACGCAGCCGTCCCGCGATGGGGTCCAGTTCATATTCGCAGATTTGTGTGAGGCTTCCGACCTCACTGGGGCCGACTGCGACGGCCATAACAGGGGCTAGTTTGCCACCTGCAAAGCGTCCGTGTGGGCTTTGCACCTCACGCCGCTTGTTCTTTGGGATCATATAATCTGAGCGCATTTCGAGTCTCCGTTTTGCTCTGGTTTTGAAAAAGGGAAGGGGTTACGGATACAGCTTTCGCATGTGTTCCGTGTATTCTGGCGTTCCCCATTTTGGGGCGCGAATTAGTGATTTTCGCTTAGGTCGCGCCTTTGGGCGCCTAGGTCCCTTTATGGTCCCTAGTTCCGGCAGTTTTGAGCGGCGTTGCCCCTCTTTTTCTACCCACTTTTTGAAGTTCTTTACCGCATCGGCCCCCGCTATCGGGATGCCGATTATTGAGCCAAGTAAATCGCCATAGCGTTGCTCAAACTTTTCGGCGTCATCGAACTTATCTCGATCAAGCTCGAAGTCTCCGCCGCCAACCCGGAGATTACCCCCAGCAGGAACAGTACCCCCACTGTTATCATGATCGCCTTGAGCATTTGAACCTCGTTGATAAATACCGCCATCCGGCACATTCAACTTATGCTCTTCATTGGCTTTTTCCAAGCGCTGTCTTTCAAGTTCCAGTCCAGCGCGTTCTGCCTGAAGGGCTTCGACCCCCAAAAGGGTATCTGAGGCTGCGGCCAAATGGTTGATGCGTTTTGACGACATGACGCCGCCTGTTACGGCCGATGATCCGCCGCCCGAATAGGCGTCAGGGGCACCGCCCAAGGGGTTGAACCCGGCCTTTTCCATGCCTTTACGCATGAGGCCCCATTTTTCGAGTTCCCATTGCTTTTGGCCTTGCCGTGCACGATTGAAAGCCTTCTTTGCGAAAGCGTCGTTTAGCTTGGCCATCCAACGGGTGTCGCTCTTGTCGAGACGATCACCTTTGCCGCCAAATAGTCCCTTAATGCCTTGGGCGGCACTAAGGGCTATTCCGGCCCCCTCTAGGAAGCCGACCATTTAGAAGCCTCCTGAACAGAAGGCTTGAAAGACGTGCGGTTGCAGGGTAGCTACCAAGCCACCGGCAATACCAGCAATGACAGGGATCATTGCTTTTGCGCTGATTTCCTTTGCCTTTGACATACCTGTTTTCTCCACTTGTGGTTTATAAAGTGGGATAATCGGTATTATGTATAATACGTAGCGAGCGAGCCACGACTATAGAACACACATTGGTCGTGGCTTGCCAATATGTTACGCTGTGTTTGAGAAGTAAGACACGAGCTATGCAATGGTTCTGATTGGGAAGACCGTCGTCATCACTGGCGCTGCAAATGGCATAGGTAAAGGTCTTGCCAAGCGGTTCTCAGAAGAAGGTGCGCATGTAGTCTGCGCCGATATCGACCTTGCCGGCGCGCAGGCCGTGGCGGCGCAAATTGGCGGTGATGCACTCAGCTGTGATGTGTCCAAGGAAAGTGATATTCGAAATCTGATTGAGACTGTCGAGGATACGATCGCTCCGATTGATTTATTCTGTGCCAATGCGGGAATACTCACCTTAGGTGGATTTGAAGTGCCGGATGCTGAATGGGACCGCATCTGGCAGATCAACGTGATGTCTCATGTCTGGACCGCGCGGCACCTGGTCCCAAGGATGGTTGCGCGTGGTGGTGGTTATTTGATGATCACAGCATCAGCGGCTGGATTGCTCAATCAACCCGGCGCAGCCCCTTATGGCGTAACCAAACATGCGGCTGTGGGTTTTGCTGAATGGGTTGCGATGACCTATGGCGATAAAGGTCTCAGGGTTTCGGTTCTGTGTCCACAGGCCGTTCGGTCGGAGATGATACGTGGACATGAGGATTCGGTCGCCGCGATTGACGGAATAATTGAACCTGATGAGGTCGCCCAAGCCTGTGTCGAGGCGCTGGCGGATGAACGTTTTTTGATTCTTCCGCATCCACAAGTGCTTGACTATATGCGTTTAAAAACAGAAGACTACGACCGATGGTTAGGTGGAATGATGAAGCTTAATCAAAGGTTTGCTGACAGTTCTTAGCGCGGTTTCCGTCTTCTGAGCAGGCCTTCTTGCGCGACGGATGCAACCAGTTTGCCATCCTGCGAGAAGATCGAACCCCGATTGAAGCTGCGCCCCTGCCCTGTCCACGGCGACTCCATCGAATACAGATGCCAGTTTTGAAACTGCACGGGTGCATGAAACCAGATGGCATGGTCCAGACTGGCCCCATCAATTTCACCAGTGAACCAGCTCAGCCCATGGGGCCGCATTCCGGAACTGAGCAAGCTCATATCCGAGGCATAGGCCAATAGAAGATGTTGTGTGACGGTGTCCGCGTGGTTCGCTGCGCCCATGCGAAACCAGACGTGGTTCTTGTCATCTGCCTTGGCGGGTGCAAACAGGTCCAGCGGATCTATTTCGCGCACTTCGATCGGGCGCTCGCGCAGCAATTCAGCTTTCAGCTTTTCGGGAACGCGATCCAGGTATTTTTCGCGCAATTCGTCACGCGATGGATGGTGCTCGGGCGCTTGAACGTCCGGAATCGGATGCTGATGTTCCCATCCGTCATCCTGCTTGTGAAACGAGGCCGACATGTTCAAAATTTGCTTGCCATGCTGGATCGCAACCACGCGGCGGGTTGTAAAAGAACCACCATCGCGCGCGCGATCCACTTGATATATAACCGGAATTGACGGATCTCCGGGCCTTATGAAATAGGCATGCAAGGAATGGCATAGACGATCCTCGACCGTCCTGTACGCTGCCGCAAGCGCTTGCGCGATCACCTGCCCGCCGAAGATACGCGTTGGTGTCTCGCCACCAGATCCGGTTCCGCGAAACAAATCGACCTCAAGCGGTTCGATATTCAGCAGATCAAGCAATATGCGTTCGGCTTCGGTCATTCGGGGCTCTCCGGCGTCTTGGCCTTTTCCGGTATCACTCAAACACCGATCATTCAACGAGCGCCGCGTGAACAAGCGCCTTTAACTCGGCTCGGGATGGATAAGAGCTGGATGGCGAGAGCTGTGTAAAAAACACTGTTGAAAGCGCGTTGACCGGATCGATCCAGAAATAGGTGGAGGCCATCCCGCCCCAGCCATAGTCGCCAACCGAGCTTGGGGCTCGGGTGCGCGCCGGGTTCAGTACCACCGCGCCTCCGATGCCAAAGCCTGTGCCTTCCATGGGTTGCTCTGCAAAGCTTTGTGGACCCATGGATGCAATATCGTCCGGTAAATGGTTGCGAAACATGAATTCTACAGTCTTCGGCCCGAGCAATCGCGCGCCATTTGCGGTTCCTTTGTTTCGCAACATCTCGGCGAACTTGCTGTAATCGTCGATGGTACTGATCAATCCGCCACCGCCAGAAAAGGTCGTTGCCGCCTCAAACGGGGACTCTCCGGCCCGATCCACCAACCGCAATGTTTCGCCACCCGATTTTGCGGCATTCAGCGCCATGGCATCGCCTTCGAGCGGGGTGTAGAGCGAGGCAAATCGGTCCCCTGCCCCTTCAGGCACTGAAAACGCGGTTTCACTCATCCCAAGTGGTCGAAAGATGTGTTCTGTCAGAAACACGTCCAGCGGTTTGCCTGATACAACTTCTATCACGCGGCCAATCACGTCGATACCGACCGAGTACTCCCAGCGACTGCCTGGCTGAAAAGCCAGCGGCAACCCTGCCAGCACTTTAACCCGATCCGCCAGCGGGCCTTGTTTCGGGGAAAAGATCAGATCGAGCTCATCCATGGCCATTGGCAAAAGACCGGGATTGAACGGGTAGCTCAGCCCGCTGGTGTGCGTCAGCAATTGATGCAAGCTGGGCGTCGGCGCGTCCTCGGTCTGGTTCAACTGCGTTGCACCCGGGACCAAAGCTTGCATCGTTGCAAACTCTGGCAGGAAATCGGAAACCGGGGCATCTAGATGAAACAACCCTTGTTCCACCAACATCATCAAAGCAACGGACGTCACAGGCTTAGTCATCGAATAGATCCGAACCAGGCTGTCGCGCTGGAACGCGAGGTCGGTTTCAATGCAGCGGCGGCCACATGCGTGAAAGAATGCCTCTTGCCCGTTCTGGTGGATCAGAAGGGCGCTGCCTGCGTATTTCCTCTGCTCCACATATCGGTGCATCCAATTGTGGATGTCGGTCTGCGCGGTCGGATCAAATCCCATGAGGCAACTCCATCTTAATCAGGCCGATCTTGCCTTCGTGAGATCCGAGGCAACAGCGAATTCTGCTGATTTTTGCTGGATTTGTTGAAGGGCGCCGAGAATACTGCCTACGTTTTTTGCAGCGCAGATAATCCGTTTTGGGCGAAGACCGGCACATAGGCACCGAAAGCCTTAGCGCGTGCCGGGTCTGACGCGTTTCCATCCAAGGCCCGCTTGTAGACACCTTGCAGAATACCGGCCATCCGAAAGAAGTTAAAAGCAAGGTAGAAGCCAAAATTCTCAATCCCCGTTAGGCCGCGGCGCGCGCAATACTCGGTGATGAAGTCCTGATCGGACGGCAGCCCGAGGCTTAACCGATCTACGCCAGCCAACCCCCGACCCTCCTTGCCCGGGGGCAGCTGCCACTGCATGATGACGGCCGCCAGGTCGGCATATGGATGGCCGATGGTCGATAGCTCCCAATCCAGCACTCCGATGCAGGCGGTGCCATGCGCCTCGAACATAAGATTGTCGATGCGGTAATCCCCATGAACCAGTGTTCTTTGATTATCATCCTCGGGGATCTGGCGCTCAAGCCCGGCGATCAGCTGATCCATCTCGGCGATTTTTTCGGTCTCAGAGGCGCGATATTGTTTGGTCCAGCGAGCAATTTGCCGCTCGAAATAGTTGCCTGGAGGTCCGAAATCCGAAAGACCCACCGCATCGATATCGACCATGTGCAGTTCGGCCAGTACGCGGTTCATCTCTTTCAGCACACCCGTGCGCGTCGCATTGTTTTCGCCTTTCATGACAGGGTCGACAAATGTGCGCCCTTTCAGATGCTCCATCACGTAAAAGGCAGAGCCTATGACGCTGTCATCTTCACAAAGCAGATGTACTTGCGGGACGGGCACTTTGCTACCAGCCAGCGCTGCTTGTACGCGAAATTCCCGATCCACTGCATGTGCGGATTTCAGCAATATGCCCGGCGGCTTGCGTCTCAGAACATAGGATTTGGCCGGCGTACGCAGCAGATAGGTTGGGTTCGACTGACCCACGGTGAATTTTGTAGCTTCAAGAGGGCCATGATACCCAACAAGATGCGTGTTTAGATAAGCGTCGACGGACTTGATATCCAAAGTGTTTTCAGTGTGTGTCATATATTCAGCCTGCGTATGAACCCACGGCTAAAGGGCATCGGCAAAGATATTGCCACCGGTCTGCACATTTATCCCGCCGGAGACAGGGATGACCGCGCCAGTGACATAGCTGCCTCCGCGACCGCATAGAAACAACATGCAACCAGCGATATCCTCGGCCTGGCCAACCCGGCCCAGTGGAACACCTTTGCCGACGCGCGCGCGCTTGGTTTCGTCTTCGGTGGCAAAGGCCGTCATGCGCGATACGAATGGTCCCGGGGCCAGCGCATTCACCGTGACTCTGTATGGTGCCAATTCTTTAGCCATGATTTTGGACAGGTGAATAACCGCCGCTTTGGACGCGGAATAGCTGTAGGCCCCGTCACCCATCGGAACTTCACCCATGACCGAACCTACATTGATGACCCGCGCAGGATCCTCGTCGGTTGCGGATTTCATCAGAAGTGGCAGCAATTTTTGGGTCAGATCAAATACGCCTGCGACATTAACCGACATGACTTTGTCCCAAGCGAAATGAGGGAACTGCCCCATCGGCGCGCCCCAAGACACACCTGCATTATTCATCAGTATATCAATCGCTTGAGTGCGGTTTTTGACTTCATCCACCAGCGCATCTACACCCGCCTCACTGCTGATGTCGCCAGCAAACCCTTCGGCCGAACCTGGCGCGTCCAGAGCGTTCAACTCTGTTGCAACCTCCTCGCATGCCTCGCCTTTGCGAGAAGCGATCAGCACATGCGCCCCGGCACGTACCAACGCCTCGGCCGCCATTCGGCCGATACCGGTGGCACCCCCAGTTACCAGTGCCGTCTTTCCACTGAGCGAAAACAAAGTCTCGGGCGTCATGTGCACTCCATTCAGGCGATCTGGGATTCTGGCGTGAGGTCTTCTTGACAATACCTGCTGACAATCCAACGATTTCAAAACAGGTGAAGCAAGAGGCAATTGAAAAACATGCAGGCATTACTCAGCGTCACACCAGGCGGCCCCGAGAGTTTGGAACTGACCACCCTGCCCGATCCAACCCCTGAGTCAGATGAAATTGTAATGCGTATCCGCGCCGCCGGGGTGAACTTCCCTGATACGCTGATGATCCGGGACCTCTATCAGATAAAACCACCCCGCCCCTTTGCGCCAGGTGGTGAAATCGCCGGAGAAGTTGTCTCGGTCGGAGAAGGCGTTGCAGACTTCGCGCCTGGTGATCGGGTTCTGGCGCTGACAGGGCACGGAGGGTTCGCCACGCATCTGAAGCTCAAACCAGCGACTGCCGTCAAGATACCCGACGTGATGCCGTTTGAAGATGCGGCTAGCTTTGTCTTCACCTACGGCACTTCATACCACGCCCTCAAGGACCGTGCGCTACTTAAGCCCGGCGAAAAAGTACTTGTTCTGGGGGCCGCCGGTGGCGTTGGGTCTGCGGCGATCGAGCTAGCCAAAGCGATGGGGGCACATGTGATCGCGGCGGTCTCGTCTGAAGACAAAGCATTGTTTTGCAGAGATATTGGCGCAGACCAGACGCTGATCTATCCACGCGATCTGGACCGCGAAGCGCAAAAGGCCCTGTCCGCCGAGATAAAGGCACTGGCCCTGGGCGAAGGTGTGGATGTGGTCTACGACGCGGTCGGCGGAGACTACGCTGAGCCCGCCTTGCGAAGTATGGCATGGGGCGGGCGCTATCTGGTTGTTGGCTTTCCTGCCGGCATCCCCAGCATTCCGCTGAACCTGACTTTGCTCAAGGGCTGTCAGATCGTCGGGGTGTTCTGGGGTGCGTCCGTATTTCGCGACCCGAAAGGGCACACACAGAACCTGGCCGAGTTGTTCCGCCTATATGGTTCGGGAGAGATTTCACCCCGTATCAGTGCACGATTTCCGCTAACCCAGGCGGCAAAGGCAATTGGCATGCTCGAACGGCGCGAGGCTCTCGGTAAAGTTGTGGTCACGATGGAAGATAATTGAATAGAGGATGGGATTGAGCCGATCCAGCAACCTGCATGCGTCAATGAAGCTCTACCCATAAGAGCGAAGGTCGCTGGACGACCTTTAAATTCATGTTTATGAAAAAAGGAAGATGGGGACAGTTTGAATATGCACAATATCCTGGTTCTGAATGGTCCGAACCTGAATTTGCTTGGTACACGGCAACCCGAGGTCTACGGCGCAACGACGTTGCAGATGATCGAGGACCTGTGCGTTGCGCATGGTGAAACGCTGGGTCAAAACATAACCCATCTCCAATCCAATCACGAAGGCGCGCTAATTGATGCGATCCACGCGGCACGCGGCGCTCAGGATGGTATCGTGCTGAATGCAGGCGCATTCACGCATACATCGATTGCGCTGATGGATGCGATATCTTCGGCCGAAGTACCCGTGGTCGAAGTTCATTTATCTAACATCCACGCGCGCGAGGCGTTTCGTCACAAATCACATATCGCACCAGTCGCGATTGGACAGATCTGTGGTTTTGGCGCGCAAAGCTATGTTCTTGCACTGAACGCGATTGCCGCGCATCTGGCTGAGAGGGACACAGGATGACCCTCAAAGAGTATCTGAATTTTCTGAGCTACACGAAAACTCTGGAAGAGCTTTGGGATGCACATTGCCGCCAGATGGAAAAGTATGGCTTCGACCGGTTGTTGTATGGGTATACGCAATACCGAACGGCGACTTCGCTTGGCGATCCAGAAGACTTTGTAATCCTGACCAATCACTGCTCGGATTACTTGGAAGGGTTCCTTCAATCTGGCCTGTATTTTCACGCCCCCATGCTGAAATGGGCGCTGAACAACGAAGGCGCTGCAAGTTGGAGCATGATACAGGACATGATGTCCAGCGGGGTCATGTCGAACGAAGAGCTTCGGGTTTTTGAGTTCAATAAGTCGCGCGATATTACAGTAGGTTATACGGTCAGCTTCAACTCGGTGTCGATGCGTTCCAAAGGGGCGATTTCGCTTGCGGCACGTAATCACAGCCAGGAGGAGATGGACGAGGTCTGGAACGAGCACGGCGACGACATCCTTCTGATGAACAATGTTGCCCATCTCAAAATCCTGACCTTGCCATATCATGCCCCGAACCGCGCGCTGACCAAACGCCAGCGCGAAGCTTTGCAATGGGTCGGCGACGGAAAGACCACGCAAGACATCGCGCTATTGATGGGTTTGACTTCGGCAACGGTGGAAAAACATCTGAGACTCGCGCGTGAGGCGCTTTCGGTTGAAACAACGGCACAGGCCGTGTTGAAGGCCGCGTTGCAGAATCAGATGTTTGTGATGGAAGCATGACCCTATTTTGATGCTAATTAGCATCAAATTGACCTAGGGTAAGGAATACATGACTTTCCGAATCTCCCGATAAAATTGCAAATTGATATTGTTCCGTGAGTGGTGGCTTTAGCCAGGGAACGTTTTGATCGGATCTTTGTAATACCAAAGCTCTCTGATCGCTCTGACACCGAGGCGTCTATTCGTCCACGTCTCTTTGTCGGGATTATTGAGGGGCCCTTCCATCCCCATCATGCAGGGCCCCTCAATTCACTAATCTTCGCAAGCATTGGTTCACAGGCTTTTGACATGAAAAAAACCCGGCTGCGCTATGCAACCGGGCTCGGTATTTGTTGCAGCCTCCAACCGAAGCTGCAAAAGATTTTAGCCTTGGGCTGCCTTTGCAACTTCGGCAGCGAAGTCTTCTTTTTCGACCACGATGCCCTCGCCTACTTCCATGCGGACAAAACCGGTGATGGTAGCACCTGCTTCTTTGGCAGCCGCTTCGACGGTCAGATCAGGATTCACAACGAAGTCCTGGTTCAGCAGGGTCGCTTCGGCGACGAATTTCTTCATGCGACCGACGATCATCTTTTCGATCACCTGCTCCGGCTTGCCGGATTCGCGAGCGATGTCCATCTGGACCTGCTTCTCTTTCTCGACAACTTCCGGATCCATGTCCGCCTCGGACAGAGCCGCCGGGTTCACCGCTGCAATGTGCATTGCAACCTGCTTGCCGAAGGCTTCATCGCCGCCGGACAGAGCAACCAGAACGCCGATTTTGCCCATGCCGGTTGTCGCCGCGTTGTGAACGTAGGACACGACGGTATCGCCCGACAGTTTCGACATACGGCGGACCGACATGTTTTCACCAATGGTGGCGATCTTGTCGGTCAGGGTATCTGCAACAGACTTGCCGCCCAGATCGGCAGCCAGCAGCGCGTCGACGTCATCAACACCTTCGGCTGCGTAGGTGATCTTGCCGACCATCTCTTGGAATTCGCTGTTTTTCGCAACGAAGTCGGTTTCCGAGTTCACTTCGACTGCAACACCGTTGCCGCCGTTGACGTGAACAGCAACCAGACCTTCCGCTGCAGTACGGCCCGATTTCTTGGCCGCCTTGGCCAGGCCTTTGGTGCGCAGCCAGTCAACGGCTTCGTCCATGTTGCCGCCGGTTTCGGTCAGCGCTTTTTTTGCGTCCATCATGCCTGCGCCGGTCGAGTCGCGCAGTTCTTTTACCATTGCTGCTGTGATTGCCATCTTTTGGCTCTCCTCAATTCAAACGGAATTGGGGCAGGTCTACCCTGCCCCATATGTCATTTACGTGACGGGCAGCTTACGCTTCGGCTTTGACTTCCGGCGCGGCTTCTTCAGCGGGTGCTTCTTCGGCTACGACTTCTTCAACCGGAGCTTCTTCGAATGCACCCAGGTCAACGCCAGCAGCACCCATCTGAGCGGTCATGCCGTCCAGAGCTGCACGTGCGGCCAGATCGCAATACAGAGCGATTGCGCGCGCTGCGTCGTCGTTGCCGGGGATGATGTAGTCAACGCCATCGGGCGAGCAGTTGGTGTCGACAACAGCCACAACCGGGATACCCAGCTTGTTGGCTTCGGCGATAGCCAGTGCTTCTTTCTTGACGTCGATGACGAACAGCAGATCAGGAACGCCACCCATCTCGCGGATACCGCCCAGTGAAGCCTGCAGCTTGGCCTGGTCACGTTCCATGCCCAGACGCTCTTTCTTGGTCAGGCCTTCGGCACCCGACTCCATGGCTTCGTCGATCTGGTTCAGACGGTTGATCGACTGGGAAACGGTTTTCCAGTTGGTCAGCGTGCCGCCCAGCCAGCGGTGGTTCATGTAGTACTGAGCCGACTTTTCAGCGGCATCTGCGATCGGCTGAGCTGCCTGACGCTTGGTGCCTACGAACAGAACGCGGCCACCTTTTGCGACGGTGTCACGAACAGCCTGCAGAGCCTGATCCAGCATCGGAACGGTCTGAGTCAGGTCCATGATGTGGATGCCATTGCGCGAGCCGTAGATGAACGGGCCCATGCGGGGATTCCAACGCTGAGTCTGGTGACCAAAGTGAACGCCAGCTTCTAGCAGCTGACGCATGGTGAACTCGGGAAGAGCCATGCTTTACTTTCCTTTTCCGGTTTACGCCTCGGCGGGGGTGAAAGAAGCGGATGCTCCAACCGGCGGGCCAGATAAGGATGTCTCCCTCAAAAAGCCCAAACCCCGCCTGCGGGTTTGAATGGCGCGCGTATACGGCAGGTTTAGCATCAGCGCAAGGGCCAAATGCCCCTATTTTTCAAGCCGCGCCAGTGAATGCGCATGACGTACCGCGTCTTCGCAATGGGCTGCCAGAGCTTTGCGGTTTTCAAAGTCGCTAACCTTAGCTGGCGCGTGGTAGATCAATTCCACGGTGCCTTGTCGACGTGCCCCCAAAGTCTTAAGCAAATGCGGTCCGAAATCCATGTCGCCCCACCAGCCATAAAACCTATCGGGCTGACCTTGGGGAGCGTGAAAGATGACCGAAACCGGTTGAACATACATGAATTCCCGCAGCTCTTCAGTGAAGAACGCGGCAAAGAGTGTTGTTTTGAAGGGTAAAACTCGCTGTCCGTCGGTCGAAGTGCCTTCAGGAAAGAACAACAGCTTGTGCCCGGCTTTCAGACGTTCCTCGAAAATCCGGGTCTGCTCGCGGGCTTTCTTGCGATCACGTTCGATAAAGACCGTACCCGTCGCGCGTGCCAGCCAGCCGATGCCGGGCCATTTTGCAACTTCGGCTTTCGATACGAAATACACGCGCTTACGGGCATTCAGCGCAAAGATATCCAACCACGACGTATGGTTTGCAACCACAGCGCCGCGTTCCTGCATGAGCGCGCCAGAGGTGCGAAATCTGATCCCGAGAATTCGAAATGCATTGCGACAAACGAACTGAGAAATGAACGGTGTCACCGGCCGTTGAACGCCATAAAGCGGTCGTTCGATGAGACGTATGGCCAATAAGACGAACAGCCCCCCAAAAACCAGAAGGGCCAGCGGCAGACCGCGAAGTATCACCAGGACCCAACCTAAGAAACCAAGCTCAATTGGATCAGGAGCGTCTTCACTTTGCCACGATGGGTCGCTCACAGGGTTATGCTCCACCATAAATACGCCGCTGACGCTCATTCATGCGGGCTGTGTCAAGGATCAGACACACATCGGTTGTGTTGAAGGCATGATCGATAAATGCCCCCTCGCCCACGAATCCACCGAGGCGAAGGTAGGCCTTGATGAGAGACGGCACTTGAACCATCGCCGCGCGCCGATCCAGCGCGTCGGGTGCCAAAAGGTCCATTGATTGAAACACATCTGGCTGGGCCCGAACCCGCAAATCCAGCGGGGCAAGGTGGTTGTGATGCAGCATCGACAGCGGCTGCGCCAATTTGCTCACGTCGGTTCCGTGGAAACTCGCGACCCCGAACAAGACCTCAATATCACGCTCGGTGACGTATGCAGCTAGACCATTCCACAGATGATACATCGCCGTGCCACCACGATAATCCGGATGCACGCACGAGCGTCCAAGCTCCAACAGCTTGCGCCCGCTTTGTTTCAGGACGGTGAGATCGTATTCATCCTCGGAGTAGAATTGCCCCAGTTCGGCAGCTCGCTCACCAGGAAGCAGTCGATAGACGCCGATCACCTCTCCAGATGAATCGTCGATGGCGAGCATATGATCGAAGTATGGATCGAACCGATCCTTCTCGAGCCCCGCCTCATGGTCCACCATCTCGCCGCCACCGCCCAATTCCTGAACAAACACGTCATAGCGCAGACGTTGGGCCGCCCGCAGTTCAACCTCGGTATTGGCCAATTTGACAGTGAATGAGGGGCCTTCGTCGGGCATCAAGAAAATTCCATCGATCGCTGTTGCGCGCTGATAACGCGATTGCTCGGCCAAAGGCAACAAGCCCGCGTTTTGCCCGAGTTGTTAACCTTTCCTAAACCAGTTTCACGGATCAAAGACCGGCATCAGGGCTATGCGTGTCCCGTCGATCACCACTTTCCCCTGCTCGCGAAAGTTAACGGTGATCTTGCCTCCGATATTGGACTGCACTTGTCCAACGCCCCAATCGGGGAAATCGGGGTGGCGGACATACATGCCCGGTGCAAGAATGGCATTCAGATCTGTCATATCGGGCCTCCGGGTCCAAGGCAGATGCAGCAGGAGGTACGCATGGGCGCGTCAGACGTCAACCTGGCTGAATTGATCGGCTCTCGGATCTGTCATGATCTGATCAGCCCCATTGGGGCAATTACCAACGGGCTTGAGCTGTTGGAGATGGTTGGCGCAGTCCAGGGCCCTGAAATGGAGCTGATTTCGGGCAGCGTTGGCAGTGCAGGCGCCCGCATCCGGTTTTTCCGCGTTGCCTTTGGATCAGCAAGCGATCAGCCATTGGGTCGCACCGAAGTGGTCGAGCTTCTTAAAGATGTGGAAAAGGCCGGGCGTCTGCGGATCAGTTGGAACCTGACCGAACCTGTCCCGCGCAATCAGGTTAAACTCGCGTTTCTGGCTGTGATGTGCTGTGAAAATGCGATGCCCTTCGGCGGCGAAGTGGAAATCGAAACTCAGGGCGACGCATGGACGGTGACTGGCGTTGCTGACAAGCTGAACCTCAATACGGGACTATGGAAAGGGATTGGCTCGGGGCGATTTACCGAAAAACTAAGCCCGGCGCAGGTTCAATTTGCCCTGCTGCCGGACACAGCCTCGACGATGGGTCGCAGGATCACGGCAGAAACGACCGCAACCCAGGTGACACTGCGGTTTTAGTGCCGCGTGGTCCCGTTTCCGCGCACCAGATACTTAAAACTGGTCAACTGAGCGGCACCGACGGGACCGCGCGCGTGCATCTTGCCGGTGGCGATACCAATCTCAGCACCCATGCCAAACTCACCGCCATCCGCGAATTGCGTCGAGGCATTATGCATCAGGATAGCGCTGTCGAGCCGTTCGAAGAAGTGCTCGGCGGCCGCGGAATCCTCGGTCATGATACTATCGGTGTGGCTTGAGCCAAACTGCCGGATATGCGCAATCGCGGCGTCGATATCTGCTACGGGCCGTGCAGCGATGATACTATCTAGGTACTCTTTGCCCCAGTCATCATCCGACGCAGGAATGGTGTTTTCATTGGCCAAAATGCCTTCGGCATGCACTTCAACACCCGCAGCTTGAAGAGCAGCGATTAGATCACGGCCCAGTGTTTCTGCAACGTCTTGATGGATCAGCAAGCATTCTGCCGCGCCACAGATACCGGTGCGCCGGGTTTTGGCGTTCAACACAACATCCAGCGTCTTCTGTGGATCGGCGGCTTTATCAACATAAATATGAACGATGCCTTCGAGATGCGCAAAGACGGGCACGCGCGCCTCGCGTTGCACAAGACCCACCAATCCTTTGCCACCTCGGGGAACGATGACGTCGACATAATCAGTCATGGTCAAAAGCTCTTGCACCGCAGCCCGGTCGCGAGTCGGCACCAGTTGAATGGCGTCTTCGGGCAAGCTAGCAGCTGCTAGCCCCTCAACCAGACAGGCATGGATCGCGGTTGACGAATGAAAGCTCTCAGACCCGCCGCGCAAGATCACGGCGTTCCCGGATTTCAGGCACAATGCACCCGCATCCGCCGTCACGTTGGGGCGGCTTTCATAAATCACGCCGATTACACCCAAAGGCGTGCGCACACGCTGAATGTTGAGGCCCGAGGCCATGTCCCATTCGGCCAACACCTCACCCACAGGATCAGTCTGATCGGCAACGGTGCGCAGCCCGTCAACCATGCCCTGAACGCGTGCTTCATCCAGCATCAGGCGGTCCATCATCGCGGGGCTCAAACCCTTTTCTCGCCCGAACTCCAAATCCTTCTTGTTCGCTTCGATAATGCCGGCACGTTTGTGCCAAACGGCGTCTGCGGCTGCGATCAGCGCGGCGTGCTTGCGTTCGGCGGTGGCAAAGGCAAGCTCTTGCGAGGCTGCTTTGGCGCGCGCACCAAGGTCGGCCATCATTGCGGGAATGTTGTCGAAATCCTTCATCTCATGCGCCTTTCGGTCTCAGTTTATCAAATCACGCCCTTACAGCGCCAGATCGTCCCGGTGGATCAGGGCCGCGCGGCCTGGATAGCCTAGCGTCGCCTCGATTTCAGACGATTTACGTCCTTTGATCGCATCCGCCTCTTGCGCGGTATAGCGACTTAGCCCCTGTGCCAGCCTCCGCGCCTGCGCATCCAGAACAGCGACGGGATCGCCGCGACCGAAATCACCCGTGACCTCGACAATGCCAGCGGGCAACAGGCTTTTGCCATTGGAAAGCGCCCTTGCCGCACCGTCATCGATCACGATCTCTCCGCGCGGTTTCATCGCCGAAATCCAGCGTTTCCGGGCTGCATGCGGATCGAGCGTGGCCGTGAACCAAGTGCAGCTCGCTCCATTTTCAAGCGTTTTCAGCGGGTTCAGGGGTGATCCTTCAGTTATCGCCATATCGCAGCCAGCTGCGGTTGCCATCTTGGCAGCCAACAGCTTGGTCTTCATGCCGCCCTTTGACAGCCCCGATCCCGCGTCACCTGCCATGGCCTCGATCTCGGGCGTGATCTGTTTGATCACGTCATATCGGGTGGCTGTCGTGTCCTCGTTGGGATTGCCCGAATAGAACCCGTCGACATCTGAAAGCAGGATCAACTGATCCGCGCCGATGGTCACGGCGATTTGCGCTGCCAGCCGGTCATTGTCGCCATACCGGATCTCATCCGTGGCGACTGTATCGTTTTCGTTGACAATCGGAACAACACCCAGGCTCAGCAGCGTTTCCAGCGTTGCACGGGAATTCAGATAACGCCGCCGATCCGCGCTGTCTTCCAACGTGACCAACACCTGAGCGGTTTTGATCTCATGCGGCGTCAACGCTTCTTCATACGCACGGGCAAGCCGGATTTGTCCAACCGCCGCAGCGGCCTGTGACTGTTCCAGCGGCAGATTCTGCATCGGCAGGCCAAGTACACCTCGACCCAACGCGATTGACCCGGACGAGACCAGAACAACAGCTGTCCCCTGCCCTTTCAGCCAAGCCACGTCCTGCGCCAGCGATTTCAGCCAATCCGACCTGAGCAATCCCGTATCCCGGTCGACCAACAAGGCCGATCCGATCTTGACCACCAGGCGGCGGGCATGGGTCAGGGTTGCCAAGGCGTGGCCTCCTCGGCGGGTTTCTGGCGCAGGCGGCTTTCATCGATCTGAGCTCGCAAGGACCGCAGCACCTCGGTCACGCCCAAATGCGCAACGCCTGACATGGTCATGACCGGGCCGCGAACGGCTTCTTCCAGTTCGGCCTTAATCAGTTCGCGTTCCTCATCGTCCAGAGCGTCGATCTTGTTCAATACGGTGATACGCGGCTTATCCGCCAGCTCTCCGCCATAGGCCTCAAGCTCGGTGATGATTGTGCGATAGTCTTCGACCACAGTTTCCGAGGTGCCGTCGACCAGATGCAACAGTACCGCGCAGCGTTCTACGTGGCCAAGAAACCGGTCACCGATTCCACGCCCCTCATGCGCGCCTTCGATCAGGCCTGGAATGTCGGCAACGACGAACTCCACGTTATCGACACCGACAACGCCCAGATTGGGGTGCAGCGTAGTAAAGGGATAGTCGGCGATTTTGGGCCGTGCATTGGATGTGGCAGCCAAGAAAGTTGATTTCCCGGCGTTGGGCATGCCCAAAAGACCCACATCCGCAATCAGCTTCAGCCGCAGCCAGATGGTACGGTCGATCCCCGCCTGCCCCGGATTGGCGCGGCGCGGGGCCTGATTGGTCGCGGATTTGAAATGCAGGTTGCCAAAGCCGCCGTTGCCGCCTTTTGCCAGCAAAAACCGCTGTCCAACCTCGGTCAGGTCACAAATCACGGTCTCTTCGTCTTCGTCCAGAATCTCGGTTCCGACGGGAACGGGCAGGATGATGTCGTCACCATCCTTACCGGTGCGTTGCTGACCGCGACCGGGTTGGCCGTTCTTGGCGAAGAAATGCTGTTGATAGCGAAAGTCGATCAGGGTGTTCAGCCCGTCCACAACCTCGGCCCAAACAGACCCACCCTTACCGCCGTCCCCACCATCGGGTCCGCCGTATTCGATGTACTTTTCACGTCTAAAGCTGACGCAGCCGCCACCTCCGGCCCCGGACCGGATGTAGACCTTTGCAAGATCGAGAAATTTCATAGCTGTCCCCTACTGCAAAGGCCCCATCGGCCACAAGTCAGAGTTTCTTTGTATAGGTCCAGGTGGGCACATTCGCATCGCGCGCCACCGAATAGGTTTCCGCATCGCCAAGATACTGGAACCCGCAATGGGTCAGAACCCGGGCCGAGGCCGGGTTGTCCTGGAACACGCTGGCGAACATGGTCGCGTTTTCCAGCGGATTGGCGTTGACCAGCGTTTCAACGGCCAGCGATGCAATGCCGGTGTTCCAATACACCGGGGCGACCCAATAGCCGACCTCGGACTGGTTGCGATCCAGCCGGGTCAATGAAATCAGTCCGATCAGCTCCGGGCCACCATCCTTTGTGGCATCCATTGCCCAGACATCCTCGTCCCGGTCTTCGGCCATCGCGCGCATCACAAACGCCTCAATCGAGCCGGGCGGCAATGGATGCGGGATCGATGTCGTCATGCGCGCCACACGCTCATCGCCTGCATAGTGCTCAATGAGACCCAAATCCGACCGACGCAGAGGGCGAAGGTCGAACCGCTCGGTTTCAATGACCGGCTGATTTATTATTGCCTCAATTTTCATGAGTGCGTTCCTCCTCCGAACAACACAAAAAGTACGGACGCAACTGTCAAACTGGCTAACGTCCACATCAGATATTTTTCCGCAGGCCGACCTTCAACCGCATGGGCGATCCGATCTCCGGCAAATGTCCAGATCGGGTGCAATACGATCTGGCAGATTAACAAACAGAGAGCGATCGTGAGGGTCGCCTCAAAACTGGGTGTTCCTGTTGCCACAAACCCGGTGAAGCCTGCGATAATCATTGCCCAAGCTTTAGGGTTAAGAGGATGCACTATTAACCCCGCCAGAAAACCGGGCACTTGCTTATCCGATTGACCTCGGGAAAGCCGCAGATTGGCAATTTTCCACGCGAGCCAGCAAATATATGCAGCAGAAGCATATTTGAGTGTCTCGAACACCAACGGCGCCTGATCGGCCACTTGCATCAGGCCAAAACCAACCGGCCAGATGATCAGCTGTTTGCCCAGAATGACCCCGCCCACAAAGGGCAGTGCCGACCGAAAGCCAAAACGCGCACCTGTTCCCAGCAGGACCATATTGGCCGGTCCCGGCGTGCCGACCTGCGAAGCGGCAAAAATCAGGAAACTGGTGGTTGCGACTGTCATCGGTTCTGGTGATCACGACTGCGTTAAAACGAAAAAGGGACCGGCACTTTGTGCCGGTCCCCCATGAATTTTTCTTAAACCTTCTGGGTTTCGGCTTACTCTGCGGCCTCCGCCACTGGCAGGACCGAAATAAAGGTGCGGTTTTTAAGTCCCTTATGGAACTTCACGGCGCCATCGACAGTTGCAAAGATGGTATGGTCTTTGCCCATGCCTACGCCTTCGCCCGGCCAGAACTTGGTGCCGCGCTGACGCACGATGATGTTGCCTGCGATGGCGGCCTGGCCACCATACAGTTTCACGCCAAGGCGGCGACCCGCTGAGTCGCGACCGTTACGGGAGGAACCGCCAGCTTTCTTATGTGCCATTCTCTCTCTCCTTAGCCCTGAGCCAGCTCTTTGGCTTGCTCAACCCATTCGGGTTTCACTTTGATGGTGTCGATAGCAGCAATCTGCTCGTCCGACAAGGCGGCCAGAGCGGCAAAGCTTTCGATACCGGCTTCAACCAGCTTTTTGGCAGCGGCAGGGCCGACACCATTAAGAGCTGTCAGATCGTCAGCGGCAGCAGCTGCGGCGGGTGCCTCTGCTTTGGCTTCAGCTTTCTTGGCAGGCTTTTTCGCTACCGGTGCAGCTTCGCCAGCCGGTGCCGAACCGGTTGCAGCTTTGATGCCCGACTTGTCAGCGCCCGACGACAGGATGTCGGTGATTTTGACCAGAGTCAGTTTCTGACGGTGACCAACAGTACGCTTCGAGCTGTGCTTACGACGGCGCTTGACGAACTTGATGACCTTGTCACCTTTGATCTGTTCGATCACTTCGGCCTGTACGCCTGCGCCTTCAACGAAAGGTGCACCAACAACCGGTGCGTCGCCGCCCAGCATCAGAACATCGTTGAATTGAACTTTTTCACCTGCGTCGGCAGCCAGCTTTTCAACACGGAGCACATCGCCCGCCTGAACCTTGTACTGCTTGCCGCCAGTCTTGAGGACCGCAAACATGCGTCTTTCCTTTTTCTAACCGCGTTCTGTGGTCCCCGATTGGGAGTTTCCGGCTTTCGCCACCTCGAACAGCGCGCCCTTTTCGGGCTGTGTGAATGACCTTTGGCACATGCCATCAGGTCAAAGAATAACGATACCCGGCGCGGAAAGCCGGCCGGGATGCGCGCTTATCGAAGCATTCATGAAGAAAGTCAACCAAAAATCCGCAGCTTTGAGATCCGAAAATCTGCGGCTCAGAGATCCGACGCTTTCATGGCTTGCGCAACGGATTGCCCAAGCTGGTAAGAGATGCCGTTTAGCATCTCATCAAAACCCATGAACAAGGCGGAATTCAAGGCCCGACCCGCATCGGTGCGGGAAAAGGCGATGTTCTCTCGCATCTGAGACTCGTTCAACGGCTGATAGGCCAATAAAAGGAACGAGTACATCCATTCAGTTGTCTCCTCCCTGGTGTTCTCATGCTGAGATAGCAGTTCCTGCAACACGGATGCATCGTCGAACAGGGCACTTTGCCCGGAGGCAAGTCCTTGGTAAAAACTATAATCGGCGCTGATGGTGCCTTGCACATTTTTCTCGATCAGGTCGTTGACCTGCACATATTCATCTACAAGACGAAAAAACATGCCCTCGCGATCAGCCTGTTCGTAAGCGCTGCGTGCCATCTGTTCGATCGCGTCATCTGCAATGGCCCGGCGCGCCGAGTTTTCCAGAGAAACGATGCTTTGCCCCAGTTCGCTTTCAAAAAAGATCGAAGCTTGTTCTAGCTGCACATCGGACATCATCTCGCCAACCGACAGCGAAAGTTGTTGGTGCATCGTGGTCGGATCGTACAAATCCTCAACTTGCGCCAAAAAATAGGCTCCTCCTGAGCTGCCCAGCATCGACTCGTTGATTGCATGCCCTTGCGCCACGCCTTCTTCACTAAGAATTTTCATAAAATCCAAAATATGCATCGCCTGCATCAGTCTTTCAGCACGCTCGCTTGCGGCCAGAGGCAGCGCCCAGATCGTCAAACAGAGTGCCGTAGCTAAAACTCGCATCAGATATCCTGCGCCGGGCGCAATTCGGCCATGCGAGCGGCTAATACTTCAAACCGCATCGCCATGATTTCATATTGGATCGCATTCAACAGCTCATAGACCTCCTGCATCAGAGGCTGTTCCAGAGCGTCAACATAGGCGTCGACATCCTCATCCGAGAAATCCTGGTAGGTGTAAGCCGCCCCTGCCAAAGCTGACAGTTGCAGAGATCGACGCAACTCACCTTCATTGCGTTGGATCATCGTGCGCAGTTCATCTCCGCTCAGTTGCATGTCGATAATGCCAGACGCACTTGCGGCCAGTAAAAACCGCACCTGAATTTCTTGCAGCGCGCGCAGCGAGGTTCCGCTGGCGTCCACCGCACGGTTCATGCGCTTCAGGCTTTCAACACGAGATGAGCCTTCTTTTATCAACTTCGAGACGATTTCTTGCCCGGCCAGTTGTTTAGCCTCATCATCGTCATCCATATGAGCGGCGTTTTCAGCAACGACCAGTCTTTGCCCCAACTCCGAGGCATAAAACGAGACCGCGTGGACCAGCGCCTCTTCGCTAAGCGTCTGTTCAAGGATCGAGACGGCCGTTTCGTGCATCAAAGCGGTATCAAATACTTCTTCGGTCAGACGTGCCCAATCCGATCCGAAGCCGTCAGGGTCGATACCCAGCATCTGCGGGGCCGAAGCAGAGGCCTGCGCTATGCTTTCCAAGGCAACGTCAAAACCTGTCGTGGTCAGAAACGCTTCAATCTGATCCTGACTGGCGGCCTGAGATGGCGAGGCCATGACACCAAGTGAGAAAATTGGAAGGATGAGGCTGATTGCGAACTGGCGTATAAAGTAAGTCATACGTATCAGCCTAGGTGTTTTCTTACCTCTGGCAATGGAAAATCCCACTATCGTCAAAATCCGGTATTTTCTGCTTGCACCCCTGCCCGTTCACCACTAAATCCCCCCCTCATAGACCCCCGCGGAGAGGTGCCGGAGTGGTCGAACGGGGCGGTCTCGAAAACCGTTGTGGGTGCAAGCCCACCCAGGGTTCGAATCCCTGTCTCTCCGCCATAAATCAATTCATCCTTCAAGGCTGTTTCTTTGCTTGTGTTGCGATTCCTGCAATGGATGGCATGATGTTGCCACTGCCTGCAGTGTCAATCAGCGCAGTGTGGCTCAAACCCGCAATATGCTGCAAACTCACGTGTTTTCCCCTTTGCTTTAACGTACCTTAACCCCATCTGAGCGACACATCATTTGAAGGAGACATCCAATGTCGCGTCTTTTACTTATCGTAGCCATCGCCGTTATCGGCGGAGGCGCTTACTATTTTGCCACAAAACCTGAACCAACCCCTGCCGAGCAGTTGCAATCGGCGGCTGAAGATGCCTCAGAGGCGGTTGGTGAAGCAGCCTCGGCAATACAAGAGGGCGCTGCTGATGCCGTTGAGGCGGCGACTGAACAAGCATCCGAGGCTGCGTCCTCGATTGCGGATCAGGCCTCGGAAGCTGCATCTTCGGTATCGGAACAGGCCAGCGACGCTGCTACATCTTTGACCGAGCAGGCCAATGATGCAGCCTCAGCAGCTGGCGATCAGGTCGCAGCGCTTGCCGGTCAGGGGCAGGAACTGTTCAACTCGTGGGTTCAGGACGGCATGCTGACCGCGCAGAATTTCGACTATGACGCAATCGTCACGTCGGTTCAGGAAAGCGCCTTGTCTCAGGACATCAAAACACAGGTTATGAAGATCCTCGACGAGATCAAAGCGTCGCCTGAGCTGGTTGTCGCGAAGATACAGGATCTGCGCAATCTGATGACGCAGCAGTGATCAATTCCAGAACCAGCCCCAAGAGGGCTGGTTCACCCGGTCGGGATGCGACTTAATTTGCGTCACATTACGGCATTACCCAATTGACATAGCTCACCGTGTTTGATTGCTTTCTTGAGATTGTTTTTAAAAAATAAAACCTTTTGTCAGTGTGTTACATTGTGACGACGAAGGCCTCGTGCTGAACTCGCATCAAAGAAGGATCGAACGATGACCACCCTGCCCGACACCATGTTTGCCGTTGTTCAGACGCAGGACGGATATTCCGGCACAGCCACGGGACCGACGCTGGAGAATGCCTCGGACTGGTTAGCGGAGGCCGAGCTGCCTTTGCCTGTGCCCAAGGCGGGACAGGTTTTGATCAAACTGCGCACAGCCTCGGTGAACCCGTCAGATATTCATTTCATCAAAGGGGAATATGGTCAGCCGCGGGTCAAAGGCGCCGCAGCAGGGTTCGAGGGGTGCGGAGATGTTGTTGCCACCGGTACCGGGGCTGACGCACTGCTGGATCAGCGCGTGGCCTTTGTGGCAGCAGGCTCTGGTGCTTGGGCCGAATATGTTGTGACGCAGGCCCAGATGTGTATCCCCTTGCGCCCCGAAATCTCGGATGAAGACGGGGCGGCGCAGATCGTAAACCCGCTAACCGCAATGGCGATGGTGGATATCGCACGGGCTGAGGGCGAGGCTTTTGTAGTCTCTGCCGCCACCAGCCAGCTTGGTAAGTTGATGTGCAGCCTTGGACGGGATCTTGGGTTGAAACCGATCGCTCTGGTGCGGCGCGCCGAAACGGTCGAGATGTTAAAAGGCCTGGGTGCGGCAGAGGTGGTCGTGACCAGCGATACGGATGCGCCGACGCGGTTTGCCACGATCAGTGCAGATCTGAAACCTCGTGTTTTTCTCGACGCGGTTGCCGACCAACTGTCAGAGCAGGTGTTCTGCGCGATGCCCAATGGCGCGCGGTGGGTTTGCTATGGGAAACTCAGTACGGAAATGCCGAAGTTGACTCAGATGGGCCAGTTGATCTTCATGAGCAAACGGATCGAGGGTTTCTGGCTGACCCGCTGGATGATGGACACCCCCCCGGCTGATCAAATGCGAGTTGTCAGCGAAGTGCAGGCGCGATTTGCAGATGGGCGCTGGCGCACAGATGTTTCCGCACGGCTTTCGCTACGAGAAGTGCTGCCAAATCTGGCGGATGCTCTGAAAAAGAGTGACGGGAAGGTGATAATCACTCCATAGTAGAACAAAGCGCCGGACTTAACCGGCTTAGGGAGGGTGAGATTGGATAACGCGCAGCTGCTGATCAGCGGGCTGGCGAACGGCTGTGTCTACGGCCTGATCGCCCTTGGCTTTGTACTGATTTACAAAGCCACCGAGGCAGTGAATTTTGCGCAGGGCGATTTCATGATGCTGGGTGCGTTTGTCACTATTGGCCTTACGAATACGGAATATATGGGGCTGCCTTTCTGGCTGGCGCTACCGATTTCACTGGGGATTATGGGCGCACTTGGGTATCTGATCGATCGGCTGATCATCCGCCGCGTCTTTGGCGAAAGTCAGACTGCCGTGGTGATCCTAACCATCGCCTTGGGCTTTGTGATCAGGTTTGCAGCTGGTCTGATCTGGGGGCACGAGCCGCAAACGCTGCAGAACCCATTGGCTGGTAAGGAGATCCGGTTCGGTGGTCTTGTGCTGGGGATGGAGGACGTGGCCGTGATTGTTGTCACCGTCCTACTGACCTGGGGTCTTTATGTGTTCTTCAGCAAGACCAAGCTGGGGCTTGCCATGCAAGGTGCGTCTCAAAACCAGTTGGCGGCATATTACATGGGGATACCGGTTAAGCGGGTTCAGGGCTTAATCTGGGCATTGGCCGGAGTTGTCGCCGGGATTGCCGGAATTTTGTTCGCGGCCAAAGGCTCGGTCGATCCCACAACTGGGCTTCTGGGGATCAAGGCATTTGCAGCAGCTGTGATCGGCGGGTTTGGCAGCCTGCCCGGCGCATTGGCCGGCGGGCTAATCGTCGGCGTGATTGAGCCCTTTGCCAGCCGCTATATTGCAGCCGGGTACAGTCAGATCGCGCCTTATGCGCTGTTGCTGGCAGTTCTGATCTTTCGACCGCATGGGCTGTTCAGCCAGGTACGGGTCAAGAAGGTCTGATCGCATGCGGATTGTTTTCAAAACAAACTATATGCAGGACATTCGCCCGTGGAAGGATGGCTATCAGCTTAGCCTCTATCTGATCCTGTTGGCGGTCGTAGCCGCTGCGCCGTGGTGGCTGGATGATTTCTATCTTGGGGAACTGACCAATGTTCTGATCTGGGCCATCGCGGGTTTGGGCTTGATGATCCTAACCGGCCATACCGGGCAGGCCAGCCTTGGCCATGCCGCCTTTCTGGCCGTTGGGTGCTATGCCAATGTCATCCTGATTGAGGCTGGGGTGCCCTTTCTGCTGGCGTTCCCGTTGGCGGGCCTGTTGACCGGCATCGTCGGAGCAACCGTCGCTATTCCTGCGCTGCGCCTGCATGGCATCTATCTTGCGATCTTCACCCTGGCTCTGTCTGTGCTCATGGACGACATCATCGTTCTGGCCGAACCCGTCACCGGAGGTGTCGCGGGTAAATATCTGGGTGGTGTCGAAATCTTCGGACATCTAGTTGATCGTTGGGCCACCCCGGCCCCGTTTTTCTGGCTGGTGCTGGCCGTCGCCGTTATCGTGACACTGGGCTATATCAACCTATTGCGCGCGCCCTTGGGCCGCAGCTTCATCGCCGTACGAGACTCTGAGGTCTCAGCGCAGGCGATGGGTGTGGATATCGCGCGCACCAAGACGATCTCTTTCGCCCTCTCCTGCGCCGTCACCGGACTAGCAGGCGCATTGATGGGTATGTTCTCTGGGGCGTTCAATAACGAGACATTCAGCGTCGTAATTTCCATCCAATTGCTGATGATGATCGTTATCGGAGGTCTGGGTTCGATCCATGGCGCGTTTTTGGGCGCTATTGTGATCGGTTTCCTGCCGCAGTTTCTGTCGATTTCAAAGGAATACGCAGCAGCCTTGTTTGGTGGCAATACGGTCGCCATTCCGGGGCTCGAATTCGGCATCTTCGGCATGATCCTGATCGCCTTCATCCTGTTCGAACCGATGGGTCTGTATGGTCGATGGCTAAAAATCCGGACGTGGTTCGAACTGTTCCCCTTCTACCGCAAGGACATGTTCAAACGACAAAAGTCCTATCTCAAGACGGAGCGTCTGAGATGAGCTTGCTGGAGTTTGAAAACGTTACCCTGAAATTCGGCGGTCTGACTGCTGTGGATGATCTGTCCTTCAACGTGCAAGAAGGTGAGGTGTTCGCCATCGTCGGTCCCAACGGCGCCGGCAAATCAACGGTCTTCAACCTGATTTCGCGCTTCTATGATCCTTATGCAGGGGCGATCCACTTTGACGGGCATGATCTGCTGCGTATCAAGCCCTCGGGTGTCGCGGCCTATGGCGTCGCGCGGACATTCCAGAACATTGAACTGTTCGAACATGCGACCGTTTTGCAGAACCTTCTGGTCGGGCGCCACCGGCACCGCAAAACCAATCTGATCTCGGAAATTCTGTTCTCGCCCTCAGCTCGCAGTCAGGAGATCGAGAACCGAGAAAAGGTTGAAGAGATCATCGACTTCCTCGACCTCCAGGCCTTTCGTGACAAGATGATCTCGGGCCTCCCCTATGGCGTGCGTAAGGTGGTCGAAGTCGCCCGAGCGTTGGCCACCGATCCAAAACTCCTGCTGTTGGATGAACCCGCCTCGGGCCTATCGGTGGAAGAGACCACAGATATGCGTTGGTGGATCGATGACATCCGGCGTCAGATGGGCATTACCGTGCTTATGGTAGAGCACGATATGGGTCTGGTCTCGGGCGTGTCCGACCGGGTTCTTGCCATGGCCGACGGAGCGAAGCTTGCCCTTGGAACCCCAGCCGAAGTTCAATCTCATCCTGCTGTGGTAGAGGCCTATTTGGGCAAAGCTTCATGAACCAACCGATCCTTAGCATTCGCAATGTTGAAAGCTTTTATGGCCCGATCATGGCCATTCGTGGCGTGTCATTGGACGTGCATCGAGGGCAGGTCGTTTCAATCCTGGGCGCAAATGGCGCGGGCAAGACAACGCTGATGAAAACAATCTCAGGCGTGATGGATCCCGAAAAAGGTTCAATCACATTTGACGGTCAGCAAATACAGGGATCGGAACCTCACAAGGTCGTGCAAAAAGGCATCGTCCATGTGCCCGAGGGACGCGAGGTCTTTCCACTTTTGACCGTCGACGAGAACCTGAACCTTGGGGCTTATACCCTGTCGGATAAAGGACAGATCGATCATGACCGCGATCTGGTGTTTTCCTACTTTCCTGTGCTGAAAGACCGCCGCAATCAGGAGGCTGGCACTCTGTCCGGCGGGCAACAGCAGATGCTGGCGATTGGGCGCGGCCTGATGGCTAACCCGCGTATCATGCTGTTGGATGAGCCTTCGCTGGGCCTATCGCCGCTGCTGGTGCAAGAGATTTTTGGCATTCTCAAACGCCTTAATGACGAACAGAGCATGACAATGATGCTGGTCGAGCAGAACGCCAATGCGGCACTGGAACTCGCCCATCATGGCTATGTAATGGAGATCGGACGGATCGTTATGGATGGTGAGGCTGAAACCTTGCTGCAATCCGAGGACATTCAGAATTTCTATCTGGGCGTTCAGGAAGAAGGCGCGCGAGAAAACCGCCGCTGGAAACGCAAGAAGACATGGAGGTGAGCTGGATGGACGCAAGCCCCCTGCCCCCTCAGACCAGAATCAACGGTGTGCAGTTCAACGCTACGCCAGGTCAGAGACCCCTGCGAGTCGATGGCTGTGTCACGATATGCGAGCTATTCCAGAAACGCTGTGCCGAACTGGAACAGCGTACGGCGCATCGCGAGAAGGACTTCGGCATCTGGAAATCCTACTCATGGGCCGACTACTGGCAACACGCCAAATGGATCGGGCTGGCCCTGCGCAAGCTGGGTCTGCAACGTGGCGAGGTTGTCTCGATCCTGTCCGAAGACCGCAAGGAATGGGCGTGGTTCGACATGGGCATCCAGTGTGTCGGAGGGATTGCTTCGGGCGTCTACACCACAGATTCGGCCAGCCAGTTAAAATATCTGATCAATGACAGTGGCAGCCGGTTTCTGATCGTTGAAGATGAAGAGCAGTTGGACAAGTTCCTCGAAGTCGAGGCGGATCTGCCCGATCTGCTCAAGGTCATTATCCTTGAGGATGAAGGCCTGCACGACCTGGATCATCCGCGTTGCATGATGATCGAGGACTTGTACGCTCTGGGGCAGCAGGCTCAGGTCGATGAACCCGGCGCATTCGAAGCAGAAATCGCTGAAACCACGTCACAAGACACCGCCCTGCTCATATATACTTCAGGTACCACCGGTAATCCCAAAGGCGCCATGCTGAGCCATGAGAACATCATGGCCGCGATCGAGGCAGGGGCACATTCCCTGCCCTCCCAATCAGCCGACGAACAGCTATGTTTTCTGCCGCTCTGTCATATCCTCGAACGCGACGTGTCGATCTACTACCCGCTTGCGATGAAGACTACTGTGAATTTCGCTGAAAGCCCCGAGACAGTGTTCTCCAACCTGCAAGAGGTCTCTCCCGCCACCTTCACTGCCGTCCCGCGCGTGTGGGAGAAGATCTACTCGCAGGTCATGTTCATGGCGAAAGAAGCAACGCCCACAGGGCGCTTCGCCTTTGCACAGGCGCTCAAGTCTGGAATGGCGCGGGCCGAATTTATCCTTGCAGGCAAACCTGTTCCAGCACCGATCGCTATGCAGTTCTGGCTTTGGGATCGGCTTGTTCTGCGTAACCTGCGCCGGATGCTGGGCTTAGATCGTCTCCGCCGAGGCGGCTCTGGTGCAGCGCCGATCTCTCCCGATTTGCTCAGGTGGTATTGGGCAATTGGTGTGCCCATTGTCGAGGGCTTCGGTATGACTGAAACCGCCGGCATAGCAGCGCTGAACACGCTTGAGGCCAACAAGATCGGCACCATTGGAAAACCTGTTCCTGGCAACGACCTGCGCATCGCGGAAGACGGAGAAATTCAGGTCAAAGGCCTGAACGTCTTTCAGGGCTACTGGCGCAACAATGCCAAAACAGCTGAAAGCTTCACCTGCGACGGCTGGCTGCGCACCGGGGATATGGGGCATATCGACGAGGAAGGTTTTGTCACCATCACAGGGCGCCTCAAGGACATCATCATCACTGCGGGCGGTAAGAACGTCACGCCCGCAGAGATCGAGAGCGGGTTGAAGTTCAGCCAGTATATCTCGGACGCGGTGATCATCGGGGATCGGCGCAAGTACCTGACGGCGCTAATCATGATCGATCAGGAAAACGTTGAGAAATTCGCACAAGAGCGCAAGATCCCCTTCTCGAACTTTTCTTCCCTTTGTGCTGCGTCCGAAGTGACGGAGCTGATCGGCGAGGAAATCGCAGCGGTCAATAAGGACTTTGCGCGGGTCGAACAGATCAAGGATTTCCGGCTGATCGACGTGTTGCTCACTGCCGAAGATGAGGAGCTGACGGCGACGATGAAACTCAAACGTGGTCTGGTGGAAAAGAAACACGCACATCTCATTGAAGATATGTACAATTAGTTAAGGGGCGACCCAACAGGGAGGAGAAGTATGAAACACTTATTTAAGGGCCTTGCGGCAGCGACGGCATTGACTGCATCCGCCACGATCAGCTGGGCGCAAACACAAGGCGTGACAGATGACGAGATCGTCATTGGCTCAGTCAACGACCTCAGCGGCATCTTCGCTGCCGTGGGCGTTCCGGCCACCAAAGGCGCAAATGTGGTCTTTGATCGCGTCAACGCCGAGGGTGGCGTGCATGGCCGCAAGATCCGCTTTGTCGTCGAGGATAACGGCTATCAGATGCCACGCGCGATGCAGGGCTATAACAAGCTGCTGAACCGTGACAAGGTTTTCGCGATGTTGCAGTCGCTGGGTACGCCGATGAATGTTGCTGGGTTCAAGCTGCTGGACCCGAAAGGTATTCCCAACGTCGCCCCTCTGACCGCCGCGCGGCAAATGCTGCAAGAGCCGATGAAGAACAAGTTCACCTCGTTCTCGACCTATTACGATCAAGCTCGGATTGGGGTGAAGTATCTGAACGGTGAATTTGGATCGCAAACCGTTTGCACCATGTACCTGCCTACTGATTTCGGTGAGGAAATTCTGGAAGGCAGCAAAGCGGGAGCCGAAGAGGCTGGCATCACTTTCGGCGCTGAGACCACCCACAAACCGGACGAGACGGATTTCGTGGGGTCCTTGAGCAAGCTTAAAGAAGAAGGTTGTGACATCGTCACGATGGCGCTCGGCGTGCGTCAGGCAATCACTGTTGTTGGAACGGCTAAGAAAATGGGCCTGACCGACATGAAGTTTCTCGGCACCTCGGCCAGCTTCCTAACCGTGGTCGCACAGGTGCCCGGTGGTGTGACCGACGGTTTCTATGCGGCGGCCTCGTGGCTGGATCTCTGGGCGCGCGCCGAAGAACCCGCCCCGGCAGCATTTATTGCTGAATACAAAGAGGCTACGGGCGAAGACCCGGTCGGATTTTCAATGCTGGGCTATTCAGCGGCCGAGATGATGGTCAAAGCGCTTGAAGCTGCAGGTCCTGATCTGACGCATGATAGCTTTATCGCCGCGATGGAATCTCTGGATTACATGGATGAGTTGGTCGGCAACCAGATTACCTATGGGCCCAATGACCATCAGGGTGCTGACTCTGTATTTGTCAGCGTCGTCGAAAATGGTGCGTGGAAACTGGTTTACGAAGAATAAACCGACCAAGGAAAAAGGGCTCGCAGTTGCGAGCCCTCTCCAATTTAGAATTCAGCCCGTCGGCGAATTAAAAATCAAGAACACTAAAACTGCCATCGCAGCGGCCATTGTGCCCCTTGTATATGTAGCGTTGCGCTCGGTTTTGTCGACAAGCCAGGTTAGAAGTTCAACAACTTGCTGTTGATCAGTCAATTCGCGCCGATAAAAATCGTCGCGTAATTGTTGTATGTACTCTAAATTCTCTCGCTGCGCCTTTACGCTAACGCGTGCGTAAAACAAGAGCGTAACAATAGCAGCTAAGACCGCAAAATACTCGTTCAATGTGCTCCAAATGCTCTCCAGCATCAAAATTTGCTCCCTCATCCTCACCAACAACCTCAGATTCTCCGGGCTCTTTCAGATAAGAAACGCATTTTGAGAAAGGATCAGTTGACGAATTGCCGCATTAAATTGGATAAAAAAATAAGAAATTTCTAGCGTTTAGTAGATTCAGGTTAATCTCACGATAAAAAAACAAGCACAAACTTTCGTAAGTGCTTGTTTTAGAGTTTCTATAGTTTTTTCGGCGATTAACGCTTCGAGAACTGGAACGAACGACGCGCTTTGCGCTTACCGTATTTCTTACGTTCCACAACGCGGCTGTCGCGGGTCAAGAAGCCAGCGGCTTTCAGAGCGCCACGCAGGTTGGGATCGTACAGTTGCAGCGCTTTCGAGATGCCGTGCTTGACCGCACCGGCCTGACCGGTCAGGCCACCGCCTTTGACGGTTGCAACAACGTCGAACTCACCTTCCACACCAGCAACCTGGAACGGCTGGCGCAGGATCAGCTGCAGAACGGGACGAGCGAAGTACTTGTCCTGATCCTTGCCGTTTACGGTGACTTTGCCGGAACCCGGTTTGATCCAAACGCGGGCGACAGCGTCTTTACGCTTGCCGGTGGCGTAGGAACGACCCAGCTCGTCACGTACGGGTTCACGTACGATAACTTCTTCGGCCACGGTTTCAACGCCTGCGACGGCGCTCAGCTCTTCGAGAGTATTGATCTGATCAGCCATCGGTCATTAGCTCCGGGTGTTTTTCTTGTTCATGGACTTAACGTCCAGAACTTCGGGCGCTTGCGCCTCATGAGGATGCTCGGCACCTGCGTAAACGCGCAGGTTGGTCATCTGCTGACGCGCCAGACGGTTGCCCGGCAGCATGCGCTTGACCGCTTGGGTCACGACGCGCTCGGGGTGTGCACCCTCAAGGATCTGCTGCTTGGTGCGCGACTTGATGCCGCCCGGGTGGCCAGTGTGCCAGTAGAAGTTCTCTTCGCGCTTCTTGCCGGTCATCTGGATTTTGTCAGCGTTGATCACGATGACATTGTCGCCCATGTCCATGTTGGGTGTGAACGACGCTTTGTGCTTGCCACGCAGGCGCATGGCGACGATCGAGGCAAGACGGCCCAGAACAACGCCCTCGGCGTCGATCAGGATCCATTTCTTGTCGATGTCTGCAGGTGTTGCAGAAAAGGTTTTCATGGCAGGATAGTCCTGTTTGATGTGAAAGACCGCCCCTTGGCGGAGCGGCCCGAATTCGATGGAGGGGGTTTAGACCTACTAGTTATGCAGGTCAATACAGGCAAAGTATAATATATCTATCAATAACAATAACTTATAAAATAGGTATTATTTTACCCCAAAATTTCTTCGGCATATCCAGCTTTACGTAGTTTAGCTAAGCTAGACTCAACCAAGATCATCCAATGTCGGAGGTGGCTATGCAAGAATTGGAACAGGTTATCGCTGCCTATGGTGCGGCATGGCAGTCGACCGATCCCGAAAGGCGACGGAGCCTTCTTGAGCAGTGTTTTGCACAAACTGGTCGTTACGTCGATCCAACTGCAGAAGTTTCCGGCAGAGATCAACTCAATGCCCATATCGGAGCGGTTCTGAGTGATACAAAGGGCCGAGTTGAGCTGACCAGTGAGCCGAATTCACACCATGATGTGGTCCACTTCACCTGGCATATGGTTGCTCCCGATGGTTCAATTATGGTGGCCGGACATGATTTCATTCGTCTCGATGCCGATGGTAAAATTGCACATTTGTCGGGCTTTTTCGGCGACCCTGACCCGGTGCAATAACGGCTAGACGCTTATTTGTTCGGGTGGGTTATCCAGCAGCGCGCGCAGGCGCAGCATGGCATCTTCGAACTTCTCAAGCGTGACATGCCCGTTCACCGCTATACGAACGGCATTTGGCGCGCGACCATCCCGAAGCGCGAATTCATCGGCCGATCGCAGCTGAATACCTTCCCGCTCGGCCGCCCGGCTGAACGCAGCAGACCGCCAACCGGAAGGCAGATGAAGCCAGACGAAGGGAATCTCCGAATCCCAGTTTAGATCGAAGCCACCCAGGGCGTTTACCGCCACACGTACATATTCGCCCATCTTGGTACGGACGTTTTTTGCAAGTTGCCTCGCCTCTGGATGTCCCAACAGCAACCGCGTCAACTCAGCCAAAGGCTGGGCGAGCCCGAAATACCCGTATTCTGCAGAACGCCGCAGATCGACGCTCTGCTCTTTCGGTGCGATGGCGAAACCTACCCGTAATGCTGGTGTTAGAGTTTTCGAAATTGACGAAACATGCCAGCCCCGTTCGGGTGCCAAAGCACGATAGCTGGGCGCGCGGGCCTCGCCCATGCGATAGCAATCGTCTTCAATGATCTGTAATTCATGCTTTCGCGCAATCTCGACAACTTCTTTGCGCCGTTCCAACGGTGAATGCCCGCCCGTTGGGTTCTGCACTTCGGGTGAGACGCAGATCGCCTGCGCCTTCGTCTGCCTGAGGATGTGGTCCAGCGCATCGGGGCTTATGCCCCATTTGTCCATTTTTACCCCGACAACCTCGGCGCGCATCAACTCACCTGCCCGTCTGAACCCGGCATAAGACAAGTCCTCAACCAACACGATGGGTTTCGGATCTTTCAGAACGGTCTGGAACACGACGCAAATGCCACTTTGCCCACCGTGTGTCAGTACAATGTCATCTGCATTCAATGAGCCCAGAGGAAGATCTGACAACCAGTCGGCCACAACCTGGCGCACGGGTAGGTAGGCATCTCGGGTCGGATAGTTCATAAACATCCGCGGATCGCCTTTTGCAACCTTTTCAAGGCATTCGCGGATTAATGTCACCTGCCCCACATCCGGCAAGCGTGGGCTGAACAGGCTGACATTGGATTCATATTTGTCGTCCCTCAGATGTAGCTGCCGCGACCAGACATCATCCAGAATGGGCGATCTCGGCGGGGCTACAAATGTACCACGCCCGACCTCGGCTTGTAGCAAACCTTCATCGGTCAGGATCGTATAGGCGCGCGCGACAGTGCCTGGTGTAATCTTTAATCGATACGCTAACTCACGCACCGGAGGTAGTTTCTTTCCAACCTCCAGTGTTTTGTTTTCTATCGCTTTTCGGATCGTGTCAGCGACCAGAGTATATTTTGGACCTTTGGATTTCGGTAACGCCTCTGGCCAAATTGTATCCATTACAATTCTTCCTTTGATTTCGACACAATGCTGAATGTATCAAGGCAGTGTACCGAACATATTTACTTTGTGTCAATACAATTTGAAAGGATACCCAAGATGACACGCGCAATGCACAACCCCGCCCTCTTGCTGCTGAACGACAGCCCTCGGCTGCCGCTTATCGCCGCGCTGGCCGTGCGGTTTGCGGCGTCGGTCACACAATGGGAACAACGTCGCCGCAGCCGGGTAAACTTAGGTAAGCTGGATGACAGGCTGCTCCGCGATGTCGGGCTGACCCGCCATCGGGCAGATTCAGAAGTCAGCCGCTATTTCTGGATGAAATAGACTATCCCCAGTCCCATCTAAGGGACCTCTTCCTGGCCGGGGTTTATCCCCGGCCTTTTTTACCCAAAGGCAGCAGCGGCTGAGCCTTCTGGAGGAAGCGAATAGGTCATGCTGGCCCGCGCGACGGGCTTGTCAGAGCCCACCGAGTAAATCAGCACATCCCCAACAGCCAGTGTACGACCTAATTTCAACAACTTACACTCAGCAATCAGGTCCGCCCCGCCTTCGGGCTTGCGCAAGAAATCCAGAGAACTGTTGGTGGTGACAGCCAGAGATTGCCGACCTTTCCGTGCCAAAACCATTGCATATACACTGACATCGGCCAGCCCGAACATGGACGGACCAGATACTGTGCCTCCGGGGCGCAGGTGACGGTCTTCGACCCTCAGGCGCATGGTGATGTTGGCTTCTGTCAGATCCTCGACGACAAAGTCGCTATGAACCTGTGGAAACACCTGTGCCAGGTATTCCGTCAATTCTTGTTTGTTCAGTGCTAATGACATGCTTCCCCTCGTCGCTCTGCCCGCCTAGAGTTGGCCTGAACGCCAGCGGGAGGGCAAGATGGCAATTCTGGAACGTAACGACACAGGTGCGATTGCACGGCTTCGAATGAACGCGCCTGAGCGGTTGAACGCCCTCAGCGATGAAATGCTGACGGCCCTGAAGGCAGAGTTCGATGCGCTGCGCGAAGACAAGTCGATTCGTGTTGTTGTTCTTTCCGGTGCGGGGAAAGCGTTTTGCGCGGGGCACGATCTGAAACAGATGACCCAGGGGCGGCAGGCACCCGATGGTGGGCTTTCCTATTTTCAGGATCTGTTCGACCGATGTGCCAAGATGATGATGTCCATTCAGTCCCTGCCCCAACCCGTGATCGCCCAAGCGCGCGGGATCGCCACTGCCGCAGGGTGTCAGCTTGTAGCAACCTGTGACCTGGCAATCGCGGCCGAGGGCACACGGTTCGGCGTAAATGGTGTCAATATCGGCTTGTTCTGCTCCACTCCGATGGTGGCTCTCAGCCGGAATATACCGCGGAAACAGGCGTTTGAAATGCTCACGACCGGTGATTTTATCACCGCCGAACGCGCGGCTGATCTGGGTCTGATCAATCGAGCGGTTCCCGAGAACTTGTTGGAAGATGAAACCAATGCGTTGGCCGAGAAGTTGGCAGGCAAGCTCAGCAGTGCGGTAAAAATCGGTAAAACCGCTTTTTATCAACAGATTACAATGCGGACTGATCAGGCATACGATTATACCGCCGAGGTAATGGCACAGAATATGATGGACCGGAATACTGAGGAAGGAATTAGTGCCTTTATCGAAAAGCGCCCGCCTGATTGGCACCAGTAACGCAATTATTTAATACATTTTTGCCGACTGTTCGCATTTTTTCACTTTTCAAAAGGGCGACACTGTGGCAAAGCTGGGTCAAGGCCAAGGCCTGACCATACTTTTGGGTCGCCGTGGGCGGAAGGTCCCTCCAAGCTGGTTTCTCTCACCGGCGTTGACATTCCCGCAGCGGCGACCCCAAGAATCCCCCTCAGAACTAAAGCGATTACTGCGCATTGCGCATGGCGCTGCTCTGCCCTATTTGGCAGCACATGACAGAGACATTGCATATCGTGGGCGGCGGCATGGCCGGGTCCGAGGCCGCCTGGCAGGCAGCGGAAATGTGCGTGGATGTTGTGATCCACGAAATGCGTCCTAATGTGGGCACGTTTGCACACCAGACCGGCAATCTGGCCGAGATGGTGTGTTCGAACTCATTCCGATCGGATGATGATGAACAGAACGCAGTCGGCTTGCTGCATTGGGAAATGCGCGCGGCAAACGGGTTGATCATGACGACCGCAGATAGCCATCGCCTGCCTGCGGGTGGCGCGCTTGCGGTTGACCGTGATCCTTTTGCCGAAGCCGTAACTGCCAAGCTGAAGGCCCATCCACGGGTCTCGGTCTCAGCGGAAGAAGTAACCAGTCTACCCCAAGACGGAAAGTGGATCTTTGCAACCGGGCCGTTGACCTCGCCCGCATTGGGGGAAGCCATTCGCGCAGAGACTGGTGCCGAGGCGCTGGCCTTTTTCGACGCGATCGCCCCCATCGTCTATGCAGACAGCATTGATATGAGCAAAGCCTGGATGCAGTCACGCTACGATAAGGGCGAGACTGAGGAAGAGCGCACCGCCTACCTCAACTGTCCGATGGATCGTGACCAGCACGAAGCCTTCATTAATGCGCTGCTGGCTGCAGATAAGACCGAATTCCACGAGGGAGAGACCGCTGGTTATTTCGACGGCTGTCTGCCGATCGAGGTTATGGCCGAGCGCGGTCGTGAAACTTTACGCCATGGCCCGATGAAACCTGTTGGCCTGACAAATCCGCATCAACCGGACGTAAAACCTTATGCCGTCGTCCAATTGCGGCGCGACAATGCCTTGGGCACGTTGTTCAATATCGTCGGTTTTCAAACCAAGATGAAGTACGGATCGCAGACCGAGGTATTTCGTATGATACCGGGTCTGGAAAATGCCAGCTTTGCGCGATTGGGTGGCATTCACCGCAATACTTTCATCAACTCTCCGACTTTGCTGGACGCGCAGATGCGGCTTAAGTCTAGGCCAAATATTCGTTTTGCGGGGCAAATCACGGGGGTGGAAGGGTATGTGGAAAGCGCAGCGATGGGCCTTTTGGCAGGCCGTTTGGCCGCTGCCGAAATACTAGGCCGATCCCTTCCCGACGTACCGCAAGACAGTGCGATGGGCGCATTGATCCACCACATCACGGGCGGCGCCGAAGCCAAGACCTTCCAGCCGATGAACGTGAATTTCGGTTTGTTTCGTCCGGTCGACGGCCTGAAGGGGGGGCGCCGAGGCCGCAAGGACCGCTACAAGGCCTATACCGATCGCGCAAAAGAAGTCTGGAGCGATTGGGTAAAGCAGTGTTGACTGGACGTCGCCCCCAGCCTGCGCCTAACATGTAAGGTATGAGCGATAAGTTTCTGAAAGACACATACAATCTGAATTCTGCCCAGGAAACGCACGATCACTACCAAAAATGGGCGGCCTCATACGATGATGAAGTCGGTGAGCACGGATATGTCACCCCGGACCGTGTTGCGGCAGCATTGAAATCCTTTGTCTCAGATGCTGATGTGCCGGTGCTGGACTACGGATGCGGTACCGGGTTGTCGGGTTTAGCACTTCGCAAGGCGGGTTTTCGTGTCATCGATGGGATGGATCCAACACCAAAGATGCTGGAAGGTGCCGCTGCCAAGGGGGTTTATCGCAACTTGATAAACTTCGAAGTTACTGATCCCAACCCCATTGAGGCCGAGGCTTACTCAACCATAACATGCATTGGCGTCATCGGCGTTGGTGCCGCGCCGCCTGAAACCTTTGATCTACTTATGAACGCGCTGCCACGTGGCGGATATCTGGCGTTTTCCTTCAACGATCACACTTTGGCTGACTGCACTTACACCGGGCGGCTGAACGACTGGCTGGACATGGGTCACGCAAGGCTGTTATTCCGCGAATACGGTCCGCATCTACCGGGTGTGGACATGAAATCTGACGTATATGTTGTTGAAAAAAAGTGATATTCACAACGCGTTTTGCGCCATCGCCAACAGGTCCGCTGCATTTGGGGCACGCCTATTCCGCGCTTCTTGCGTTTGATCAGGCACGGGCTGCGGGTGGATCATTTCTTTTACGGATCGAAGATATTGATCAATCGCGATCCAGGTCCCATTGGGAAACCCAGATATACGACGACCTGCACTGGCTTGGACTGCGCTGGCCGCACCCGGCGATGCGCCAGTCGGACAGGCTGCCGCGATACAGAGAGGCATTGGAAATTCTGAAAAACATGGGCCTTGTCTACCCTTGCAGCTGCAATCGTGCCGATATCGAATCTGCGGCCGATGCTCCGCAGGAAGGTGTACCCCAGTTCGGACCTGACGGGCGCATCTATCCAGGCACGTGCCGCGACCGCCCTTTGTCGGATGCTTCAGATGGGGATGTTCTGCGCCTGAACATGCACAAGGCTATCAAGGCATCCGAACTTCGTGGATTTTGTGAAACTGGTGCGAAGTATTTGGGAACGCATGAGCTTGATGCGCACAACCTCATGAACGCGGTTGGCGATATCATTCTCGTTCGGCGCAATATGGGCAGTTCGTATCACTTGTCCGTTGTGGTTGATGACGCGGACCAGAACATCTCCCATGTGGTCCGGGGCGAGGATTTGTTCGATGCCACGCAGATACATGTCCTTTTACAAGGGCTGCTTGGGTTGCCGACACCTGTTTATCATCATCACCGTCTGATCCGGGACAACAACGGCAAACGCCTCGCGAAACGTGACGACGCACGCGCTATCTCGCTTTATCGCGAACAAGGAGCATCTCCCGCTGAAATCAGAGAGATGGTGGGCATTTGACCTGACCACCATCAGAGGCCCCACTATTCCATCGGCTTCATGAGCTCGACTTCGGTCCCATCGCGGACGGCCGTGTAGAAACAACTTCGCCGATTGGTGTGACAGGCTGGCCCCGTTTGGTTCACCACAATCAGCAGGCAATCCCTGTCGCAATCGACGCGAAAATCCACCAGGGCCTGAAAGTGGCCTGAGCTTTCGCCCTTGATCCAGAACGCCTGTCGCGACCGCGACCAATACGTAACCCGTCCGGTTCCCAACGTGCGCTCGATGGATTGGACATTCATCCAGGCCATCATCAGAACCTCGCCCGTCGCTTCGTCCTGTGCGATCGCGGGGATCAAACCCGCCTCATTGAATTTCAGTGTCGACGGATCGAACAAGACTGCGTCAGCCATCGCAAAAACCTTTTGCATCCCAGAATCCCGCCATTATGTATGGGGAATGGACAACGAGGGAAAGCCATGAGCGGCGAAACCGATCTGATCAAGCTCTATTCCGGACGCATCTTGGCGCTAGCTGCGGATATTCCGCATCTGGATCGCTTGGATAATCCCGATGCGACGGTAAAGAAACGAGCCCCTTTGTGTGGATCGACCGTGACTGTAGACGTCAAGCTCGAAGATGGGCGGATCGTGGACTTTGGGCAAGACGTAAAGGCCTGTGCGTTGGGTCAGGCCTCGGCTTCGGTCGTAGGCAGCGCCGTGATCGGGGCGACGCGGTCGCAGGTCGAAACCGCACGTGATCAGCTTTCCGCAATGCTGAAGAAAGACGGCCCTGCCCCAGAGGCGCCCTTTGACGGGCTCGAAGTTCTGATGCCCGCGCGGGACTACAAGAACCGCCACGCGTCAATCCTGCTGGCGCTTGACGCGACCGCCGAGGCGATGGAGCAGGCCGAACAAGCCAACTGCGCCTGATTGGCTTTTCCATACAAAGCCGTATAGGGTGCCCCCAATGATTGGGGGGCTAACGTGAACAATTTGCTGGAACATTTTGTGACGCTCTGGGTCGTGATCGACCCCATCGGCACCATCCCCGTCTTTATCGCTGTCACTGCTGGGATCGCGACGGGTGCGCGTCGTAAAACTGCTTTACTGGCCGCGTTGGTCAGCGCAGGCATTCTGCTGTTCTTTCTGATCTTCGGGCAACTTGTGATCGAGGCTTTGGATATCGGCCTTAACTCGTTTCAGGTTGCAGGCGGAATTATTCTGTTTCTCTTCGCTCTGACCATGATCTTTGGCGAAAGCAAACAGGTGATCGAGCAGCGCCAGGCCGAAGAAGACCTGGACGACAAAATGCACAAGACCAATCCGGCCATTTTCCCTTTGGCCGTCCCTTCGCTTGCGTCACCGGGCGCGATGCTGGCGATAGTGGTTCTAACGGACAACAACCGATACAGCGTCGCCGATCAGAGCATCACTGCACTGGTTATGTTGGTCGTTATTGCCATAGCGTTTGTGCTGATGCTGCTGGCCGAGCCGATCATCCGGTTGATCGGGCATTCCGGCGCAGCGATCATCAGCCGCGTGATGGGGATGATCCTTGCATCTGTCGCCGTAAATTCAGTTCTATCCGCCACGATCGAAATCATCAAAACCGGACAGCTGTAAAAAGAACCGCCGCACCTTCCGGGCGGAAAGGGCGGCGGCAAGTCATGCGTTTCTCATGTAGGGTCCGGATCACCGCACGGGGCCGAGGCAGGCCCCTTCAAGGGAAATGGGACAGGCAGGTCACCCTTGACTATGACGGGGAGACAAGCGCGGTGTGATCGGCACGAGATCGCAGGCAGAAAGGCTTAGAACCCGGTTGGCAGGTGAAGGGCAACCACCAGCATCACAACCAGTGAAACCGCGCCCGCTGCATCCTGCAAAATCGTGGATTGTGAACGGGTAAAGGCAGTTTTGATCTGGCTCAGCATGGTCTCACCTCCGGTCAGGTTTAATCCTTTGTTGACCTTTTGTTCTCATATTTTAACGAGTCGGTAAAGAACTTTTTGAGAACATTTGTGAACTTAGTGGGATTTTCGGTCTAACCCACTGATATCAAACGGATCGCCTGATCCTGCTTCATAAGCCACAGAAGAACACGCGCAGCCTGCCCCCGATCCGAGGTCAATTTGGGGTCTGCGGACAGCAAAGCGCGCGCATCTGATTGCGCCACCGCCATCAGCCCAGCTTGCCTTTCAAGATCAGCTATCCGGAACTTTGGCAGGCCAGATTGTGCGGTTCCGATCAAGTCACCCGCACCGCGCATCTGCAGATCGGTCTCGGCAATGCGGAAGCCGTCTTCAGTTTCTCGGAGTACCTCCAGCCGTTTGCGACCACCCTCGCTAAGCGGTGGCTGATACATCAACAAACAGGTTGAGGCATCTTCACCACGTCCAACTCGGCCCCTAAGCTGATGCAACTGCGCCAGACCAAAAATCTCTGCCCGCTCAATCACCATGATCGTGGCGTTCGGCACGTTCACCCCAACCTCGATCACCGTAGTAGCGACAAGGACTTTGGTCTTACCACTCTGAAACGCCGCCATTGCCGCGTCTTTATCGGCGGGCGGCATTTGGCCGTGTACCAGACCCACCACATCGTCCCCCAAGATCGCGCGCAACCGTTTGAAACGCTCCTCAGCCGCAGTCAGGTCCGAGATCTCGGATTCATCGACTAATGGGCACACCCAATAGCATTGTTTGCCTGCATCAATCGCACCGCGCAGATGGGCCACAACTTCGTCCATGCGTTGCGTACTGACGACTGCGGTCTTGATCGGTTTACGACCCGGCGGCTTTTCATCCAGCACCGAGACGTCCATATCGCCGTACTGCGCAAGCGCCAAACTGCGCGGGATGGGCGTAGCGGTCATCACCAGCACATCGGCGCGTTGGCCCTTTTCGGACAGCTCCATGCGTTGGCGGACGCCAAAACGGTGCTGCTCATCAACGATGGCCAGCCTTAGGGCTTTGAATTCAACATCGTCCTGAAACACCGCGTGGGTACCGACCAATATCTGAATATCTCCCTGCTTCAGCGCAGCCAGCTTCGCTCGACGCTCAGCCCCCTTGTCGCGCCCGGTCAGGATTTCCAGTACAACTCCGGCTTCTTCTGCCAATGGACGCAGCCCTTCAAGATGCTGCCGGGCAAGGATTTCGGTAGGGGCCATCATCACCCCCTGCCCGCCAGCTTCGACGGCTATAAGCAGCGAAACAAATGCTACCAGAGTCTTTCCTGCCCCCACATCGCCCTGAAGCAACCGGTTCATCCGCGTCTCAGCGGCCATATCTGCCGAGATTTCCTCGATCGCGCGTGTCTGCGCTCCGGTTGGTCGATATGGAAGGCTTGCCAGCACCTTGGATTGCAAAGCACCGGTGCCGAGACTGATGATCCCCCGCGCTTTACGCTCACGCTGTCGTGCCAGGGCCAGCGTCAGTTGATGTGAGAGCAGCTCATCGTAAGCCAGACGTTCCCGCGCAGGCGCAAAAGGTGCTACGTCGTCCGCCCCTTGTGGGTGATGCGCCGCGTGAATAGCAGTTGTCCAATCTGGCCAATTCTGTTGTGCCACCTGAGCGGGGTCGGCCCATTCGGCCAATGCAGGTACTCGCGCCAACGCACTTTGAGCAGCTTTATAGGCAGTTTTTTGCGTCACACCCTGCGTCAGATGATAAACCGGTTCAAACTCGGGCAATTCGCCTGCGTTTTCAGGCGCGACCATATGATCGGGGTGTACCATCTGAGCCATGCCATCGAACAGCTCAAGCTTTCCCGATACCACCCGGCGCGCGCCCTCCGGCAACAGCTTCTTCAGATAGTCCCCTCGGGCATGAAAAAACACCAGCTGGAAATCCGCCTGACTGTCTTCAACATGAATGCGATATGCGCCCCCTTTGTTCCGCGGTGCTCGATGCGCGCCGATTGTCACCTCAACAGTCAGAGTCGTCGGAAGGTCGGCGCCCTGAATCGTATCGCGTCGCCGCCGGTCAATCACCGCATAGGGTAGCGAAAACAATACATCGCGCGGTGAATCGATCCCTAATTGGCCCAGAAGCTGCGCGGTCTTCGGCCCCACACCATCTAGTGTTTCAAGACCCGCAAACAGCGGAAAGAGCTGTTCAGGCCTGCCGCTCATAGATCGCCAATCAGTTGAAGCCAGCTATCTTCATCCAAGGTTTCGATGCCCAGATCAGCCGCTTTTTTCGCCTTGGACCCTGCGCCCGGGCCCGCCACGAGCAAATCAGTTTTCTGACTGACCGAGCCAGATACCTTGGCCCCCAGCGCTTCGGCGCGGGCCTTGGCCTCGGCGCGTGTCATCTTTTCAAGCGTTCCCGTAAACACGACGGTTTTTCCTGCGACCGGACTGTCTGACGCAGGAGCCTCTGGTGGAACAACCGTCAGATGTTTACGCAGATCATCAAATGCTTGGCGTTCCTCCGAATTGGCAAACGCATCAGATAGTGACAACCCGAGCGTGGCGCCGATTCCGTCGATACCAATCAGATCAGCCCAGGCGCTGGCGGCATCTGTCGAAACATCCATTCGCACGAAAGCCGCATCCCGAACTTCTTTAACTTTCGCGCGTCTCGCTTCTGCAGTAGCCGCGATTCTCTCGGCGTCTTCCGCTTCATCGGCTGCACGCTGCGCAAGCGCGGCAGGCCGGGCCGTATCAATGGAGGCCGCCATTACATCCCATTCCCGATAAAACAACGCCAAATCTCGTGCACCAACTTCGCCCACATGACGAATCCCCAGAGCGAACAACAGACGGGCAAACGGTATGGTTCGCTTGTCATCGATCGCTGCAAACAGGTTGCTTGCCGATGTCTCGCCCCAGCCGTCGCGGTTTTTCAACCGGGCCAGGTTTTCGGTGTCGCGATCTTTCAACGTAAATATATCAGCGGGTGTGTTTATTGGCAGAAGAGGATCGCCATAAAACATCTCGATTTGTTTTGCGCCAAGCCCTTCGATATCGAACGCCTTGCGCGATACGAAATGTTTGAGTTTTTCAACCGCCTGAGCGGGACATATCAGCCCCCCTGTGCAGCGGCGGACCGCATCCCCCTCTTCCCGGATCGCGTCGCTGTCACATTCCGGGCATGTCGTCGGGAAAGCGAAGGGCCGCGCATCATCGGGTCGTTTCGACAGATCAACATCCGAGATTTTCGGGATCACATCCCCGGCCCGACAGACCTGAACCCAATCTCCAACGCGAATATCCTTGCCCTCACGAATGACTCCGCCTTTGGCGTCCCGCCCTGCAATATAATCTTCATTGTGTAGGGTCGCGTTCGAAACAACTACCCCGCCAACGGTTACCGGATGCAGCCGCGCTACCGGGCTAAGCGCGCCCGTACGACCCACCTGAATGTCGATGGCTTCAAGCCGCGTCCAAGCCAGTTCGGCGGGAAACTTGTGCGCAATCGCCCAGCGGGGCGTGGTAGATCGGAAACCCAGCCGGGCCTGCAGACTCAGATCATCGACCTTGTATACGACCCCATCAATGTCATAGCCCAAGGTCGCGCGCTGAGCTTCAATCTGACGGTAATGTTCCAACATCTCATTAGTCGTTGAGCAACGCCTTGTCAGCGCATTTACCTGGAACCCCAAGGTTTTGAGGCGATCAATTGCGCCCATCTGAGTCTCAGCTAGCGGTGCAGACAGTTCACCCCAGGCGTAGGCAAAGAATTTCAGCGGGCGAGATCGTGTTATTTCGGAATCCAGTTGACGGAGCGAACCAGCCGCAGCGTTGCGCGGATTTGCAAAGGTCTTTCCACCTGTTTCGATCTGACGTGCGTTCAAAGCCTCGAAATCATGGTGAGACATGTAGACCTCGCCGCGAACCTCAAGAACGTCTGGTGCACCCTCAATTCGGTGTGGAATATCGGAAAGCGTACGCGCATTTGCGGTAACGTTTTCACCGGTCTCACCATCACCACGTGTTGCAGCCTGCATCAGTTCACCCTGCTCATACCGTAGGGATAATGACAGGCCGTCGATTTTGGGCTCAGCTGTATAGGCGAGCGGTGCCTCATCTCCCAGTCCCAGATATTTGCGGATCGAGCGGTCAAAATCGGCAACATCCGTGTCATCAAACGCATTGCCCAGTGACATCATACGCACGGCGTGGGTCACTTTTGCAAATCCATCTGAAACGCGTGCGCCCACTTGTTCAGTAGGGCTGTCGGAGCGTTTCAGTTCGGGGAATCGCGCCTCGATCTCGGCATTGCGACGCTTGAGAGCATCATAGTCGGCATCCGAAATTTCTGGAGCATCTTCAGTGTGATAAAGCTGGTTTGCCCGCAGCAATTCCTTGGCGAGCCGGGCCAATTCTTCCCGTGCTTCATCTTCTGTCAGATCTGCGATTGCTGTGGTATCGCTCATGGCCCCGCCCTGTCACGTCGTCTTGAAAACCAGTGATAGGACGAGGCCATGGTCAGGTCCAGTGTTGTGCTGACACGCGAGTGGATTTACCGCCCCGGACCATCGACGGTAGCAATCAGATCAGATTAGGCACCCACGGCCATGCGGGTTTCACCCATGTTGTTGGCTTGCGGATCACGCAGGACATATCCACGGCCCCAGACCGTCTCGATATAATTCTCACCACCGGTCGCATTGCTGAGTTTCTTGCGTAACTTGCAGATGAAGACGTCGATAATCTTGAGCTCGGGCTCATCCATGCCGCCGTAGAGATGGTTCAGGAACATTTCTTTGGTCAGTGTTGTTCCTTTCCGCAGGCTCAGAAGTTCCAGCATCTGATATTCCTTGCCTGTCAGGTGTACGGTTTTTCCGTTCACCTCTACGGTTTTGGCATCCAGATTTACGGCGACCTGCCCGGTGTGTATCACGGATTGAGAATGCCCCTTAGAGCGGCGGATAATCGCATGAATGCGCGCCACCAGCTCTTCGCGATGGAAAGGTTTGGTCAGATAATCGTCTGCTCCAAATCCAAATCCCTTGATCTTGCTTTCGGTGTCATCAGCGCCCGACAGGATCAGGATCGGTGTCTCTACCCGTGCTATGCGCAGTTGGCGCAACACTTCATGGCCGTTCATATCCGGCAAGTTCAAGTCCAACAGGATGAGGTCGTAATCATATAGCTTGGCCAGATCGATGCCTTCTTCGCCAAGGTCCGTCGCATACACGTTGAGATTGGCGTGTGTCAGCATCAGTTCGATGCTTTTGGACGTGGTTGGATCATCCTCGACAAGAAGTATGCGCATGTTCACTGCTCCAATTTAGGTCAAATTCTTCAACTGATTTGAGCCTGAATAAAAATGGTTAATCTGACGTTACCGTTGAATCATTTATTCACTTTCACCTTTAAGTTGTCGATATTTTTTTAAGGCCGTCACCTTCAACGCATCGATCCCGTGCTCAGCAACTGCTGAGACCCACGAGTTGAACTCTTCATCGCTGATGCCATAGCGCTTTTTGGCTTCGGACAACGAAATCAACCCATAAAGTACACCACGCACGACGATCACCTTGCGCGACGCCACCCAGCGCCGCGTATCCGCAGGAGGCAAATCGGCGCGTGTCAGCACGCTCCCGTCCGGTAGGGTGACCGACCTTGGACCTTCCACTTTGTGCAAATACATCTCTCATACCTTCTGCTGCTGCGACAAAGCTGCACCCAGCCTACTTAAAAGGGCGTGAAACCGCCCCTTGAGAGTGTCTAGAATTTTCTTATATTCTGCCGGTCTTTCTTAACCCGGACAGGAACCACCTATGGCCCTCGATACCGAGACCCCGCTGAACTCGCTTGGCTTTGCCAAACCACCCTCGGAAACGCGGGTTGTCGTGGCCATGTCCGGCGGTGTGGACAGCTCTGTTGTGGCGGCCCATCTCGCTGATCAAGGCTATGATGTCGTAGGTGTTACTCTGCAGCTTTACGATCACGGTGCGGCGTTGGCCAAGAAAGGCGCGTGCTGTGCGGGGATCGACATTCACGATGCGCGTCGCGTGGCGGAAGAACGCGGGTTCCCTCACTACGTCTTGGACTATGAAAATATCTTCAAGGACGCTGTAATCGACGAATTCGCCGACAGCTATCTTGCCGGCGCGACTCCGGTGCCCTGCATCCGTTGCAATGAACGGGTGAAGTTCAAGGACTTGCTTGAGACCGCCAAGGACCTTGAGGCCGACTGCATGGCCACAGGCCATTACATCCAGCGAAAGATGGGCCCCAATGGCGCCGAGCTTCATAGCGCTGAGGATGCAAATCGCGATCAGTCCTATTTCCTATTTTCGACCACACCGGAACAGTTGGATTTCCTGCGTTTCCCGCTTGGCCACCTGCCCTCCAAAGACGCCACGCGCGAGATGGCGGCACAATATGGGCTGGCCGTTGCGGACAAGCCGGATAGTCAGGACATCTGTTTTGTGCCCAACGGAAACTATGCCAGCGTGATCGAAAAACTGCGCCCCGGAGCCGCAGAACCCGGTGAGATCGTACACGCCGATGGCCGCGTTCTAGCGCAGCATAACGGGGTGATTCACTATACGATCGGTCAGCGTCGTGGGCTCGGTATCGGTGGTCTCAGCGAACCTTTGTATGTGGTCAAGCTGGATGTGGACAAGAAACAGGTTGTTGTCGGCCCCAAAGAGATGTTGGCCACAAGAACCGTTCCCGTGCGCGAGATCAATTGGCTGGGAGACGAACCGTTCACGTCAAAGAACGAATGGCATGTTTCGGTCAAAGTCCGCTCGACCCGCCCCCCGCGTGAGGCGATTATTCGCCCCCTTTCGGACACAACAGCCGAGGTTGAATTGCTGACGCCCGAGGAAGGTATCTCTCCGGGTCAGGCTTGTGTGTTCTACGAAACCGATAGCAGCCGTATCTTTGGCGGCGGCTGGATCTGGCGCGGTTACTAAATCGCGTCAGTCCACGAGTTGCTGAGGATATAGATCCCGGCACAAATCATCACGTAAGGCACCAGTTTCTCAAGCCGACGTGCGAAACCGCCGGTCATGATTGGGGATTGTGCACCCCAAAGCCCCAGCATGGTCAGCGTCAGCGCTGCGGCCACCGCGCCGGTGACACCCGCAATCCGATAGCTGGGGGCTGAGTCGGCCAATAGCGGCGCAAGCACAGCGAACGTGTCCATCGACAGACTTATGAACAGCAGCATGGTGACGAATGTCGAAGCACCCGTGGATATTTGAGGGGCCTCCTCGGTCTCCGATCCGCGGAACTGACGGATAACTCCGATCAGCCCGAGGCCAAGTGGTATCACGCCCAGATATCCAGCCCAATGTGGCACCACATCATCGACACCCAAGGCCAACAATAAGGCGGCAGCGATGATTAACATCTGCGCCAGCAGGAACCCCGCAACGGTCCGGCGCGGACCAGACACCATCATCAACGCTACAAGAGCTGCAAGGTTGTCGAGATTGGTCAAAACCTGCGCCATGAAGGCAGAAGCAGCAAAGATCACATGATCCAGCATCACGATTTCATTCTGTCCAAAACGGACCTTGCCGCACGCAAACCCGGTGCTTCGCCACCGCGACCAAGACGCTCCATCGTCGTCGCCATGGCTTGATGTTGGGCGTCGGGGGTGGCGGCCACCTGTTCCAACGCCGAAGCGATCTTGTCCGGTTGGCATTCATCCAGCAGACATTCGGGTACTGCGTGTGTCTCCGAGACCAGATTGACCAGTGTGACGGTGTCCAGCTTAACCATTCGTTTTGCGATCAGCGTGGTCAGCCAGTTGAGGTTATAGGCGATCACCATCGGTGTTGCCTGCGCGGCCAGTTCCAATGAGACCGTGCCGGATGCAGCCAATGCAAGATCAGCTGCGGCAAACGCTGCCCGTTTCTGCGCTTGCGCGTCGTCCGAGGGCAATTCCCGCGGATCGACAACTATCGGATTCCCCGGCCAGTTCCGAACCTGTTCGACGACCGCATCAACCATGTGCGTTACTGCAGGTACAACCACGCGCATATCGGGACGGTCTTTCAGAAATTCCTGCAAAGCAGCGCCAAAGATCGGAGCCAGCCGTTCGACCTCACCCCGTCGGGAGCCGGGCAAAGCCAGCACGATCGGCGCGTCGCCCAGATCGTGAGCCGCGCGGAATCGCTGGATATCCTGATCGGACGCAATGGGTTCGTTCACAACCGGATGGCCGACAAAGTCACACTCCATCCCTGCCCGCTCCATATAAGGCGGTTCAAAGGGTAACAGCGCAAGGACGTGATCGATTACTTTCGCCATCTTGTCTGCGCGCCCCGGTCTCCAGGCCCAGACGCTGGGGGCAACGTAGTGGACAGTGCGAATCTCGCTGGAGGCCTTTACCAGCTTAGCCACACGCAACGAGAAATCCGGGCTGTCGATAGTGATCAGTACATCAGGCTTCGTGTCTAGAACTGCCTGAGCAGTCTCAGCGATACGGCGTTTTAGGTGAAAGAACTTGGGCAGAACCTCGACCAACCCCATAATGCTGAGTTCGGACATGGGAAATCGGCTGGTCAGCCCCTGCGCCTGCATTAGCGGCCCGCCAACCCCATCAAACTGCACCTCTGGTAAAAGGGTACGCAGACCTTCCATCAACGCGGCCCCTAAACGGTCGCCCGAAGGTTCACCGGCGACCAGAAATACGCGCATCAGACCGTGCGCTCGCGGACATAAAGAAACAGACCAAGGCGATTGCATTCTTCAATCACGCGGTCGCGCTGCAAAACAATGACGCCACCCTTTTCGATGACAATGCCCGACAGGCCCGCCGCGACAGCCGCCGAAACGGTGTCGGGTCCGATGGCAGGCATATCTGCGCGGCGATCCTGATCTGGTTTTGGACCCTTGTACAGAATGCCACCGCCCGCGTCGGGGCGCTGAGTCAAGGATTGCAGCATCCATGCGGTGCCATAGATGCACTCGATCGCCAACGCTTGAGATTTCAGTACTACGCAAGCCTGACCGATATCCGCCGTCCCCATGTTGCGCAGGATTCCTGCCGCTCGATCTGCGTCGGCGTGATCAGTTTCAGAAGGCTGGGCTTCGGTCGATGAGCCAAGAGGCGGCAGCAAATCCGGCGCGATCTCATGCGCCGCACGGACCGTCAAACCGGCATCCTCAAATATTCCAATGACCGCGCGCAATGCGCCGTCGTCACCGGCCATGATGGCCTTTTGCAGGATCGGCACCAGCGGCATCGTCGCCGCATCAATGCGAGCTGGATTGACAGTCGGACGACGCACGGCCCCTGCCATGCAAATCTCGGTCACGCCGCGGGCTTTGAGATCGGCGATGAAGCTACCCAGTTGCTCTAATGGAAAAACCAAGTCGGTGGTCAGTGTATCGGGCTCAAACCCTTCCAGAGCGCAGATTAGCGGGCGGTTTGGCAGACAAGTGACCACCTCGTCTGGTAAAGCGCCAGTTCCTGCGATCAATGCCAGCATTGGCCTACTTCCTCGGGGTCAGGAACGAACGGTCTGTTTGCCCCGTCACAAATTCGACGATCTGGCGCACATATTCGTTGTCTGCATCCTCGCCCAGCCGGGTGGCGCGATCCATGAAGGTGCCGTCTCCTTCTGACAGTTCCTTGAAGGCCGCGCGCAATGCCGAGATATCCTCACGCGTTACACCACGCCGTTTCAAACCGACCAGATTCAAGCCATCCAGCTCGCCCCGAGGCGCCTGAACAAGCCCATATGGGATCACATCATTCGGGACCATCGTAAGCGCGCCAATGATGGCACCGCGACCTACGCGCACGAACTGATGTAGGCCCGAAATTCCGCCAACGATGACGTCATCCTCGATAATACAGTGACCAGCCGCGCCAGCGTGATTCACCAGAATGACCCGGTTGCCGATTTGTACATCATGCGCCACGTGGACACCGGCCATCAGTAAGCAGTCATCGCCAATCCGGGTGATACCACCGCCGCCATCCGTGCCGGTGTTGATAGTGACGTGTTCGCGGATACGGTTGCGCTCACCGATTTCAAGGCGCGTGTTCTCGCCACCGAATTTCTTGTCTTGCGGAATTTCCCCGACAACAGCAAAGCTGAAAATCACTGTGTCATCACCAATTGACGTATCGCCGGTGACTACGACATGGGATTTCAGTTCGACCCGATCGCCCAGACGGACCTGCGGACCGATATGGCAGAATGGACCAATCGTACAACCCTGCCCGATCTGCGCACCGTCTTCGATAATGGCGCTGGGATGAATACCGCTCATGTTGTTTTTTCCATGTCCCAGTCGACATAGGCCGAAAATTCAGCTTCGGCAGCAACCTCGCCCTCGACTGTCGCGCGGCCGCTGAACTTGAAGATCTTGCCACCTTTCTTACCGCGTACAGTTTCGACATGCATTTCGAGAACATCGCCAGGTACGACCTTGCGGCGGAATTTGCATTTGTCGATATTCATGAAATAGATCAGCAACTCGCTGTCGATTACATCCATGCCGACACCCAGCATAACCCCTGCAGTCTGCGCCATCGCCTCGACAATGGTCACGCCAGGCATGATCGGAGTTCCGGGGAAATGGCCCTGAAAGTGCGGCTCGTTCATGGTGACATTCTTGATGCCCACCGCTGATTGATAGCCATCGATATCCACAACCTTGTCGACCAACAAAAACGGATAGCGATGCGGCAATATACGCTGAATCAGCTGAATGTCGGCGCTCTTGGTTTCCGTGGTCATGGTGCGGATGTCCTGTTCTGGATGTCTCTTTCAAGCGTGGTTAGCAATACCCGTACCCAAGGGCAAGCCAGCCTATTCGTTGTTATTGTTTTCAAGTGTAGCGCCGTCGCCGATAGCGGCATCGATCCTGGCGATCGCAGCGTTGGTAATATCTGAGGCGTCCGTGCTTAGAACCACATTGGACCGCTCGATCACAATCGAGGCGCCAAATTCGCGCAGCAATTCGATCAGCACCGGTTGCGCCATTTCAAAAAACTGACCACGCGCCTCTTCGCCGCGCCGCGCTAATGCGTCCAGTTTGGCGCGCTGGCCGTCACGGTGTGATTGAACTTTCTCGTCAAAAGCTTCGGCAAGCGGGCGAAACTCGTCCGCCGAAAGATCTGACCTCTTTTCGGTCAGATATTTTTCTTCCTTGCTCAACTGCGCCACAATCCGTTCGTTTTCTTCAGCCAAAAGGGTGCTTTCGGCTTCAATCTCGCGAAAGACGCGCTGCCCAAAGGCGGAATCTGCAAACAAACGCTCACTGGAGATTGTCAGAACGTCTGTTTGTGGCACGCCCAATTGCTGCGCACCCAGCGGCATTGCTACAGCTACAAGTACCAAAACGCACAGGGCCCTTAGCGGGCCCTGCAGGATGTTCTTAACTTCGGTGATCATTCGCGATCAGAACCTGGCTTGAACGGTCAGGTCAAAGCTTTGCTCTTTATCGAAGTCCTCTTTCTTGAGGGCCTGCGAGAAGTTGAAGCGAAGCGGACCAAACGGTGTTTCCCACAGTACGGATACCCCTACAACATGCCGGATCGAACCGCTTTCACCAACAATATCAGCGCCAGCGGTGTTGACGTTGTTGAGATTGTAGAGGTTGCCAACATCGTAGAAGACGCCGCCACGCAGCCCCAGTTCTTCGGGCAGCCCCAGCGGGAAGTCCGATTCGAAACGAGCAACCCAGTAGTAGTTGCCGCCGATGGCATCGTCCTGCCCGTTCGAAAGGTCACGCGGCCCGATACCAGCAGGCTCAAACCCGCGGAATGTGCTAGGACCTAGAACAAACCGGTCGAGCGTGCGGCTGAAATCGTCCCCGGTCCAGTTCAGTGCACCCAATTCAAGCGTCGCGCGCAATACGACTTCTTCGTTGAGGACGCGTTTCTGGGCTATCGCCCGTGCCGTGGTTTTGAAGAATTCATTGTCCCCGCCAAGACCAGCAGCATCCACGCCGACTTCGAACAGGACGCCCGCTGTGGGGTTCAGGCCACCAATACGGCTATCGTATACGTAGGACACCCCCAGAGAACTGCTGGTTCGTTTCCCCTGATCGATCTCTGATGAGATGACAGCGCCGTTCCGCTCATTGCTCTGCTGGGTCATTTCGCTGCGATCCCAACCATAGCGAAGACGCAGTGCCGACAATTCACCGATCGCGTAGCTCAGCTGTGGGCGGAAGAACACTGTTTTTGTGTCGTAGCTGGCAAAGCTCGAGTTGGTGCTGGCCAGACCAAGCCCAAGATCAAAGCGTAGCTTACGGCCCAGCAGATAAGGCTCGGTAAAGTTGATAACGTACTGCTCAGAATCCTGAGCTGTCGACAACGTGATACCCAGGTTTTGCCCGCGGCCGAGGAAGTTCGATTCATTCAATCCGATTGCGATCCCGAAACCGTCCGAGACCGAGTAGCTACCACCCAGGCTCAACGAACCGGTTGGTTGTTCTTCGACATCCACGTCCACGATGACCTGGCTTGGCGACGATCCCTCGCGGGTTTCCACATCAGCGACCGAGAAGAAACCCAAGGCGCGAATACGTTCGGCGCTCTGGCGGATTTCGCGGGGATTGAAGGGGTCGCCTTCAACGGTATCGAATTGGCGGCGGATCACACGGTCTAGCGTGGTTGTGTTCCCCTCGATATCGATGCGTTCCACAAAGATACGCGGGCCACGGGTCAGCACGAACTGGACATCCAACGTCAGATCGCGGGGATTACGCGTTACCCGGGGCTCGACCCGCAGGAAATCAACGCCGTTTTTCAGCCCCAGACGCTCCATCCGCGCGATCGAGTTCTCAAGCACCGTCGGAGAGTAAATTACACCTGGTTTGACTTTCAGAGCCGCCTGATAAGGCGCCGGGTCCACACCCGGGATCTCACTGACGGTCGTAATCTGACCGAACGAGAACCGCTGTCCTTCTGTGACGTTCATAACCAGAAAGAATGCATCCCGTTCACGGGTGAATTCGACATTGGCACTATTGACGCGAAAATCGATATAACCGCGTGACAGGTAGAAATCACGGATCACCTGTTTGTCAAATTCGATTCTGTCGGCAATGAAGGTGTCGCCGCGAAGGAAGGTCCGCAGAATGTTCGCCTGCTTTGTTTCAAGCACGCGGCGCAGGCGACGGTCCGAAAACGCGCGGTTTCCTACAAAACTGACGCGCTCGACCTCGATTGTCGTTCCTTCGGCGACTTCGAACACCAGATCGACACGGTTATCGCTGCGACGTATGATACGCGGGATAACCGTCGCGGATACGCGGCCCTGCGCCGAATATACTTCGGCAATCAGGTCAGCGTCCGCTTCGGCCTGTTGAGGCGTGAATACGCGGCGGGTTTGGGACGATATCGCTTCGAGCAGGAGATCATCTTTTACGCGGCGATTGCCCTCGATGCTGATCTGGTTGATGGTCGGGTATTCCTCGACCGCAATGACCAACGTACTGCCACGCGGTGTAAGTTCGACTGTTTCAAAAACACCACTGTCAAGCAAACGCTGGAAGGCATCATTCAATTGTCCTGCCGTAACAGTCTGCCCCGGTTCGATTCCGGTGCGGGCGATAATCGTCGAAGTCTCGATCCGTCGATTGCCCTCAACTTCGAAGCTGTTGATGGTGTAAGATTGCGCCTGTGCGGGCTGCGTCAGAACCAGTAAACCCGGTGTAGCAAAAAGGAAAAAGAACGTTAGTGCCTGCCACAAAATGTTGTTTTTCCGCCCCCGCGAGCCGCAGTATGTGCCCGTGCGCCTGCTGTCAGTCATTTTTATCACTACCCAGAATTTTCAGCCTTTAGCTGCTGAGTAGCCCGATTGTGAGGCCATGTCAAAAGACGAAAAAGCAAAAACGGCCCATCAGGCCGTTGCACGTAAGTCAGACATGTTCAGGAGAATCACAAACCGAGCAGATAACCACCCACAGCTAGGGCCAGTGCAGTCACGGCAAAGCTAAGCAGCATATCCCAGTTCAACTGGAACAGGACGCTGACACTCTGATAGGATTTTTGAAACGCCTTGGTCATTGAACTCAAGCCTACACTTATCGATGCACTCCAATAAGATAGGCTTGAATTGCGGCAATTTTGCGTCGGAACGGTGCCAAGATCGCCTTAATCAGCAGAACAGATCATTACTGACCGAGAAAAGCATCAATGACAGGATTAGCGTGACACCGACCCCCATCAGTACCCTCAGCGCTTTATCACTGGGTGGTCTGCCAGACACAGCTTCATAAGCGTAGAATAGCAAATGTCCCCCATCCAAGGCTGGGATCGGGAACAGGTTCAGCAACCCGACCGCCGTTGACAATACGGCGATGAAGAAGATGAAGTTCTGTGCTCCCTGGCTGGCCATAGCACCCGAGGTTTCGGCAATACCGATCGGCCCGGAAATGTTGCAGGTGCTGATCGCTCCGGTGATCATGTGCCACATTCCCGACAGTGAGCCTTCGATGATGCGCCCGGTTTGGACCACGCCACCTTCGATCGAATCCCAAATGCCCGCTGGAACGGTTTCGGGATCGATCATCATGCCGCCGACGATACCGATGCGCCAATGGGTGATGAAACCACCATCGGACGTCGGCTCGTCGGTGCGTCGGGGCGCAAGTGCAAATTCTAAATCCGCCCCGTCGCGCCATACATCCAGCAGCAATACGCGCCCGTTCGATCCTTCGACATGTTCTTTAAGCTGCTCGAACGCAAAGATCGGATCACCGTCTACCGCCGTGATTACGTCGCCTTGCTGCAACTGTATGTCCATCGCTGCACTGCGCGGCGTAACCTGTTGGATTAGCGGTGGAAAGAGCCAAGGTGCCACGACATCAGTGGTCTCTCCATCTCGGATAACCGTATAGTCCAGCTCTGGTTCTACAGGCAGCGAATTGATGAAATCGGACCAGTTGCTTGCGTCATCGAAATCCGGTGTTGGAATGCCTGCGATGGCGATAATCTCATCGCCCTCCTGCAGACCCTGAATTGTACCAGGCAACGGCTGCAGTGCACCAACTGTCAAAGGTTCACGGGAAACACCCTGCGACCAGAAAATCAGGCCAAACACCAATATCGACATCACGAAATTAAAGACTGGCCCTGCCGCAACAGTAGCCGCACGCGCCCAAAGCGGGGCGCCGTGCATGGTGCGGCGCAGCTCTTCCGGGCTTTGTGCAGAGATCTCACTCATCGCGTCTACGTCTTTGCCGGACGCGGCATTGGCATCCCCCAGGAATTTGACATAACCGCCAAATGGCAGCAGCGCGACCTGCCAGCGAGTGCCGCGCTTGTCTACGCGGCTCCATAGAACCGGGCCGAAACCGATCGAGAACACTTCGGCATGAATGCCAGACCACCGACCAACGATGTAGTGGCCGTATTCGTGCACCGCGACAATCACTGAAAGCGCAATAACGAAGGCTATTATCGTGTAGAGCAGATTGCCAAATTGCGGGATCAAAGAGAGTATGTCCAAAAGTTCTATCCTGCTCGTTCCAATACGGTTTCATCGACCCACTGACGTGCGAGATGGTCCGTTTGCTGTACATTATCAAGGGTCAATGGTGCATCAATCAGGCTGTCTGAAGCCTCAAAACGCTCCAACACGGCCGACACCGTGTCTGCCATATCCAAAAAACGTATCCGGTTTTCTATAAAGTGGTCCAATGCGCGCTCTTTGGCGGCGTTGAAGATCGCACCGGACAAGCCGCCGCGCTGCATCACTTCGCGGGCAAGACGCAAAGCCGGGTAACGCGCTTCATCCGGTGCATGAAATCGCAACTGAACCAGTTGCGCGAGATCCAGACGCGCAACTGGTAAATCGCGCCGTTCGGGCCAATGCAGCGCGTACCCGATGGCATGGCGCATATCCGGAGCCCCCAGATGCGCCATCAAGGCGCCGTCCCGAAATCCGACCAGTGCGTGAACGATGGATTCGGGGTGCACGAGGACTTCGATATTCGATGGGTTAACGCCAAAATATTCTTTGGTTTCTATAACTTCCAATGCCTTGTTGAACATAGATGCGCTGTCGATCGTAATCCGCTGTCCCATGTTCCAGTTCGGATGACTCGATGCCTGTTCAACAGTTGCTTTGGCCAGATCGCCAAGCGGCCAATCCCGGAACGCTCCACCGCTTGCGGTGATAATGATCCGTTCGACGCTTGTCATATCCTCGCCCACAAGCGCCTGAAAAACTGCCGAATGTTCGCTATCCACGGGTAATAGCGTGGCGCCATGCGCCCGAGCTGTTTCCAGAACCAGCGGCCCGGCACAAACCAGCGTTTCCTTGTTGGCAAGCGCGAGTGTCGCCCCTTGTTTCAACGCTTCGATCCCCGGAGCCAGTCCTGCGGAACCGACAATTGCAGACATCACCCAATCCGCCGGTCGCGCCCCGGCCTCGATCAGAGCGGCCTGCCCCGCAGCCGCTCGCACTCCGCTGCCGGCCAATGCGTCACGCAGATCATCGAGTTTGTCATCAAACGCAGTCACCGCCACGTCTGCATCCAGGCGCACTGCATCGCGTGCAAGCTGCGCGACGTTGCGTCCACCGGTCAACGCGACGACGTCATAGGCATTCGGATTTCTTGCGATCAGATCAATCGTATTCTGGCCAATGGAACCAGTCGCACCAAATATGGATACCCTTCGCATCACATACCTCCGGGCGCGTAAAACAGCCCTGCGAGCAACACAAAGACTGACGCGCCCATCATCCCATCAAACCGATCCAGAAACCCGCCATGACCGGGTATAAGGTTTGAGCTGTCCTTAACGCCGAAGCCACGTTTTGTCGCGCTTTCAACAATATCACCGATCTGGCTGGCCATAGAGGCAAGAACGGAGACAACGATAAAAGCAATGCCGAAACCGGCATAGTGCGCAAAAACTGTTCCGACCAGCGCGGCAGCAACCCAGCCTCCAACCGTACCGGACCATGTCTTCTTGGGGCTAACTCTGGGCCAGAACTTAGGTCCGCCAAGCGTTTTGCCCACAAAATACCCGGCGACATCCGTGGCCACGACCACAAGGATCAGCCAAACCATCCATCCAAATCCCAGGTTCTCTCGGATCGATATGAATCCCAGCCCCGACATCGCTATCCAAAGGGCAAACAGGACGTATATCCCGCGCGCACGGTTGATCTGTCCTGCTCCTACCAAAGCCGGGGCCACCAAACATGGAAGCTTGTATAGCGGTGGTAGATGATAGCTTAGGACCACGGCGAACCCGGTCAGTATCGCCAGCTGAATCGCGACACCCCGACGTTCTGGGTCGATCATCCGGATCAGTTCCCATATCATCAGACCGCAGACGGTGCCGATAAATATCTCAAACCACAGGCCGCCTAGCCAAACTTCGACTGCCGCAATAGTCACAAGAACCGAAGCCGACAAAACCCGGGCAGTCAGATCAGACCATCGGCCATCACTCATGCCGGGACCGCTCCAAACCGCCGTTCACGCGATCCATAGTTGCGGCACAGCCGTTCCAGTTCTGCAGCGGTGAAATCAGGCCACAGAGTATCGATGAATTCGTACTCGGAATAGGCAGACTGCCACAGCAGGAAATTAGAAATCCGCGCTTCACCACTGGTACGGATCACCAAATCGGGGTCTGGCAGAACGCGCGTGTCCAGATATTTGGGCAGAGTTTCCTCGTCCACGTCCTCGGGGCGCAGAATGCCATCGGCAACGTCACGTGCCAAACGTCTGGTCGCGCGCGCCACCTCGTCACGACCGCCATAGTTCAAGGCAACGGTTAGATGAACCAGGTCATTGTTCTGTGTTTCGCGTTCAAGCGTATCCATCAGCTCGGTCAACTTGGCATCCAGCCGAACTCTATCCCCAATGAAACGGACCCGAATGCCGTTATCTTTCAAGGTCTTGGTCTCTTTGACGATGTAACGGCGAAACAAGCTCATCAGGCCTGCAACTTCGACCTGAGTGCGTTTCCAGTTTTCAGTCGAAAACGCAAATACTGTCAGATACTTGATCCCTAAACCTGGGCAGGCCTCGACCACCTCACGGACGCGGCGCGCACCTGCATGATGGCCAAACAATCGAGGCCGCCCGCGCGACTGTGCCCAGCGACCGTTGCCGTCCATGATGATAGCAACGTGGCGCGGCCCTGCAATCGGAGAGGTATCGGGATCCTTTGGCATATCCGAGGCTCAGACCTGCATGATCTCGGCTTGTTTGGTCTCGAGCGCATCATCGACGGATTTGATCATGGTATCCGTCAGCTCCTGAACCTCGGTTTCCCAGAATTTCTGATCGTCCTCGGACATGCCGTCTGCCTTGGCCTTTTTGATCTGGTCCATGCCATCACGGCGCACATTCCTGATCGAAACCCGTGCGCTTTCTGCATATTGACCCGCGACCTTGCCGAGCTCGCGACGGCGTTCTTCGTTCAGTTCGGGAATCGGCAGCATGATGATGGTACCATTCAGTTGCGGGTTAATACCCAAACCGCTTTCCCGAATGGCCTTTTCAACTTTGCCGACGAGGCCCTTGTCCCAAACATTCACGGTTACCATGCGCGGTTCAGGGACGTTCACGGTACCAACCTGATTGATCGGAGTCATCGCGCCGTAAGCATCGACCATGACGGGCTCAAGCATTGAAGCCGATGCACGACCGGTCCGCAGCGAAGCGAATTCGGTTCTGAGGTTGGCCATGGCACCGTCCATGCGGCGTTTCAGATCATCGGTATCGAGTTCGAAATCATCAGACATGCTGCTCACTCCCCGTCTTCAGGTGATGTTCGGATGGGTCTTAAGCCATCACAAATGGGATGTATAGCAATCATGGTCACGAAATGTGGCAATGGCCAGAACTGTTTCCGGCATTTCGGCCTCATTCCCGACAATTGGGTCGGTCGGATGCATGCTCCGGCCGATCCGTTGTCTGTTTTGTCTATCAAGCGTTCACGTTTACCACGACGCGCCCTTTTACCTGACCTTGCAGGATGTCCGCTCCCAACTGGGGCAGATCAGAAAGGGTTGCTGCATGGACCATCGCCTCAAGCTTATCCATGGGCAGATCGGTTGCGATACGCTTCCAGGCACGGACCCGGTTGTCGTATGGCTGCATCACGCTGTCGATGCCCAACAGATTAACACCGCGCAGCAGGAATGGGATCACGGTCGCGGGCAGCGCCGCACCACCGGCAAGGCCAACCGCAGCGATCGAGGCCCCATACTTCATCTGCCCCAGCACGCGGGCAAGCATCGCTCCGCCCACCGCATCAACACATCCGGACCAAGTTTCACTTTCCAGCGGACGCTTGGTGGTCTCGTTCAACTCGTCACGCGGGACAATTGTGGTTGCACCCAGTGATTTCAGGTATTCTTCGGTTTCAGGACGCCCGGTCACAGCTGCAACCTCATAGCCCAGATGGGCCAAAATGGCCGTCGCGACCGAGCCGACACCTCCTGCGGCACCTGTGACCAACACCGGGCCATGACCCGGCTGCAAACCTTGATCCTCCAGCGCCATGACGGCCAGCATAGCGGTGAACCCGGCAGTGCCAACTGCCATCGCCTGCCGTGTATCCAACCCATCCGGCAACGTCACCAGCCAATCTGCCCGCGCGTTTGCTTTTTGTGAATAGCCGCCCCAATGCGCTTCACCTACGCGCCAGCCCGTCAGCACGACCTTGTCGCCAGGTTTGTAGCGTGCATCCGAGGACTGCTCGACCGTGCCCGCATAATCGATGCCCGGAATATGAGGATAGCTACGCACCAGACCACCGCCTTTGGGCGACATGCACAGACCGTCCTTGTAGTTCACCGTTGAATATTCAACGGCGATCGTCACTTCTCCATCCGGCAGCGCATCCAGAGAAATCTGCTTCACCGAAGCGCTTGCGAGGCCACTTTCTTCATCTTTTTCAACGACAAGTGCATTAAACATGAACTTACTCCTTCTATTGCCTCAATCGGCTGTGTTCCTGAAACAAGGGCTTAGCGCCAGAATTTTTCCTGCACCTCGGCCCATCGCATTCCATGTTCGGTCATCAATTCAATCCGCGTACCTGGCGCCCAATGGGACCGGTCGACCATTCCAATGGCTACATTCACTCCAAACTCGGGTGAATACGCAGCCGAAGCCACCTGCCCGACCTGCCGGCCCCCGGCCATCAGCGGCCAAGATTCGGTGCACGGTCCGATCTCACCTTCAATGACAAGCGAACGGATCTGTCGGGGTGGACCGTTTTTTGCCTGATCCGCCAAAGCGGCTTTGCCGATGTAATCCAGCGGAGAATTGCAGAACCGTGCTAGCCCGCATTCATAGGGCGTATTCTCGCGCCGCATGTCCGACCCGAAACTCAACAGACCGCTTTCAACACGCTCAATCCCGTTTGGGCAACCTGCCCGCACGTTCAGGTCTCGGCCATTAGAAAACAGCGTGTCCCATAGTGGCATGCCATAATCCGTCCCTTCGACGTATATCTCGAACCCGCCTTGTTTTGACCAGCCAGACCGGGCGACGACGAAAGATGTATCTTCAAACGCTAACCGTTTATATCGAAAGAACTTTATATCCCTAACTTCATCACCAAAGACGCGCGTCATCAGCTCGTCCGCCTTGGGGCCCTGTACCGCCAAGGGCGACACATCCGGCTCAGAAATATCGACATCCAGCCCCAGCGCAATCACGATTCCCAGAGCAAATTGCCAAAGGTCACCATCGGCAACCGACAACCAATAGTGATCATCCGCCAGCTTGATCGCAACAGGATCATTCAGCATGCCGCCATTGTGATCTACTATCGGCACATAATAGCACTGGTTCGCCTGCATTTTGTCCATATCGCGCGGGCTGAGCATCTTCATCAGCCGCAACGCATCCGGGCCTTTGATCTGTACCTGCCGCTCACACGAGACATCCCAGACCTGAACATGCTGTTTCAGATGCGCCGCATCAGCTTCGACGCTTTCAAAAACCGTCGCAAGCAGCATGTGATTATAAACTGTATACCCTTTGACGCCTTCGGCCTCGACGCCCGGAGTGAATGGGGTTTTGCGCACGCGCCGGTTCGGTGAGATGACTGCCATGTCAGAAATCCTCTGGCAGAAAGACAAGATCGCTGACAGGTGCCTGCGAACCAGCCTCGGTTAGCATTTGGTGCAATTGTCCGCGATGATGTGTCTGATGATTGAACATATGAATGACGCATTGCCCGTAAGGCTTTGTTACGTCGTTCTCTTTTGCAGCCGAGTACCACGTGAACGAACCGCTCAGGACATCATCCCCCAACGTATTGGCCCATCTGGCAATACGGGCGTCAATCGTATCGCGCAGCGGCAGCCAGTCGGCCATGCCAGTGCAGATCGAGACACTCTCAGGAATGCCACCACCTGGCCCCGGTCCCTTGTCAAACCGGGAAATCCAGATCCAATCCCCCCAAAGCAGATGATTGGCAGTTCCCATGATCGACCCGAAAAAAGCGCCGCGATCCCGTGCCAATTCTTCGTCTGAAAGAGCTTTGAGAAAGCTCTTTAACTGGTTGTTTTGCCAGTGGTTATATCGCGCCATTTCACGGGCATAGGCACCGGTTATCATTACTTAGGCCCGTGCCAGTCAATCGGGCAGATCTCGGCTGACTTGCCGCCGAAGTCCCATACGCGACCATAGTCGCGCACCTTGGATTTCGTGCCTTTTGCTACAATGATGTCCGGCCCCATCCAGTATTTCGAATTTGAAACCATCACCGGGTGCTCTGGGTCTTTGCCCGCAAGCATTTCGATCTCACCCTGAATCTTGCGCCCTATCATGATCCGGCGTTTGGTGCCGTCCCTTTCGATCTGAACCGGTGCACGTTCAGCCCCTATGATCTCGCTGACCAACATAGTGAACAGCCCGGTTGTGCCACCTGCCTGACCGCTGAATATCTGCAACAGTCCATTGTAAGCCTTGCCGCTAGCACGTTCATCCACATAAGCCGCGACCTTCCACTGGCCTTCGCCCATGCGTCCGGGGATATCGACCAACAGGCCTACATTCAGTCCGGACAAATCTTCGCCTTCGTAATGGCCTTCGTCGATCGCGATACCCATCCACGCATGGCAATGCCCTTCGGTCGGAGGGTGTGCACCCAGCGAAACCACGCATGGGCAGAATACGTCACACGAACAGTTCAGGATCAGTTCACCCTTAACCGCCCAATCGGTCGGGCTCATCTCACGCCGCTTGGGATTTGGCATCCGGCTGTCAATTCTTTGACTGACCGGCAGCTTGTCTGCATCCGGTTTTCTGTTTTTAGCCATCGGCTTATCCTCCGTAAACAATGTGATGAGCGAGCAGTGCAAAACCACCCGCAATCAAGACGAATCCCATAGGACGGGTCACGGCGTGCCCGATCTGGGGAAGTTTTTCCAATACCATGAACAGGGTCGCCAGCCCCATCCAGAGCAGGCTCATGACGCCGCCGACAAAGCCCAACGCCATGAAGCCCCAGCAGCAACCGACACAGAACGCACCCAGTCCGACGCCCATGCGTACACCGCCGCCGAATCCGGTTTTCCAGTGGCCCAGAAAATACGTCATCGGTGCATGGCAAACACCGTGGCAGACTTCTTTCGCCCGAGAAAACTGAAAGGCACCCACGGTGATCAACAGGCCGGCGGCCAGATATGGCGATTTAGCGATTCCCAACATATCAACCGCTCCGCCAAACAGCAGCGCCAATTGCAGGCCAGTGATCAGCGCAGCAAAGCCCACCCAAACTATGAAATATCCGGATAGAACGCCCAGCCACCCTGCCCGCGTACCGTTCGCGCTGCGGATCAGATCATCATAACTGCGCAACGTGGGGACTAATGTCGGCAGCATCATGGCCGCCATCATGATCGCCCACATCCAGAAAAGTGGGCCGAACTCGGCCATGGGCATATACATGTCCATACGCGGATCCATGGCCGCCATCGCCTGACCCATCGGTCCAGGTCGACCGATCCAGTCCACGTCCATATCGCGGCTCATCGAGACCATCATCCACCACGACCAAAGGATCGTGATGTAGAAGCCCAACCAAAGCGCGCTGCGGAAAATTGAGCGACTCACTTGCTCCTCCCGACTCAACTCTCTTGCTTTTCAAATGTCAGACTTTTAAATGTCAGACAAATAAAAATTACGCATCGCCGAAAACAACCATGAAAATCGACCCTCAGAGTACCGCAGATCTATCCGCTCAAATTGCTCAGGCAATCCGCGACGCCATTATTTCGGGTCGATTAATCGTAGATGAGCGTCTGCCCTCAGAATCTGAGTTGGCCGATCAGTTCAAAGTATCACGGCCTACGGTTCGCGAAGCACTGAAACGTCTGGCAGCGCAGTCCCTTATCCGCACGCAACGCGGGGCATCGGGTGGTGCGTTTGTGAACCGACTGAGTTTTGAGGACGCCTATTCCCAACAAGTCACAACCTCGACACTGCTGCTGTCGATGAACGCTGTCAGTTTCGACACCGCATGCGAAGCGCGTTATGCGCTCGAACGTGCATGCGCTGCTTTGTCGTCACAACGCCGCACCGCAGATCAACTCGCCACCATGCGGGCCGAGATATTTCGTCAGGCGCAACCAGGTCTCACAGATGAGGCTTTCTGCGCGTCCGACGTCGCCTTTCATCGCGCGCTTGTGGATGGCGCGGGCAACCCCGTTCTGTCCTACCAATTGGCCGGTGCGGTCGAGGCTATGCAACCTCTGATGAACATGATTACGTTCACGGCCCGATCCCGCGAAGAGATCATCGCCCTCCACAGTGACATCACAGACGCACTAGAAGCGCGTGATGCCGGCTCGGTCGATGCAGCATTGATCAAACTTGAGGCCTACACACGGCAACTGGCGCAGGACGTGGCCGAAAGACGACGCAAACCCGCCTGACCACAGGCAAAAAGGAACGAAGGACGGCGAGGTGCCCGAGCAGGCAGCATGACATCCGGCGTTAAGACCGGAACTTCCAACATGAATTGAAGATCAATGACTTACGGGAGGACGTTATGAACCAAAGACCGGACCCAACCTTTTACCCATCAGCCAAACTGGCGATGGAGGGCCCCACTGAAACGCTTGCATTCACGTTGATGCTAAGCCCTGATTTTTCCCAACCAGACGGTTTGGCCGTCGTGAACGTGGATCCGACTTCGGATGATTACGGAAAAATTGTTCATCAGGTGATCATGCCAGAGAAAGGCGATGAGTTTCACCATTTCGGGTGGAACGCTTGTTCCTCTGCGCTGTCACCGCTTAGTGGTCATGCGTTTCTGGAACGCCGCTACCTCATTGTTCCTGGTATACGATCCAGCCGGATCTACATTATCGACGTAAAGAACCCGCTTGAGGCCAAGATACACAAGATCATCGAACCCGAAGAAGTCTTTGCAAAAACTGGATATTCCCGCCCGCACACAATCCATTGCGGACCGGAGGGGATCTACGTGAGCACGCTTGGAGGCGGTGGCGAAGACGGCACGGACGGCCCTCCGGGCATTTTCATCATGGATTGCGAGAGCTTCGAGATCATCGGGCGCTACGAGATCGAGCGAGGTATCCAAGACAAACACTACGATTTCTGGTGGAACCTGCCACGCGACTATATGGTCAGTTCGGAATGGGGACTGCCTCCGCAATTCGAAAACGGCATCGTGGCCGAGGATCTGCTGTCCAACAAATACGGGCACAGCATCCATTTCTGGAACCTGCGCAGCCGGACCAATATTCAGACCATCGATCTGGGTGAAAATCACCAGATGGCCCTGGAAATCCGGCCCGCTCACGATCCGGTCAAACAATATGGGTTCTGTGGTGTGGTGGTTGACACGACCAACCTGCAGGGCGCGATCTTTACTTGGTGGCGTAATGATGATGGCACCTTCGAGGCCAAGAAGACCATCACGATCGATCCGCAGCCCGCTGATCCTGATGAGTTACCTGATTTGCTGAAAGGCTTCTCTGCCGTTCCGCCACTGGTCACGGATATCGACCTCAGCTTGGACGATAAATACCTTTATGTGGCCTGTTGGGGTACGGGTGAGATGCATCAATACGATGTCTCTGATCCGATGAACCCGACCCTTGCGGGCAAAGTCGAGATCGGGGGGATCGTCAAGAAAACAAAACATCCCAACGGGCAAGACTTTGGTTACGGACCGCAGATGGTTGAAATCAGCCGCGACGGAAAGCGGGTATATTGGACCAATTCGCTTTATTCCACTTGGGATGATCAGTTCTATCCCGGTGAACGCGGGGCTGCGATGGTCAAGGCGGATGTTGGCGAAAACGGAGGCCTGACATTGGATCCGAAGTTCTGGGTCGACTTCCCCGACGGATATCGGGCCCACCAAATCCGGCTTGAGGGTGGAGACTGTTCTACCGATAGTTTCTGCTACCCATCGGTCTGAGTTGGAGACTCTGATGACATCAACGGCTGGTCTCTGGCTGGCCGTTGTGCTTAGCGGCGCTTATCATGGCCTGAATCCCGGAATGGGCTGGCCGCTTGCGGTATCTTCGGCGCTGATGGAGCAACGGCCATCAGCTTTGTGGCGTGCATTGACCGCCCTGGCTGGTGGTCATTTCGTCGCCATGCTGGGGGTCCTACTGCCATTTGCTATGATGGCAGTTCTGGTTGAATATCAACGCGAAATTCGTATCGGCGCTGCGCTGATTGTGATCACAATGGGTGTTTACATCGCCATAACACGCCGGCATCCCCGGATGTTGTCGCGCGTACCGCCAAGCAAATTGGCACTTTGGTCGTTCCTCGTTGCGCTGGCACACGGCGCGGCGTTGATGTTGGTTCCGATTTATCTTGGATTGTGTGGATCAGACGAGCTGGAAACGGGCCAGATCGCAGTCTCTCAGATCATGGCGAGCAATGGCCTGCTCGTACTGACGGTCGCTGCACTTCACACAGCCGCCATGATCCTTGGCGGGGGCATTCTGGCCTTCGCCGTCTATCGCTGGCTGGGCCTTCAATTTCTGTCACGCAGTTGGTTCAATCTGGAACTTGTCTGGGCTCTCAGCCTGATCGCGGTCGGAGTTATAGGTTTGTGGTCAGCGATTTAGATGCTTTTCTTTACATAGTGCTGCGCTAGACTCTGCGGGCAGAGCAGAAAGGGAAAAAGTCCATGATCACAGCCCTTAACGTGATTGCCGCCTTGCTGACCATCGGCTTTGGTTTGTTCGGATTTCTGGCCCCGGCCTACACAGCCAACGCGCTGGACCTAGCCCCCACCAAAAGCACCATGGGACTTAGTGAGATGCGAGCCTCGGTTGGCGGGTTGTTCGTGGTGACAGGTGCCGTGGTTCTCTGGCTCAACACACCGATGGCATATGCCATGCTGGGCGTTGTTTATGCAGGGGCGGCGTTGGGTCGGTTTGTGTCTTTGGCGCTGGATAATCCCCCGTTCGTCAAGGCGCTGACTTTTGGTGGAATCGAGCTTGTTCTGGCCCTTTGGCTTATTCTCGCCAACATGAACAGAGCTGCTTAACTTATTGAATTTGATATAAGTAAACCTTAGAATTCCGGGTTTGCATCCGACCACGTCCTAACCTATATATGAGGGGTCCTTCGGGACTATGGACATAAACGCGCTCGTAATAAGCGGATCGGACCCGGGGGCGGTACCCGGCGGCTCCACCAATCATCCTTCGTTTGGGGATTTTGGGGCCGAAACAGGATCGACGAACGTCTAAAGGGGTTAGCTTTGTCTCGGCTGTCTGCCACCGTTATCGGCGAAACTAGTACAATTGCAAACGACAATCGTGCTCCGGTTGCAGTTGCTGCGTAAGCAGTAGCAAGACCGAAACTTAAGCCCTTGCGCCTAGCCGCGTAAGGCGGGGTTCGCAGGTACCTGGCAACAGAAACCTGCATTTTACCGATTATGTCTGCTCCATGCCCATAACTCACCTGGGATTCAGGGTTTATTCATTTCTCTGATCCATCTTCCTGAACAAGCGACAGGAGGGCTGAGATGACGAATTCTGACAGGCTTAGGGCATGGTATTCAGAGGTCTGGGAACAAGGCAATACCGATGCAATCGATCAGTTTTTTGCCCCGGATACGATGGCCGAAGGGTTGATACCCGAAATGCAGGTTGGCGCGGACGACTTTCGCGATCTGGTCATGGCGTTTCGTCATGTTCTGGGCGAGATCACAGTCGAACTGCCGAAGATCATCGAAAATGGTGATTGGGTCTCTGGTATTCTGCATGTCCGCACCTTCCGGGCCGATAACGGTGCCCCGCTTGAAGTTACCGGACAAGTCATGGCGCGCTTCAAAGGGGACAAGATGGTCGAGGCCTATAATCAGTTTGATTTCATTACACTTTTTGAACAACTGGGGCAGTTCCCACAGGATACCCTTCCGGTTTGCATGACCGGGCAAAGGTTGGACTGGGCCTGATAAACTTGACCGCAAGCTTGACCCATCCCGCATTTGCGCGCTAGCAGAGGATCAAGGGGTAAGCTTGCGAACACCCCGTGAGGCGGCAGCCCAAGTTCGCATGTATCCAAAGCAATAAGGAAACATGCAATGGCTGCCCCCAATGCAATTACACCCCGACAACTCTTGCGCCTGATCGGTACGCCTCAGGCTCCTATCCTGTTTGATGTGCGCACAGATGGGGATTTCGACGATGATCCCTCCCTCATACCCGGCGCATTCCGAATGCCATATCAAAATGTTGATGGCATAAGAAATCATACCGGCGATCATTCTTGCGTAGTAATTTGCCAGAAAGGCAAAAAGCTGAGTCAGGGCGTTGTTTCATGGCTGCAGGCTGAAGGGGTGGTGGCAGAATTTCTGGAAGGTGGAATGTTCGCCTGGCGCGCTATGCCGGGCGCAATGGTCGTGCCTGTGCCTGCCCTTCCTGCAGTTGCAAAAGGCAACACGGTCTGGGTGACGCGGCACCGCCCCAAGATTGATCGCATCGCGTGCCCCTGGCTGATCCGCAGGTTTGTCGACAGGCGCGCTCGGTTCCTGTTTGTAGCACCGGATGAAATTCAGGGGGTTGCCGAGCACTTCGGCGCCACACCCTTTGATGTTGAAGGAACTGATTGGAGCCATCGCGGCGACAATTGTACCTTTGACACGATGCTGGATGACTTCAAGCTTCGATCTGAGCCTCTGGACCGCATGGCGACGATCATACGTGCCGCCGATACAAACAGGCACGATCTGGCGCCTGAGGCCGCCGGGTTACTGGCCCTTTCGGTCGGCTTGTCGCGCCAGTATCGGGATGACCAGCAGCAATTGCAGGCTGGATTGCATATCTATGATGCACTCTATCGCTGGGCGCGCGATGGCTCTAGCGAGACGCATGATTGGCCCGCGGGTCACGGCAGATGACCCCTTCATATCAAGAGTTGATCAGGGTGTTTGGGCGCATCGGGCTGCTGTCCTTCGGCGGCCCCGCCGCTCAGATCTCACTCATGCATCAGGAGCTGGTTGAAAGGCGCCCCTGGCTGGACGAACAGACCTATCTGCGCGCGCTTTCCTTATGCATGCTGTTGCCGGGTCCCGAGGCCATGCAGCTTGCCACTTATGCAGGATGGCGGCTGCGCGGAGTGGCCGGTGGGTTAATCGCAGGCAGTTTGTTTGTACTGCCGGGTGCTCTGGTGATCGCGCTGTTGGTTTTGCTCTATGCGGCCTATGGCACATTGCCTTTGGTTCAAGCCGGATTCTTGGGCATCAAGGCCACGGTGATCATCATCGTCCTGCAAGCATTACTGAACCTATCGAGGAAAGCGCTTACAGACGTCGAGCACCGGGTTATCGCGGGCCTAGCCTTTTTGGGGATCTTTGTCTTCAACCTGCCCTTCCCTCTAATCATACTGTGCGCTGCCGTTTGGGGATTCGTGACTTCGAAAGACGACATGCGCGTTGCCGTTCAAGCCAGCCCAACACTTGCCAATCCTGTTCGCACAGCGGTTTTCTGGCTTATTCTTTGGCTGGGGCCGTTGTTTGTGCTGTCTTTGAGCGGTCAGGAACTGCTCAGCGATCTGGGCTGGTTCTTTGCCCGCCTTGCGGTTGTAACTTTTGGCGGTGCCTATGCGGTGCTGGCCTATATGACCCAGACCGTGGTCGAAACCTACCAATGGATCAGCACGGACCAGATGATCGACGCGCTAGGTCTGGCCGAAACCACGCCTGGGCCACTGATTCTGGTGACTCAGTTTGTGGCCATGCTTAGCGGTCAGATTGCCGGAGGCGCCTCGCTGGCTTTGGCGGCTGGCATTGTCGCTCTATGGGCGACGTTTGTACCGTGTTTTCTGTGGATTTTTCTTGCAGCCCCGCATCTGGACAGAATCGCCGCGCGTCCGCGTCTTGGGGCCGCGATGCACGGAATCACAGCTGCGGTCGTCGGAGTGATTCTCAACCTCTCCGTGTGGTTCGGGCTAAACGTCTTGTTCACCTCAATTCCGGGGTGGCATAGGGGACCAGTTTCTATCCCCCTACCCGACCCTTCGTCGCTTGAATTCAGCGCACTTGTGCTGACCGTTCTGGCTGGCCTGTTGATTTTCCGTATGAAATCCGGTTTAGCAACCACACTTGGTATCATGGTTCTGGCCGGACTAGGCATGCAGATTTTGTAATCAATACAGCCCAGCACAGCCTTTCGTTTCCGTCCGAATGAACTATGCTGGGATTAACCACTTTCGAGGATCAACCATGTCGCAAGACATCGACTACGGGAATCTGATGCACACGGCCATGCGAGGCCTGATCAAGACCGTCCTGACCGACGTGTCCGAAACCGGCCTGCCCGGTTCGCATCATTTCTTTATCACTTTTGATACACGGCATGAGGGCGTTGAGTTGGCCGATTGGCTGCGTGAGCGCTATCCAGGCGAGATGACGATTGTCATGCAGCACTGGTTCGAAAACCTCGAAGTCGGTGACGATGGCTTTTCGATTACGCTGAATTTCGGGGATGCGCCGGAACCCCTTTACATCCCCTATCTGGCGATCAAGACCTTCGTAGATCCTTCGGTTGAGTTTGGCTTGCGCTTTGAAAGCCCGGAAGACGAGGACGAAGAGATCCATGTGACGGAAGAAGCCCCGATTGAGCTTGAGGCCGAAGAGGCAGAACCTCAGCATGATGCGGATGTGGTCTCGCTGGACAGCTTCCGGAAATGACCAGAAAACCCCGCTTGATGCGGGGTTTATTCTCTTTGAAGGAATGTCTCGACCGAGCGCGACTTAACCCCATCGCGAAACCGGGAAAATGACAGGTCGAGCCCGCCATCAGCTAGTGTCCGGTCAAATTGCTGAAGCTCATAGCCACCGTTTTCGGCTATGAACAACGAAAACACCGTCAGAGTATCTCCTTCGATCCGCCCCCAAACAAAGGGTTCCCCTTTCATCGGGTCAAGCGGCACCTCATGGCCAAACACATTTCGCTTCATGGCCGCAGAATAAACATCGGGCCGATCCGAGCTTTGAAAATCAACCGAGTATTTCTCATCCTTGATGCGACCGTCGGCTTTGTAAGTCGTGGTGGTCCAACTCACGTTGAAGCCCCCTCTGATTTCCTGAATCGAAACGCTCATATCCCGAGGGGTCGCCGTACCATCCGCATCAACAACGTCGGCCGAACCGGTATAGTCGCCCACGAACGGCTCGATTCCCGTCGCCTGAGCGTTTTGCACAAATACTGCCAGCCAAAAACTCGCGGCAAACAATAACGCAAGCGTATACAAAGGGCTTTTGAGAAGTGACACGCGCATGGTTGCCTCCGTCAGGGTTATTGTCCCATCTTAACTTTAGCCCGCCGACGTACAATGGCACTGTTTTCGCTAACAGAAATTATTTGTAGCTGTGCCGCGTCTATACCTTTGCGCGGCCCAAGTTTAAGGTGCGCTCAACTGGCCGATTGCGCCACAGCCTTGCTGCGGGTAAACGGCATACGACTGCATACCAGACCGGAGCGACCGATGTCTCAAACCCGCACTGAATCCGACAGCTTTGGCCCGCTTGAGGTGCCTGCCGATAAGTACTGGGGCGCGCAAACGCAGCGTTCGATCATGAACTTCCCCATCGGCTGGGAAAAGCAGCCCGTCGCCATCGTGCGCGCGTTGGGTGTGATCAAAAAGGCCTGTGCAATTGAAAACAAAGCCATCGGCAAGCTGGACGCCAAGATCGCCGACGCGATCATACAAGCGGCCGGTGAAGTGTTCGAAGGCAAGTTTGACGACAACTTTCCTCTGGTCGTATGGCAAACCGGCTCGGGCACGCAATCCAATATGAACTCGAACGAGGTCATTGCGAACCGCGCGATTGAGATTATGGGTGGCGAGATTGGCTCGAAAGATCCCGTTCACCCGAATGATCACTGCAATATGGGTCAATCCTCGAACGATACTTTCCCCACCGCGATGCACATCGCCACAGCGATGAGTGTGCGCGATGTGTTGATGCCCGGGCTTGAGAAGTTCGCCTCGGCGCTGGAAGCCAAGGCAAAAGAGTTTGCCGGTATCATCAAGATCGGCCGCACCCATACGCAGGATGCCACGCCGTTGACGTTGGAACAGGAATTCGGCGGGTATGCGCACCAAATCCGTCAGGGCATTGCGCGTGTAGAAGCTGCGATGCCCGGTATCTATGAACTGGCTCAAGGCGGTACTGCTGTGGGTACCGGTTTGAACACGCATGGCGGCTGGGATGAGGCTGTCGCCAAGAATATGGCCGATATCACCGGCCTGCCCTTTGTGACCGCGCCGAACAAATTCGAAGCTCTGGCCGCACATGATGCCATGGTCTTTTTGTCAGGCGCTTTGGCCACGATTGCCGGTTCCTGCTACAAGATTGCCAACGATATCCGTCTGTTGGGTTCGGGGCCCCGCTCAGGATTGGGTGAGCTTATCCTGCCCGAAAACGAGCCCGGTTCCTCCATCATGCCCGGAAAGGTGAACCCGACACAGGCCGAAGCGCTGACTCAGGTGGCCGCGCATGTGATGGGCAACGACGCAGCAATGAAGTTTGCAGGCTCGCAGGGCCATTTCCAGTTGAACGTCTACAACCCGATGATGTCCTATAACCTGCTGCAGTCGATCCAGCTGCTCGGCGATGCAACCGACAGCTTTACGGAGCGGATGTTGTTGGGCATCAAAGCCAACGAGCCACGCATCGACAAGCTGATGAAGGAATCCCTGATGCTGGTGACTGCTCTGGCACCGACAATCGGGTATGACAACGCCACGACCGTCGCCAAAACAGCGCACAAGAACGGCACAACACTTAAGGAAGAAGCCATTGCGTTGGGCTTTGTGGACGAGGCTACGTTTGATGCGGTTGTACGGCCCGAGCATATGATTGGACCCAAGGACTGATGGGTAAACCGGTTAACCTGAACCGGTTTCGAAAAGAAAAAGCGCGGGCTGAAAAAAAGGCCTGCGCGGATGCAAACGCTGCGAAACACGGACAATCCAAAGCCGACAGGACCGTTGTAAAGCTGCAGCAAGACCGGCAGCGCCGGGACCTTGACGGTCACAAGGTCGACGAATGAGTGGACGTCCTGTCAAACGCTCCCTGACCTTGCAAGGTCATCGAACATCCGTTTCGCTTGAGGATGAGTTCTGGCAAGCCTTCCGTGATATCGCGCGGGAAAAAGATATCCCAATCAATGTCCTGGCGGCAAATATTGATGCAGAGCGCGACCCGGAAACCGGACTGGCTTCGGCCATTCGTGTCTTCATTCTGAAATGGTATCGTCAAACCGATTGAGTACTTGATTTCAAACAATCGCGTCGCTTATTCTCGCGGAGAACAAAAAGGGTACATTCATGAACGATTTGGCAACGGGCCCAGATGGAAAACCTCGGTGTTCGTGGTGCAACGCCGCCCCCGAATTCTTTGACTATCATGATAACGAATGGGGATATCCGGTTTCCGATGACAGACGACTGTTTGAGAAACTGTGCCTCGAGAGCTTTCAGTCAGGCTTGAGTTGGCGCACCATTCTGTCAAAACGCGAGAATTTCAGGGCAGCGTTTAGATACTTTGATTTTAACAAGATAGCAGAATTTTCTGATGCAGATATCAATCGACTTCTGCACGACAAAGGCATCGTGCGACACCGCGGCAAGATTGAAGCCGTGATCAACAACGCCCGCCGCGTGCAGGACCTAATCGCTGACGAGGGATCATTGGCCGCTTATGTCTGGAGGTACGAGCCTTCGGCGCCACCCGCCCCGCAAAGCGCTTCCACATCGAAAGAATCCATCGCGATGTCGAAAGATCTGAAAAAACGTGGTTGGAAATTCGTAGGCCCCACCACGATCTTTGCCTTTATGCAGGCCATGGGGTTGATCAATGATCACGCCAAAGGATGTGTCATGCGCGAAAAAGCGGCGCAATTACGCCGCGATTTCATCAAGCCCGAATAGATTACCCCGCGATCAGATCGAGGCGCGGTAGATATTGTCGATATTACCGCCGAGCGCTGCATTGAATTCTGCGTCAGATTGCTGTTTGGACAGCCCTTCGGTCAGTGCGCGCGAAAACGACGCGATCATCTTGCTGTTTTGGCCAAGCAGGTCGCAGGCCTGCTCGGTCGAGTATCCGCCGGACAGCGCCACAACACGCAGGACGCGCGGGTGATCAGCCACCTCATCATACAGGTTGGCCTGGCTGGGGATCGTCAGCTTCAGCATCACTTCCTGACCCTCGACCAATTGATCCAGGTTCTTCAGAATTTCTGATTTCAGAATGTCCTCAGCCTCGGCCTTGGTTTCCGAGTGGATGTTTACCTCAGGCTCGACAATTGGGACCATTCCCGCATCAGTGACCACGCGTGCGACCTGGAACTGCTGCGCGACAACGTCGGCAATGCCCTGCGCGTTGGCTTCGTGGATAACGGAACGTTCCTTGGTGCCAAAAACACCATCTGCTTTGGACAACGTCTCAGCCAGACCCGGGATCGGCTTCATCATCTGAACACCGTTTGCCTCATCCTCAAGTCCTTTGTCGATTTTCAGAAATGGCACGATACCTTTTTCGGACCACAGGTAATCCGCGACCTTCTTGCCGTCGATTTCTTCGCCCAAGGTCCGTTCGAACAGGATCGCACCAATCACTTTATCCTTGGTGAAATCGTCAGCCAGAATGATCCGAGCGCGCATCTTCTGAATCTCGCCGAACATCTCTTCGTCTGATCCGTAATCCGATGCTTCAACACCATACAAAGCCAGCGCTTTGGGGGTTGAACCGCCGCTTTGGTCCAGTGCTGCGATAAATCCTGCGCCTTCGGACATCTGCGCGCGCTGTTCTGCTTTCGACATAACTCAATCCCGTTCAATATGATTCCGCATTTTCAATCCGCATACAGCATGCCGAAGAGCGATGGTAGTTTGTTAGCGCTCAACCAAGCGCAACCAAATTCCGTCTTTCGATCTGACGGTCAAATGCGCGACCGGTACCGGCGTTTCGTCTGGTATTGTTTCGAATCGGTAACGACGCAAGAGCATCGATAAGATCAAAGGACCTTCTACCATCGCGAACCCTGCGCCCGTGCAGACCCGGGGGCCAGCCGAAAAGGGAATATAGGCCTCGCGCTGGCATTTCTTTCCGTTTTCCGTCGTCCATCGCGTGGGGTCGAAATCGTCCGGCCGGTCCCAAAGCCTTTCGTGCCGATGTAAGTGCCAGGGGCTTACAACGATCTGAGAACCCTGCGAAATATCCCGATCACGGAAGCGTTCAGGACATGTCGCCTCGCGCACAATCATTGGAACTGGTGGATACAGGCGCAAAGCTTCACGAAACACATCGCGGCTGAGTTTCAGTTGGGACAAGGTAGAAAACTTGGGCATGTCCAGAGCTTTCGCTTCCTCAGCCAGCTTTTCCTGCCAGTCCGGATGCATCGCCATCAGATAGAGCGTCCAAGCCAGTGCAGACGCGCTGGTTTCATGCCCCGCCAAAAAGAAGATGGCGACCTGATCGACCATTTCCTGCGCATCAAACCGGTCTCCGGTTTCCGGGTCTGTTGTCGTCATTATCTTGGTGGCCAGATCATCGGGGGCCGACCCGTTTTCGATTGCTATAGCGCGTTCATCCGTCAATCGGCTGATCAGATCCCGAATCTCGCTGGCGGTTTGGCGAGTTTTGCGAGAATGAAATCGGGGCATCCAGCTTGGAACCGGAACGAATGCGGCCAGGTTCAGCAAGGGCTGTTCGCGCTGATAGATTCGGAATTTATCGAAGACCTGCGCGGCAACCTCATGTTCGATGGGAACCGAGAACAGGGTGCGGAAAATCACATCCGCCGCGACATGGCTTGTGATTTCTTCACATTCCACCCTCTGCCCAACTCTGCCTGAAAGCCGATCCGCACAAGCCTGCGCCGCATTTAACATTGCGGGAAACGTGTCTTTCAAACGTCCGCCTTCAAAGGCGGGATCAATGATCCTGCGCTGCCGTTTCCAGACTTCGCCATTGGTCAGGAACACGGACCGGCCCAATAAGGGGCGTAAGCCTTCGCTGATGCGATTTGATTTTGGAAACGCATCCGGGCGCTCTTTCAGAACAGCGCGGATCAGATCGGGTTGGTTGACCATATATGAGCGAAAGAACGGCGTTCGGAATTCAGCCATCCATGCTCGATATAGACGCTGGGGCTGAGCAGACAGCAAGTCTTGCCGAAACAGACGTAGATACCGCCACAGCGAGACTTTATCCGGTCGTGCTTCGGGCTTTGGGGGCGTCATGCTTCCACCGCAATGTATTTCGAAACCGACCGTTCAATGCGCGACCGAGATGGCGCGCGCCCTTCAAACCGCTGCTTCAATGTTTCAGGACCTGCGGTGATGCGGAAATAGTCATAAAGTCCAGGTTGATCGAACGCACAAAGATATTGAAAGTGCAGGCGAAAAAAGCGCCAACGCAATTGCTGCCATCGCGCGGGGGACAGTGTTTGGGTGAAGGCGGCAGAAAGAACCAGCGGCCCGCATTTTTTGGGGCCAGCGACGCCGCTGACCGCGACCGGATCGCACAACGCAAACGCGCAGCCATCTCCCGGTGCAGAGACATCGATCCAAGTCATATCCGCGCGTTCGGATAGATATTTAAGATCAGCGCGAAGCGTGTGTGCCTGCGGTAGAAACGAAACCATTGGCACCACCTGTCCCAAGGTCAGAAAGGATAAGACTGGCTTATCCTGTACACCGCCCCGTCGTCGTAAAACATCTGCCAACACCGACACACCAAGATGGGCGCCAGAGCTGTGACCCACGACCAGCACCTCATCGGTGTCTGTGTCCAGCGTCTCGGTGATCAGGTCAGAAAACTCCCGCAGCCTCGATTGCAGATCTTGCGAATACGCGCCGTATAGCTTCGCCGAGTGGGCATAGTCATGCATAAGGTAATAAGCGAACAGTCGATTATCGATCTTTCGGAACCATTGCATCAGAGCATAGATTACCCCGGCAGCAGGTACCAAAGACCACCACCCAACGAGTGGTTTCAATACAGAGACTAAACCCCAAGCAATCAACAACGATGCAAAAAGCTGCAGCAGCAGCATTGCCACCGGGTATAGCGCCGCAATTACGGGCCCCTTGCGCAGCTGCATCAGCCGCCAAAGCGTACCGGTCGAGATATATATCCAGGCGGTTCTCGCCAGTTGCAGATAGGTTGCCGGTATCGATTGAGCCATGCTGTCACGCACGATATCCGACCAGACCAGAACCTGAACATCTGCATCAACAGGACTGCCGTCCTGCTGAGAAGTCACCTGCCAGCCGTAGGGACCTTCGCCCGTCCTAGCGCTAATATCGATCTGGTATCCCGATATCTCAGCCTGGGCGCCCCCCTCTTTGCGGTAGAGCTCTCGATATCGGCGCGGATGAATCGGGTCGTAGCCGGGAATGTAAAACACCCGGCGTTTGCGCACCTGCGGATTGGATTGCTGACTGCTCATTACCCGGCCCTCTGCGCCAAAGATTAGCGCAGCGTTGACGCCAAGGTAAGACCTGGCGTCTATCCATCCGTGTTTAAAGCCAGAGGGTTAACCGAGGTTTGCCAAAGCCGGAAATGTTTCCAGCAGCCACCAGCTGAATTCGGTGAACAAACCGGTGACAAGCATGATGCCGACAAAAAGCAGCAGCCCGCCCATCACCTTCTCGATTGTGCCCATATGCGGTTTGATGCGGTTCATAACCGCCATCGAGCGGTTCAGGAACATCGCAGCCAGCAAGAATGGAATGCCCAGGCCTGCCGCATATACGCCAAGCAATACGGTGCCACGCGTGACTGATGCCTCGGAGGCGGCCAGCGACAAGATTGCACCTAATTGTGGGCCGATACACGGCGTCCAACCGAAGGCGAAGGCCAGTCCCAGAATATATGCCCCGAACACAGATCCGCTGGAGTCACCCGTATCAACGCGTGCCTCACGATCCAACAAAGGAATACGGAACACGTTCAGAAAGTGCAGGCCAAAGACAATGACGACAGCGCCCGAGAGTTTGGCGAAAAGCACCTGATTCTGAAGAACAAACGCCCCAAAGACCGAGGCTGTAAAGCCTAGCAGCAGGAACACTGTCGATAGACCCAAAACAAAAAACAGTGCCGCCAGGGTCGCCTTGCGCCGCGCGCGCGCCTCATCCTGCATCTCGTTGATAGTTACACCGCTCATATACGCGAGGTACGGTGGCACAATCGGCAGCACGCAGGGAGACAGAAAACTTATCAACCCGCCCAGCATGGCGATAAACATGGCAGGCAGAAGGCCCGCGTCTATGATCTCAATTCCGAACATGACTCAGCACATATGGTATCGCGCGGGTTTCGTCACGAGGCCATTCGGTCACATCCTCGTGGTTGCGCGCTGGACAGTATCGCTCGTTAGAAATATCTCAGCCCCATGACCAATGAGATTGAAACACTGGATGCGTTGGGATTGTTGTGCCCCCTGCCTGTTTTGAAGGCTCGGAAGCGCCTGAAATCCTTGCCTGCGGGGGGTATGCTGCGCGTGCTGGCCGATGATCCAGCCGCGATTATCGACGTACCGCATTTCTGCACCGAATCTGGCCACACACTTGTCTCGCAAGATACAGTGGATGGTCATCAGATATATGTGATCCAAAAATCGGCCTGAGGATTCTTTGGAACGCACCCTAATGAAAAAGGCGGGCCAGTTGGCCCGCCTTTTTCTTACTGTCCCAATGACCACCACCCTCGGCGCTTTGGCTTGGCCGGCGCGGGTTCGGGTTCGTCCGCCACTGCCTCCAAGACCGGCTCTGGGGTGGCTGCTTCAATGACTTCGGGTTCTGCTGCCACGGTCGATTCTTCGGCTTCTTCGGCAACCGGTTCAGGCGCTTCAGCAGGTTCCTCTGGCACTTCTTCATCGACTTCAGAAGCCGACGTTGCTTCGGCGATCTCAAGTTCTGATGGTGCATCAGCACTATCGGGCTCAGCGGCTGGTTCGATGCTTTCAGACTCATCGGCTGGCTCTTGCTGTTCAGCCTCGGCGGCCTCAGCATTGACCGGCTCTTTCTGCGGATCGGAGTTCGCATTATCCGCTTCGGTCTGCGTCTCGCTTGCTTCGACTGTGGCCTCAGTATCCTTTTTGCGTCGACGCGGTGCCCGGCGCTTTTTCGGTTTGGCCGCTTTCTCAGCATCTTCCTCAGCAACAGGCTCAGCCTCGGTCTGCTTGGTATCGACGCTCTCAGCTTCGTTGCTCGAGTCGGTTACACTGTCTGCGTCAGACTCGTCTGCATTGCCATCCGGCGCGTCACCATTGCCCGAACTCTTCTTGCGCCGGCGCCGACGCCGTTTACGCTTGGGCTTGGTCTCTTCCTCGCTCTGAACCGCAGTTTCTTCTTCGTTTTCGTCCTCATCCGTGGCGTCGACCATATCCATCAGCGACGCATCAACCGATACCACCGGCGCAGTTGCTTCAGGAACAACGCGGCTAGCGGTCTTGAACTTCTCCATCGAGAAGTCGGGACTGACCAAATGAACGTCCCCTTCGATCCGAACCGACAAACCATACCGCGCTTCGATCTGCGCGATGTGTTCGCGTTTCTGGTTCATCAGGAAGTTGGCGATGCTAACCGGGCAACGCACCAATACCTCACGCGAACGGCGGCGAGTGCCTTCCTCTTCAATCTGGCGAAGGATTGACAGTGCCATATTGTCGTCCGACCGGATCAGGCCGGTGCCATGGCAAGACGGGCATGGCTGGGTCGTCGCCTCAAGCATTCCAGGACGCAGACGCTGACGGCTCATTTCGAGCAGTCCAAAGCCCGAAATCCGGCCCACCTGAATACGGGCACGATCCGTTTTCAGCTTGTCCTTCAGTCGCTTCTCAACGGCCGAGTTATTTTTGCGCTCGTCCATATCGATGAAATCGATCACGATCAGACCGGCCAGATCGCGCAGACGCAATTGGCGCGCCACTTCTTCGGCGGCCTCCAGATTGGTCTTCAACGCGGTTTCCTCGATCGAACCTTCTTTGGTCGCCCGACCCGAGTTCACATCGATCGCCACCAGCGCTTCGGTCACCCCGATCACGATATAGCCACCGGATTTCAGCTGAACCGTCGGGTTGAACATCCCGGCCAGATAGCTTTCCACCTGATATCGCGCGAATAGCGGCAGCGCGTCTTCGTATCGCTTCACGTTCTTGGCGTGCGACGGCATGATCATCTTCATGAAGTCTTTGGCGATGCGATACCCGCCCTCGCCTTCAACCAGAACCTCATCGATGTCGCGATTATACAAGTCGCGGATCGAGCGTTTGATTAGGTCGCCTTCTTCATAAATTTTCGCAGGCGCAATGGATTGCAACGTCAGCTCGCGGATCTGCTCCCACAGTCGTTGCAGGTATTCATAGTCGCGCTTGATCTCTGATTTGGTCCGCTTGGCACCCGCCGTGCGAACGATCAGACCCGCGCCCGTGGGCACGTCAATTTCAGCGGCAATGTCCTTCAGTTTCTTCCGGTCAGCGGCATTGGTGATCTTGCGGCTAATTCCGCCGCCCCGTGCGGTATTGGGCATCAGTACGCAGTACCGACCCGCCAAAGACAGATACGTGGTAAGTGCCGCACCCTTGTTGCCGCGCTCTTCCTTGACCACCTGCACCAGCAGGACCTGACGCACCTTGATAACTTCTTGAATCTTGTAGCGGCGCGGGCGTGGCTTGCGCGGAGGACGGATATCCTCGCTATCGTCTTCGTCTGCGACCGACTCGATGGTATCGTCTTTCGAAGCCGCGTCAGCGCTTTTGCTTTCTGTCTCGCCATCCGCCTCGGGCTCATCGCCAGAAGCTTCCGCCTCTTCTTCGTCAGACTTGGCTTCGACCTCATCCGAAGGTTCTTCTTGGTCGGTATCAGTTGCTTCGACAGGCGCGTCTTCCGCTACCTCAGCAGTCTCTTCTGGCGCTTCCGCCTGCTGATCTACATCTTCGGACTTGGCTTCTTCGATCGGAGCTTCTTCAGCGACAGGCTCGGCGGCATCCTCAGGCTCTTCCACCGGCGTCTCGGCAACGATTTCCATCGGAGACGTCCCTTCGGGCACCTCCGTCTCTTCACCGTCATCCAGATCGATGGTTTCCATTCCGGTCGGCTCTGAGGAAACCTCCAGCGTCTCAACCGGATCGTCCGTCTTGACGTCAGCGGCCTTCGAGCGCGAACGCGACCGGCGCTTCTTGGGCTTTGTTTCCTCGGCCTCATCCCGCGCCTTCATCGCCTCGGCATAGGCGCGCTCTTCCTCCATCAGCGCCTCGCGGTCAGCGACGGGGATCTGGTAGTAGTCGGGATGGATTTCGGAAAAGGCCAGAAACCCGTGCCGGTTCCCGCCGTAATCCACAAATGCCGCCTGTAGCGACGGCTCAACCCGTGTTACTTTTGCAAGATAGATGTTGCCAGCAAGCTGGCGTTTGTTTTCGGATTCAAAGTCAAATTCCTCAACCTTGTTTCCGTCGACCACCACAACGCGGGTTTCCTCCGCGTGGGTGGCATCGATAAGCATTTTCTTAGCCATGTGTCCTTGGTGCACCGCGCCAAACGCGTTGTCCTGACCCGTCCAGGCGGACAGGCGCTTTTGGGGAGGTGTCTTGTACGGGCGATATCGGACGGCGCGCGGCAGGGTCTGGCGCTTTGGCCCCCTGCCCGTATACTCAATCGTTGCGCGCGCGTCATCGCGGTTCTTCTCCGACAGGCGCGTCTAAATGCGGCCCGCCCATTTATTCCTTTCACCCGCATAGACGGGTTCAGGCGTTCATCTGCCCCATTGGGGCATAATCGGTCTGCCGCGCCGCGCGGGATCTATCCTCACCATCAGCTCAGCAGCGAAACTCAAAACACGGGGCTTGCAGGCACAAAATACCCGGCCCGTTCGATCACAATAAAAGCAGTCCTGTGGAAAAGACAATGGGCAAACTGCATCGCGACCCAAGAACGCGCCGAAGAGTCCCTTCATCTGTTCAGAATATCCAGGGGTTGAATTGAACCGCAGGCTCAAGAGGGGGCTGGCCCCCTCCTCCGCCTTCACAGGTAATCCGAACGCTGCAACCCGTACTTCGCCATCTTTTCGTTCAGTGTCCGGCGTGGCAGGCAGAGTTCTTCCATCACCGAGGCAATCGATCCCTTGTGACGGCGCATCGTATTGTCGATCAGCATCCGCTCGAAGGCTTCAACATATTCCTTCAACGGCTTGCCTTCAGTTGTCATCACTGGCTGCATCTCTTCGTGATCCGACATCAGCAGCGAAGCAATTGTCCCCGACCCGCGCCGCGACTGCAGCACCGCACGCTCAGCAATGTTGATCAACTGCCTCACATTCCCGGGCCACGGGGCCTGAAGCAGTTGAGCCGCTTCCTGCGCACTGACCTGAGGCGCGTCGCAGCCATATTCCTCTGCGAACTGTTCGCTCAGACGGGTGAACAGCGTCAGGATGTCCTCACCCCGCTGTCGCAGCGGAGGCATGGTGATGCGCAGCGCCGCCAACCGATAGAACAGATCGGGACGCAATACATCTTCTGAGGTTTTGCCCGCTTCCTGCAGGTTCGAAATCGCAACGATCCGCGTTTCCGCAGGGGTGCCCTGCTCATTCATAACGCTCAAGAGGCGGGCCTGCAGCGTATCACTCAGGGCTTCGACATCCTCAAGAACCAGCGTACCGCCGCGGGCCTCTTCGATGGCGGGCAACTGCGTGTCCTCGGGCAACATCGGGCCAAACAGGCGTTTCGACAGCGCTTCTTCCTCAAGTGCTGCGCAAGAAACCAGGACGAATTTCTTACCCGCCCGGCTACCAACCGCGTGCAATGCATGCGCCACCAAAGTCTTTCCGGTTCCGGTTTCCCCATCGATCAGGACATGACCATCCGCCTGCCCCAGATCCAGAATATCTTCACGCAACCGCTCCATGACGGGGCTGGCACCGATCAGCTTGTTCATGATCTGCGTACCGCCAGACAGCTCACGCCGCAGGGCTCGGTTGTCAAGCGTCAGACGACGCGCATTGCTGGCGCGTTTGGCCAGTTCGGACATGCGATCGGGGTTAAACGGCTTTTCAAGGAAATCGAACGCCCCGACACGCATCGCCTCTACGGCCATTGGCACGTCACCATGTCCCGTGATCATGATCACCGGTAGCGTGCTATCGGCCCCCATCAGCTTTTTCAGCAGTTGAATGCCATCCATTCCCGGCATCTTGATGTCAGAGATCACGATCCCGGGATATTCTGGCCCCAAGACCTTGAGCGCATCCTCGGCACTTGAAAAGGTTTCGGTGTCGTACCCCGACAAAGCCAGCCACTGGCTGATCGACTGGCGCATGTCCTGTTCATCATCCACGATGGCGATTTTCATGGCCTGTGCCATAGTCACTTCCTCTATTCCGCGGCCTCAAGGCCGTCGCTTCCCAATATGGGCAATTGCATCTCAAACACCGCGCCACCCTGTTGGCCGTTGCGCGCGGTCAGCCGTCCGCCATGGTCGTTCACGATCCCGGACGAGATGGCAAGCCCCAGACCAACGCCGTCCCCCGGGCGTTTGGTCGTATAAAACGGCTCGAACAGGTTTTCGATATCCTCGATCCCGTGGCCATTGTCCCGCACGGTCAGTACCGCAGTTTCACCTGCAGCGAGAATGATCTCGACATCCGGCTCATCCACAGACTTGGTCGCATCCAGCGCATTGCGCAAGAGATTGACCATAACCTGTTCGATCCGCATCCGATCACCCATCACTATAACAGGTTCTTCGGGCAAAATCTGGGTTATCTTCACATGCCGCTGACGCAGCTGCGGTTCCATCATCGACAGGGACGAGGCCAGCGCTTCGCCAAGATTTACTGGCGAAAACGCATCTGCACCTTTGCGCGCATAGGATTTGAGCTGGCGCGTGATCGCTCCCATCCGCTCGATCAATCCGTCGATCCGCCCAAAGCTGGCCAACGCCTCTTCGGGTCGGTTTCGACGCAAAAGCAGACGCGCGCCGGCCAGATAAGTTTTCATCGCAGCCAGAGGTTGATTTAACTCGTGACTGACTGCCGCAGACATCTCTCCAAGTGCTGCCAGTTTTGAGCTCTGGGCAAGGGTTTGTTCGGCAACTTCCAGCGTCTTTTCAACACGTTCACGCTCAGCGATTTCCCGCTGCAGCCTTACGTTCAATGCGCGAAGCTCCGCCGACTCGCGCTGGAACAAGGTCATGCGCAACGTCGCTCTGCGGCTGAGCGCATAGAAGGTCAGTGCCAGAAGAATCGCAAAGGCCATGATCTCAAGCGCCAGAACGCTGTTCACCCGCTCGCGGATCGACGAATAGGTGGTGAACGAGGTCATTTGCCAGCCTCGGAACGGAATACGGGTCTCCATCCGCATCACAGCCTCGCCCTGAAGATAGGCATCGGGGGGCAAAGCGCTCCAATCGGTTGTGGCCCGGATCGCGCGCTGGATCGCGTTCTGAGGGGGTTGGCGCAACATGGCACCGCTTTCATCTAGACCCCGCCACTGAGGCTCGGTCGAGAGGATGATCGTTCCAGTGCTGTCTGTGACCATCACCGCGTCAGAAATACCAGCCCAGGCGCGTTCAAATTTCTGCAAATCAACTTCGACTACGATCACGCCAAGGATCTCTGCATTCGCCTCGATTCGCCGCGAGTACACAAAGCTATAACCGCCGGACTCACGTGGAATGACCGAGAATATAGTGGCATTCGATCGAATTGCATCGATGAAGTAAGGCGAGTTCCGGTGGCTTTCCTGCAACCGGTTCCGGTCGGTTGCAGCACGTGTCAGGCCATCCCCATCCAGCAAAACCAGCGAGGCCGCCCCGATTTCTTCAACGAAAGAGATCAGGCGCTGGCTCGACAGCGTGTAATCGCTGGATTGCAGGGCCGAAATCAGGGTGGGGTCACGGGCGAGCAACTGCGGCACGATGGCGTTGCGTCGCAACTCACTCAGCAGGTTGCCGGAATACAAGGCTAACCGCAGTTCGGCGCGGTTTCTGGTCGATTCGGTGAAGCGACTGGTTAGCAGACTGTTGGTGATCCACACTGTGGCGACGGTAGCAAGCAGCAACAAAAAAACGGCAAGCCGCAGCCGCCAGCCCATAGGCGCGCCGCGAAACCGGTTCAGAAACCCTTTGCTGTCTGCTTGATCTTCCGCGCTCATGTACTGACGCTACGCGTCCCGACTGATGACCTCAAGTCACGCGGGCGTCAGCACCCCGGCCAATGCGCGGAAGAGCGCCGTCCCGTCAGTGCCTCCGTGGCCTGAATCCGCCGCCCGTTCTGGGTGGGGCATCATGCCTAACACGCGCCGGTTGTGCGATAAAATCCCTGCAATATCGTCGCGCGAACCATTGGGATTTTCGGCATATGTGAAGGCAACGCGATCCTGATCTTTCAACTCGGCCAAGGTCTCATCGTCTGCGAAATAATTGCCATCGTGATGCGCAATCGGGATATCGATCACATCCCCGGCATTGTACCCTTCAGTAAAGGCGCTATCGCTGGTTTCGACTTTCAGTCCGATCGTTTTGCAGATGTATTTCAGACCGGCATTGCGCAACAGCGCGCCAGGCAGAATTCCGGTTTCGGTCAGAACCTGAAAACCGTTGCAGATGCCGACGGCATAGCCACCACGCTCGGTATGCGCGGCCAGCGCTTTACAAATGGGCGATTGGGCCGCAATCGCGCCGCAGCGCAGATAGTCACCATAGGAAAACCCACCCGGAACACCGACAATATCTATGCCCTCGGGCAGCGCGGCATCTTTATGCCAGACCATATCGACGGAAAAACCGGCCTGCTCGAAGGCGACGGCAAGGTCCCGATCACAGTTGGAACCAGGAAAAACGATGACGGCTGCGCGCATGGCGGACCCTCCTAGGTCGGAAAACTCAGAGCAGTTCGATCTCGAAGCGTTCGATGACCGTGTTGGCCAACAGCTTTTCGCACATCTTGGTTACGTCCGCCTCGGTCGCGCCGTCTGCCAGTTCCAGATCGATCACCTTGCCCTGACGGACACCTTCGACCTGATCAAAGCCCATCGCACCCAATGCGTGACGCACAGCCTCGCCCTGCGGGTCCAGAACCCCGTTCTTGAGCATCACATGCACACGTGCTTTCATTTTCGAGAACTCCACTGATGGACCGCGCATCGATCCGTTTCGTTGGGCGCGGGATACCCCGCTTGGGCTTGTCGGACAACCCTGTCGATATGAGACAGGATCAGTTGATCAGCGTTGGTTTTGTGACATTGCTTTTGGGCAGAACGCCAAGACGGCGGGCGACCTCAGAATATGCATCAGTCAGACTACCCAGATCACGGCGGAACACATCCTTGTCCAGCTTCTGACCGGTTTCGATATCCCATAGACGGCAGCTATCGGGGCTGATTTCGTCCGCAATGATCAGTCGTTGGAAATCGCCTTCGAACACGCGCCCGATCTCGATTTTGAAATCGACCAGACGAATACCAACCGCCAGCATCACGCCGCTCATGAAATCATTAACGCGCAGTGCAAGGCTCAGGATATCGTCCATATCCTGCTGGCTCGCCCAGCCGAATGCCGCAATGTGCTCTTCGGTCACCAGCGGATCACCCAGCGCATCGTCCTTGTAGCAGTATTCAACAATCGGGCGCGGCAGTTGAGTACCCTCGGCGATACCGAGGCGTTTGGACATCGATCCGGCGGCATAGTTGCGGACGATCACTTCCAGTGGAATGATCTCACAATTCCGCACAAGTTGTTCTCGCATGTTCAGACGGCGAATGAAATGCGTCGGAACTCCGATCTGGGCCAGACCGGTCATGAAGAATTCGCTTAACCGGTTGTTCAGAACGCCCTTTCCATCGATCACGTCTTTCTTCTCGGCGTTGAAAGCTGTGGCGTCATCCTTGAAGTACTGCACGATGGTGCCCGGCTCGGGACCTTCATACAGGATCTTGGCTTTACCTTCGTAAATCTTCTTGCGACGCGCCATGAGCGACCTTTCCAGTCTGGGGAAAGGGAATGAGTCCCTTCACGTTGGCGCCCTCATAGTGCAAGCCCCGCTTTCCCGCAAGTTCGCAACCCCGAGAGGCTTTGACGCAGCGCAAATACCTTGCGCACAGGGCGTCGTATAGTCATATCATCAGAAAAGAACATCTAACCCAAGAGGTCCCCAACCAATGACCACATTCGACGAACGTGAAGCCGCGTTTGAAAACAAATTCGCTCATGACGAAAAGATGCAGTTCATCGCCCGGATGCGCCGCAATCGATTTATGGCTGTATGGGCCTCGGCGCTGAAAGGCGAGACTGTGGAACAGGCACGTAAATACGGGCAGGAACTGGTCCACACCGACCTGCAGAATGTCAGCGAAGACGATGTTGTCGAGGCGGTCAAAGGGTACCTCGGTGATCTCGCGGATGAGGCTAAAATCCGCGAGAAGATGGTCGAACTTCTGGTCGAAGCCAAAGAGCAGGTGATGGCGGAAGCCGAGTCCTGATGCCTGAGCTGCAAAACTCATGATCTTCATGAGTTTTATGAATTTGATTTGACGCCCCGGTCATGAGACACGGGGCGTCTCATATTTTGACGGGCTGTGGCCCCAATTTTGGAATACTCCAATGACAAACGCGCTCAGCAACCTTCTGGAAACCGTTGACGTCATTCTGGCGGATGGCGCAACCGGGACGAACCTGTTCAACATGGGCCTGCAATCAGGCGATGCGCCGGAATTGTGGAACGTCGATGCGCCTGACAAGATTCGTGCTCTGTATCAGGGCTCGGTCGATGCCGGCAGTGATCTGTTTTTGACAAACACATTTGGTGGAACAGCCGCGCGTTTGAAGTTACACGACGCCCAGAACCGCGTGGCCGAGCTGAATCGTATTGGCGCTGAACTGGGTCGCGAAGTCGCTGATAAGGCAGGTCGCCCGATCATCGTGGCCGGCTCTGTTGGCCCGACCGGCGAGATCATGGAACCTGTCGGCAGTCTTTCACACGCCGAAGCCGTCGAGATGTTTCATGAACAGGCTGCGGCGCTAAAGACTGGAGGCGCAGATGTTCTGTGGCTTGAGACCATAAGCGCGCCGGAAGAATTCCGGGCTGCGGCAGAAGCGTTCGCTCTGGCAGATATGCCGTGGTGCGGCACCATGAGTTTTGACACGGCTGGCCGCACAATGATGGGTGTTACATCTTCTGATCTGGCAATGATCGTGGAAACTCTGCCCAATCCTCCGGTTGCGTTCGGGGCGAATTGCGGCACTGGTGCCTCGGATATACTGCGGACGGTGCTTGGGTTCGCTGCCCAAGGAAACGAACGTCCACTGATTTCCAAGGGCAACGCAGGGATTCCGAAATATGTGGACGGTCATATCCATTATGACGGAACGCCTGAACTGATGGGCCAGTACGCTGCCATGGCGCGCGATGCAGGTGCAACGATCATTGGCGGTTGCTGTGGCACTATGCCTGCGCATTTGCGCAAAATGCGCGAGGCGTTAGATAACGGTCCGCGCGGCGAGCGCCCGACCCTGGATCAGATCGTATCGGCGCTTGGTCCGTTTACCTCAGCCTCAGATGGCACTGGGGACGAGGCCGTTCCCGAACGGCGCACTCGTCGCCGCCGCCGGGCCTGATTGAATGATCAGCGCCCTTCGAATTTCGCAGGGCGCTTTTCCAGAAAGGCTACGACGCCTTCGGCAAAGTCTCGGGTACGTCCGCATTCGCCCTGCAGGTGGGCTTCGGCTGCAAGTTGCTGAGGTAATGTTCTATCGTAAGTTCCCCGGATCGCTTGTTTGATCGCGCGAAACCCGGAGGTTGGGCCATTCGCCAAATACGCGGCTCTCTTGCGCCAATGAGCGTCGAACTCATCATCTGCAACCGCTTCCCAGATCAATCCCCATTCATCCGCCTGGCGCGCGCTGATCTTGTCTGCAAACAACGCTGCACCCATCGCTTTGGCAAACCCCATCTGACGCGGCATGAACCAGGTGCCGCCTGCATCGGGCAGCAGACCGATCCGAGCGAAAGCTTGCAGGAAATAGGCACTCTGGGTTGCTATCACTACATCGGCACAAAGTGCCAGGTTAGCCCCCGCCCCCGCTGCTGGCCCGTTAACTGCCGCTATAGTTGGCACGGGGCAATCATAGACAGCCTCAAGCATCGGTTCATATTCGTCCCGAAGCGCGCGTTCGAGGTCGATCTTTCCTGTGCTCGACGCGTCGCCAAGATCTTGCCCCGAACAAAAGGCAGGTCCAGCACCGGTCAGGACGATCGCGCGAGCGTGTTGCGCGGCATCTTTCATTGCGTAGGTGATCTCGGCCCGCATCTGCGTCGTCAACGCATTCATCTTATCCGGCCGGTTCAATGTCAAAACCGCCAAATTATCAGTAATGTCCAGAAGGACCGCTTCGTATTCCATGCAAAACCTCAGCTGCGCAGCGTTCTGCAAAACACTGACGCAAATGCGGAAAAAGGAAAAGAAGAACCGCGCGTCAGTCTTCCAGAATTCGGCGCAGACGCTCTTGTTCTTCCTCACTAAGGCCTTCTGAATGCGCTACTTCCTGATGCTGCGCACGCTTGCGCAAAAAGTTCCACCCCATGCCGGCCGCTATCAGCAGCATGACAGGAGCCGACAGCCATAACAACAGATTGGCGCCGGTCGCGGTGGGTTTCAGCAGCACATATTCGCCATAGCGATCAACGATGAAGTCCACAACCTCTTGATCAGTATCCCCCGCAACCAGACGTTCTCGCACCAAGATACGCAGATCACGCGCAAGTTCAGCATTGCTTTCGTCAATGCTTTCGTTCCGGCACACCAAGCAGCGCAGACCGGTACTAATATCCCGCGCTCGTGTCTCGAGCGCCGGGTCGTCAAGCACTTCATCCGGCTGAATAGCCATGATCGGGGATGCAATCAGCAGCAGGATAACAAGCAGGCGCTTCATTCGGCAGGAACCCCGCTTGCAGGCGTTTTCCGTGCACCGGCTGCAACACGGAAACGGCGATCCGACAGGCTGAGCACACCGCCCAGAGCCATGAGGATACATCCGCCCCAAATCCAGTTGGCCAGAGGTTTGATATAGGTACGCATCACCCAGCCGCCATCAGCTTGTTGATCCCCGATCACAACATATAGATCGCGCAGAAAGCGGTAGTCGATTGCAGCCTCAGTTGTCGGCATCCGTGCCACAGGGTAGTCGCGCTTTTCCGGGTTAAGAGTCGCGATATAGCGCCCGCCCTTTTCAGCGATTACATCCGCCATGGTCGAAAAATAGTTCGGCCCCTGTACCTGACGCACGTCTTGCAGTGTCAAAGTGAACTGCCCGACCTCAAATGGCTGACCCGGTTGCGCGATACGAATATCCTCAACCTCCCAAGCAGTCAGACCCGCGATGGCAAACATGGTGACGCCCAAACCCGTATGGGCCACCGCCTTGCCCCAATCCGCACCCGGCAGTCGGAACAGGCGTGCCAGATTGCCTTTGCGGCCCGTGCGGCTCCAAAGATCAACGATGGCACCGAAGGTGATCCACGCCCCCAAGAATAGACCCACAGGTCCCAAAGCGCTGCGTCCGGTTTGCATCACCCAGACCAGGATCGCGATCGCGACCGCCAGAACAAAGGCATAGCGCAAGGACCATGCGGCCCGGCCCAACTTGCCCCGTTTCCACGGCAGCATTGCGCCAACGGGAAGAACGATTCCGAGGGCGACCATGAAGGGGGTAAATGCCGCATTGAAGAACGGCGCGCCCACCGAGAGTTTTCTGTCAAACGCCATCTCGGCCACCATTGGCCACATCGTACCAAAGAACACGACGAAGCAGCTAACGGCCAGCAAGATGTTGTTCAGAACCAAAGCACTTTCGCGGCTGACCATTCCGAAGACACCCTTCGCCTCCATCGCCTGCGCGCGTGCAGCAAACAGGGTCAACGCACCGCCGGTAAAGATGATCAGGATGAACAGGATAAACACGCCACGCTCAGGATCATTGGCAAAAGCATGGACCGAAGTCAGCAGCCCCGATCTCACGATAAAGGTCCCGATCAGAGAAAACCCAAACGCGATAATCGCAAGCAAGATCGTCCAGCTTTTCAACGCCTCGCGTTTTTCCACCACGATGGAGGAATGCAATAGAGCGGCCGCCAGTAGCCAAGGCATAAAGCTGGCGTTCTCAACAGGATCCCAGAACCAGAACCCGCCCCAGCCCAATTCGTAGTAGGCCCACCAGGATCCAAGCGCGATACCGATCGTCAGGAAGACCCAAGCCGCCAATGTCCAAGGCCGAACCCAACGCCCCCAAGCCGCGTCCACCCGGCCCTCGATCAATGCAGCAACGGCAAAACTGAACGCCATGCTGAGGCCGACATAGCCCAGATACAGGAATGGCGGATGGAAGGCCAAACCGGGGTCCTGCAGCAGCGGGTTCAGGTCCCGTCCATCGAACGGAGGAACAGGCAGTCGGTCAAACGGGTTCGATGTGAAGAGGATAAAGGCATAGAAAGCCACTCCGATCGCGGCCTGAACGGCCAGCACCCGCGCCTTTAAGGTCGGAGGCAAGCCAGCGCCGAATATGGCGGCCATCGCGCCGAATATCGCTACAATCAGGACCCATAACAGCATCGAACCTTCATGGTTTCCCCAAGTCCCGGTAATCTTGTAGAGCATCGGTTTTGCCGAATGGCTATTCTCGACCACGATCCGCAACGAGAAGTCAGACGTGGTAAACGCCCAGACCAGCGCACCAAAGGAAAAGGCGGCCAAGATGAACTGCGTGATGGCGGCCGGTTCTGCGAAAACCATCCACCCGTTCCAACGGTTGGCAGCCCCAATCAACGGCACCACAGTTTGGACGATGGCAACGAGGAAGGCTAAGATAAGTGCAAAATGGCCGAGTTCTGTAATCATGGCCTGCTTATACTGCGGCACCGGTGCAAGTGCCATTCACATTCGCCTCGGATCACCGCACATAATGTCGCGCCTCAGGTCTTTCGTAGCCGCTTCCAGTCCTCCAATGCAGGGTTCGATTCCGGCTGGTTGACTGCTTCGGCCAACGATGCGTCCGAGCCAGTATCGGCGGCATCCGGACTGTCATCGCGCAACCCGCGGATCGTTTCAAGATTGGCGATCACCTCAGGCGCCCTCAGCATTGTCGCGCTGATTTCCCTTTGAAAATCCTGCGCTTTGATCTGATGCCGCGCGCCAAAGTAGAACGACACGATCACCCCTAACAGCCACCACAGTGGCTCTGGCACCAGCGCAATTCCCTGCATTCGTGCTGCGAACCACAACGGATCGATCATGGCGGCCAGAAACAAACCCAATGTTCCCAAAGCCAGCGCCGGTCGCGGAAGGCGATTTAGCCCATCCATGAATCGATCAAACCTGGTTTTGCTTGGAGCTTGGAATTCAGTGCCGAATTGCGCCATGGCCGCACCGCGCAGTTCGACAGAACGCTCGGCACCGCTTTCTACATTTTCGCGAAACACTTCCGCAGTTTCGCGAACCACATTGCGACCTCCGCCAAACAAGAGCGCCAACAAACCCGAGATCAAACCCATCCTGAAACCCTTTTCTGAAACGCGTCCTCGCTCAGATGATACTTGGGCGATAAAAACTCTTCGGCACGCTTGATCCATCCGCCTTTGCCGCCCGCGCGAGTTCTGGCATATTTGCGAAGAGCGATCCGCCGGTCTGCTAAACGGAAGTAATAGTTTCGTCTTGCGACCCCATAGGCATCACGAAACACCAGAGGCTTTGGACTAGCCGCCTCGCGGCTCGCCTGCGCAGTCTGAGGGCCGATGACCCCGTCAACCGTAATGTCATACTCCATCTGCCGCAGCAGGTTCTGCAGGATTTTCACCGCTTGAGCTCCTGCATTGACGTACATGTCGAACACGGATGCCTGTACGGCTTTCGGCAGCACCTGAAGGCGTGGTTTCTCAAAATAGTGTTCCAGAAAAATATCGACGGCCTGCGCTTTGCTAAGCATGCGCACGTCTTGTTGCGTCACCGAACCATCTCGGTCCAGATCGAGACCCAATCGGCGCATGGTATGGATCGTCACCCCGTATTTCGTGGCACCACCGGGATCATCGGGATCATCCACAAAACCACCTTCCCGCGCCACGATCCCTTTTGCAATCTGCCGCACTGTCCGCATTGCCGCCCTCTCTGCCAAACTTTGGTAAACGGTCGGACAATTTCGTTAACACCACTGCAAAACAAAGGGCGCTGCCTACCTCTCGCACGCAACGCCCCGCTTCTTCTGTTTAGAAATATTAGCGCCGATGGCATTCAGCGATGCTGCATTCAGCTATCGCCTGATTCCTGATAAACGCCTTGCTCTTTTAATGCGTCCACAACCTCTTTGGGCATGTAGGTTTCATCATGTTTCGCAAGGATTTCAGTGGCTTCAAAGACTCCGTTCACATAACTTCCGGTGCCCACCATACCCTGATTTTCCGAGAACAAATCAGGCAGAACACCGGTAAAAGCGACCTTTACGCTTTCACCGCCGTCGGTCACGACGAAATGCACAGTCTCACCCTGCCCGCGAATGATCGAACCTTCTTCGACCAATCCACCTATACGGAACACCTCGGTCGGTTTCGGCGGTTCTGCAATCACCTGACTGGGTGAGCGGAAAAAGTTGATGCCATCACGCATCGCATATCCGATCAGACCCGTCGCCAGTATCAGGGCCGCAACAGCCACTAGAATGACTTGTACACGACGACGTTTCTTAAGCGTTTTCATACCGTCCTCACGGGAACAAGGGGGCCATCATCAGACCCAGGGTTTCATCCTCACCTAACATCAGGTTGGCGTTCTGCAAGGCTTGCCCACTGCTACCTTTTGTCAGGTTATCCAATGCTGCCACCACGATTGCACGGCGTTCGATCCGATCTCCAACGACACCGATATGGCAGAAGTTCGACCCCCGCACATGGTGGGTCGAGGGCGTCTCGCCAAATGGCAGCATCTCAATGAAGGGCTCGGCTTCATAGGCCGATTGAAGTGTCTCATACACGCTCTGCGGGTCACCCTTTACATAGGTTGTGGCCAGAATACCCCGGTTGGCTGGGATCAGGTGCGGTGTGAACTGCACATGCACCGTCCGTCCAGCCAGTTCCGTGAATTCCTGATCAAACTCGCCCAGATGCCGGTGCGTCCCGCCAACGGCATATGCGTTCGCCCCTTCACTGAGTTCTGCGTGCAATAGATTCTCTTTCAGCGCCCGACCTGCGCCCGAGACCGCGCATTTCAGGTCCAGAATGATGTCATCCAGATCAATCACACCCGCCGAAATCAGCGGACGCAGCACATACTGACCCGTCGCGGCATTGCATCCGGTCCCGGCAACCAGCCGAGCGCCGCGGATTTCGTCACGGTAGAACTCGGTCAGACCATAAACCGCCTCTTCCTGATGCCCAAGCGCGGCATGTGAATTCCCATACCACTTCTTGTATTCGTCGCCATCGCGAAGTCGAAAATCTGCTGACAGGTCAACAATTTTCAAGGTGTTGGGCAGTTCGCGAATGACTTCCTGACTGGTCTTGTGCGGCAGAGCGCAGAAACACAGGTCGATTTGGCTAAAGTCGATCTCGGAAATCTTGCAAAGCACCGGCAAATCCATATGGCGCAGATGCGGAAATACCTGCGCCATTGTCTGTCCAGCCTTCCGCTCGGCGGCCAGAGCTTTGATTTCCATATTCGGATGCCCGGCGATCAGCCGCACGAGTTCCGCGCCGGTGTAACCAGAAGCGCCAAGAATTGCGATTTTGTGGGTCATGTCAGACCTCTTTCATTCATGTGTCACATGGGGTGACCGCCGCTGTGACGGTCAACGAATTACGGAATCGGAAAAGCGCCGTCCTTGACCTAGGTCAGGCGGCTTCAAAGGTGATTTGTCGTCGGAGGAACTGAGTCGCGCGATCCGTCACAACGCCCGGCGCACCCGTTGTCAGGAAGCCATCAGTGCCCTCACCCAGCATATTCGGATGCCGTTGCAAGTAGTCTGCAAGGCTTTCCGCAACCAGATCACCCTGGCTATAGACTTTCACATCCGGTCCGAGCGCCTGCTGAAACGTCTCTGCCATCAGCGGGTAATGCGTACAGCCCAGAATGGCTGCTTGCGGTTCCGGCATCTTGCGCTTCAGAGCATCCACATGGCTGCGTACCAAGGCCTCGGCCAAGATCATGTCGCCCTCTTCGATGGCGTCCACCACCCCGCCGCAGGCTTGCGCCTCGACATCAACCCCGATCGCCCGAAACGCCAGCTCCCGCTGAAACGCACGGCTCGACACAGTCGCGGGCGTCGCAAACAGCGCAACATGCTGCACCTGAACCTCACGCGGCGGAGAGTTGTCGCCCCATTGCCGTTCAGTCAGCGCCTCAATCAAAGGCACAAATACGCCCAGTACACGCTTTCCTTCTGGCACGCCCGCTTCTTGCATCCGACGCAGGGCGGCGGCGCTTGCGGTATTGCAGGCGAGAATCACCAGATTGCAGCCTCGATCCCAAAGGTCCTGCACAGCGTTTCGTGTCAGGTTAAAGATATCCTCGGCATCGCGCACACCATAAGGCGCATGCGCGCTGTCCGCGAAATAAAGGAAATCAACGTCGGGCAGACGTTTCTGCGCGGCGTTCAGGACGGTCAAACCACCCAATCCGGAATCAAAGATACCTACTGCCATTTGCCCCTTCAGGCGCGATGCCGTTCCTCGAATTCATAGCCATAGTCATAAGACTTCAATGGCTCTGGAGACAGCTCATACGTGGCTTTGCGCAGGAAATCCATCATCTTGCGCGTATCCTTGCCCAGCGGGTCCAGAATGTCGCGCCCAATGGGGTCTCCTACAACCACGCGGACAGGGGTATCGACACGTTTCTTGAACTCTTTGATCAGCAACCCCATCCGCAGAGTGTTGTGTAGATGGCTGGCAATCTGGAACAAACGCGAGGTGTGTCCATCGAAGAAAACCGGCACAACGGTCGCATTGGATTTGGCAACCATCCGCGCTGTAAATCCGCGCCACCCTGGATCCATCGGATGAGAAAATGGCTTGGCCGCAGTGCTGACGGTGCCACCCGGGAAGATCCCGATTGCACCACCATCGCTTAGGTAGTTCAGAGCGGTTTTGCGGGTCGCAAGATTCAGCTTCATCGCATCTTTTGTGGCATCAAACGAAATTGGCAGCACGATGCTGTTCAGGTCTTCAGCTTTGCGAAAAACATGATTGGCGAGAATGCGAAAGTCTGTCCGAGTCTGAGACAGGATGTGTCCCATCATTAGCCCGTCTAGAATGCCGTAAGGATGGTTCGCAATCAGGATCAATGGCCCATCTTTTGGGATGTTCGACAACGCACCGCCAACCACGTCTAATGTCAGCCCATATCGATCCACCATTACGGACCAAAAATCACGCCCCTGTGCGACCTCCTGCTCATACCCGTCAGCGCGGCGGATAAGACGCAGACGACCGGTCGTGTTTTCCATCAGCTTGATCACTATACGCCCGCTCCGCGTTTCTGCGGAATGGGCGTAAGAGATGTCACGAGCGACGTGATGGCGCGAGGGCATAGGCTACTCCGGTTTGCTGCCGCTTAGATAAGGCCGGGTAGACATTTTGCATAGGTTTGATGACAAGCTTGTAAAGCCTCACTCTGCCGCAGCTTTCATCTGAGGCCCGCCATCGCGAATAACAGCCAACAATTCCTCGCGCCGTTTCGCAGCCTTAGCCTCATTGGCGACCAAAACCGGACCGAAACCGCGAATGTCCAATGGCAGAGCCGCAAGGGCCGCGATCGCATCACTGGTTTCGGGCGTCAGACTGGGCAAAACCTCTTTCATGTCCTTTTCATACTGGCGGATCAGAGCACGCTCCATTTTGCGCTCTGTCGTGTAGCCAAAGATATCCAGCGGAGTGCCGCGCAAACCTTTCAGCTTGGCTAGAACCTTCAACGGACCAAGAAACCACTCTCCGAACGCTTTCTTGGCCGGGCGTCCATTGTCGCCCTTCGTCCCCAGGGTTGGCGGCGCAAGATGGAAGGTCATCTTAAAGTCACCATCAAACTCGGCCTCCGCCTTCTGGCGACTGTCGAGCAGCAATCGGGCGACTTCATATTCATCCTTATATGACAAAAGCTTATGGTAGCCTTTGGCAATAGCCTCACGAACGTGTTGATCTGCAACGCTGTCGACCAGCTTGCGATAACGTTTCGCCAACCGCTTGTTCTGATAGTCGATCAGGTGCGCAGCGCGGAAATCGATCACTTGATCGAGGGTCTTTGGTAACTCTGCTACGTTGGGGCGCAAAATATTGGCCACGTCGTCGGGGTGGGTCACCGCCCAGCGACCAACTTCAAAGGCGCGTTTGTTGCGCTCGACCGCCGCACCATTCAACTCAATAGCACCCATTATCGCTTGGTGACTGATCGGTAGCAGACCACGCTGCCAGGCTGCGCCAAAGACCATCATATTGGAATAGATCGAGTCGCCCATCACGGCTCGCGCCAGATCGGTGGCATCGAAAAGGGCCACCCCATCTTTCAACCGCGCCTGCAGCGCAAGCTGCAATTGATCGCTGGGGATTGTGAATTCTGTATCGCGCGTGAAGTCACCGGTGATAATCTCATGACTGTTCACAACGGCGCCGGTCTGGCCGGTTTGCGTGAGGCCAAGCGTCTTGGCCCCGGCCGATACCACCAGATCACCGCCGATCAGCGCATGCGCCTCGCCAGTGGCAACACGGATCGCGCTGATATCTTCGGGCCGGTTGGCCAGACGGCAATGGATATGTACGGCGCCACCCTTCTGTGCGAGGCCGGCCATTTCCATCATACCGGCACCCTTGCCGTCGATTTGTGCGGCTTGCGCCAGAACCGCCCCGATGGTGACAACGCCTGTGCCACCAACGCCGGTGATCACGACATTATGGGTGCCGTTGATCTGTGGCAAAACGGGGTCCGGTAGGTCGGGCAAGTCGAGGTCGGTCGTCGCCTCTTTGCGGATTTTCGCCCCTTCAACGGTTACAAAAGACGGGCAGAACCCGTTCAAGCAGGAAAAATCCTTGTTGCAGCTTGACTGATCAATCGCACGCTTGCGGCCAAGTTCGGTCTCTTTCGGTACGATGGAAACGCAGTTCGACTGAACGCCGCAATCTCCGCAACCCTCACAGATATCGGTATTTATGAACACTCGCTTATCGGGGTCGGGGAACGTGCCGCGCTTGCGTCTCCTGCGCTTTTCAGCTGCGCAAGTCTGAACATAAACAATGACCGATACACCCTCTATTTCGCGGAATCTTTCCTGAACCTGCATCAGTTTTGAACGCTCGAACGTCTCAACGCCCGAAGGCAACGCACCAAAATTCACATCTTCTTTTTCGTCGTAAACGACGGCAACGTTGCTGACTCCCATCGCGCGGACCTCGGCGACGATGCGTTCGGCACTTAGCCCACCTTCGTTCTCCTGACCTCCGGTCATCGCAACGGCGTCGTTATAGAGGATCTTAAAGGTGATATTTGTGCCCGCAGCCAGTGCCGCCCGGATCGCCTGCACGCCGGAATGGTTATAGGTGCCATCGCCGAGGTTTTGGAAAACATGTTGTGTGGTCGAAAACGGAGCCTCGCCAATCCAGTTCGCCCCTTCGCCGCCCATCTGGGTGAAACCGGTGGTTTCGCGATCCATCCACTGCACCATGTAGTGACAGCCAATCCCGGCATAGGCTCGGCTGCCATCAGGCAGCTTGGTTGAACTGTTATGCGGACATCCTGAACAAAAGTATGGTAAACGCGCCGCGATTTCCTGCGCATTGTCAGCCCGGCGCGCTTCGGACAGCGCCTCCAGTCCGGCACGAACGCCATCTGTATCGCGCCCCTCTTCGATTAGGATCTCACCCAGCTTCTCGGCAATCATGATCGGGTCAAGCGCCCCTCGGGTCGGGAACAGTTCTTCGCGGTGCAGCGTCCCCGCGCCGCCTTTGTACCAGCCATAAACACGGCGCCCACGACGGTCGTCAAAGATCGCTTCTTTAACCTGAACTTCGATCAGCTTGCGCTTTTCCTCGACGATCACGATCAGATCCAGCCCCTCAGCCCAATCGTGGAAGCCCTTCATATCCAAAGGGAAAGTCTGACCGATCTTATAGGTGGTAATGCCTAGCCGTTCGGCCTCATCCGCGTTGATGTTCAGCAGCGACATGGCATGAGTCAGATCAAGCCAGTTCTTACCCGCCGCCACAAACCCAATCTTGGCGCCCGGTTTTCCCCAGACCCGCTTGTCCAACTTGTTGGCGTGCGAAAAGACCTCTGCCGCAAAGCGCTTGTGGTCGATTACGCGCGCTTCCTGCAGATGCGGCGTATCACCCAGCCGAATATTCAGCCCACCCTCTGGCATATCGAATTGAGGGGTGACCAGCTGCATTCGGTCAGGGCGGCCATCTACGACGGAAGTCACTTCGATCGTGTCTTTCATCGTTTTCAGCCCGACCCAGACCCCGGCGAACCGGCTGAGCGCGAATCCGTAAATGCCATAGTCCAGAATTTCTTGCACACCTGCCGGGCTGACCACGGGCATATACATGTCCACCAGTGACCATTCCGACTGATGTAAAACGGTCGAGCTTTCACCCGTGTGATCATCGCCCATGGCCATCAATACACCGCCATGTTGCGCCGTGCCCGCCATATTGGCATGGCGCATCACATCACCGGATCGATCTACGCCCGGCCCCTTGCCATACCAGAGCCCAAAAACACCATCGAATTTTCCGTCGCCACGCAGCCCCGCCTGTTGGCTGCCCCATAATGCGGTTGCGGCCAGATCTTCGTTCAATCCGAATTGAAAGGTGACATCCTTTTCGGCGAGTTGCTTTTCTGCACGAGACATCTGAAGGTCTACAGCCCCAAGCGGAGACCCCCGATAGCCTGTGACCAGACCCGCTGTGTTCAATTCCGCCGCAGTGTCTCGTACTTTTTGCATCAGCATCAAACGCACCAGTGCCTGCGTTCCGTTCAAAAGAACCGGGCTTTTGGACAGGTCGAACCGGTCGTTGAGTGAAATTTTCGGCTGACTCATCTGACGTCTCCCCTCGTCGGATTAGTGTGCTTTATTCTCGTGCATATTAGGTCATAAATACTGACCTGTATAGTGATTTTACTCTATTCCGTAACGATTTCCGGGTTTCATTGTGGAATTTGTTACCTGTTTCATATAGGGCTGCGCGAGGATAACGAAAGTTGCGGCGATGGATTGGGATAAGCTCAGAATATTTCACGCGGTTGCAGACGCTGGCAGCCTCACACACGCGGGAGACAAGCTCAATTTATCTCAATCCGCAGTGAGCCGTCAGATCCGCGCGCTTGAAGAATCACTCGATGCAACCTTGTTCCACCGCCATGCACGCGGTCTTATTCTGACAGAACAAGGCGAATTGCTGTTCGATGCCACGACGGCCATGCTGAAACGTCTGGATGCCGCTGCAGCGCGTATCCGGGATAGTGAAGATGAGGTCTTTGGCGTACTGAGGGTGACCACCACCTTCGGGTTCGGCACGCTGTGGCTCGCACCGCGCCTACCGAAGCTCTATGAACAGTATCCTGACCTCAATATCGACCTCATGCTTGAAGAGCGGGTATTGGATCTGCCAATGCGTGAAGCCGATGTGGCCATCCGCATGAAAGAGCCCAGCCAGGCCGATCTCGTGCGCAAACGTCTGATGACAGTGCAGATGCTGCTCTATGCAACGCGCAGCTATTTGGATGCTCATGGTGGGGCGCCTGAAACGCTGGAAGACATTTCCAAGCACCGATTGATCTGCCAAACGCCCGCAGCCCCTCAGGTTGGGGCAAGCGCGTCGATGGTTCGTCACCTTATGACATACAATCCCGGCTCGTTGCTGACCGTGAACAACTATTTCGGCGTTCTTCAGGGCGTGCTGCATGATCTGGGTATCGGAGTACTTCCTGATTATGTGACTGAGGACTTCCCGGATCTGGTCCCCGTCATGTCAGACATCGAAAGTGCTGATGTACCGGTTTACCTCGCCTACCCCGAAGAATTGCGTCATTCCAAACGGATAGCGGCATTTCGGGACTTTGTGCAGGATGAGATAATCGCCCATCGCAAACAGCTAAGGCAATTGGGCAAGCTATAGCCATGCACTCAGAGCATAGCGGGCATGACGCCGGGGTCTGCTAATAGACCTTGATCGTTAATAAACTGATCCCTAAATGAGCACATGAAGGCGGTGATGCTGAAACGCTCATCATCTTCATACCTCCCTGTTGGACTACGGCCGAGCTTAGTGCTCGGCCTTTTTTTTGCGCGAGGCTGATGCAATTCAGTGGAAAGCACTGGGAAAATCCAACGCGTAGGCCTATGATCCCGAAAAAACACCTAAATTTCGTGTTCGAGGGCTAATTCATGTTCCACTCATTCCGCCTATTGTTGGCGATGATTTCAGTCTTGTTCCTGGCCGTGCCACTTCATGCACAAGACACAAGCACAACCGCTACAGTTGAAATTCCCGAAGATCTGACGCCAGAGCAGGTTGATGATCTGGTTGCGCGCATGTCTGACGACCAGGTACGGGCAATCCTTCTGGAACGCCTTGACGCTGTTGCCGAAAAGCAAGCGGCGGAAAAGGAAGGTCAGGAAGACCCGCTGACCGAGCTCAATGAGATCTGGGCAGAAATGGTCGCATCCTGGACACATGTTCTGACCACAGTTCCCAATATCATCAGTGCGCAAATCACTGCATTTAGCAATTTCTCTGACAAATTGGGGGGCGCTGGTGTTCTGACGCTAATGGGGCTGGTGCTTTCGGTCCTGATAGTCGGCTTCATTGCTGAGAAGCTATTTATTTTTCTGACCCGCCGCTGGCATGAGGCAACCGAGCCCTCGGGTGACGCTGATCTCAGAGGCGCTGTGAACTATCTGTTCCGCCGATTTTGCCGCGAAATTGCAGGGCTTATCGTATTCTACGTCGTCATTCGGGCGATTGGCCGAGGATTGCTGAGCCCCGAGCAGATCATCTATGCAGCCCCATTTGTATTCTACCTAATCTGGGTGCCGCGTCTGGGGGCAGCAGTCTCGCGCTTTGTTCTTGCGCCGCAAAAGCCACAATTCCGATTGGTAAACATTGACGACCACTGGGCAAAATACCTGCATCGCAACCTGATCGGTCTGCTGATCCTTATCGGCTTTACCTTGTTCGTACTAAGATTCAACGCGCTCAACGGGGTAACCGGCGATCAGACGCGCATCGGTTTTTGGCTGAACGCAGCAATCCACGTCTATATCGGCATAATCGCCTGGACTGCGCGCGAAGGTTTGTCACAGATGATGCTGGGTACCGACCCGGACCACACCAAGTTCGACGAAGAAGTCGCGCGGTATTACCCGTATTTTGCAATCGGCGTTTCGGTCGTGATTTGGCTGCTGGTCGAATTCCTGGTGGCACAACGCAACCCGGCGCTGATCCGCGTGCTGTCCGGTGGAGCGCATTTCACAACCATGTTCTGGCTGTTGATTGCACCTGCACTTGATACATTGATACGTGGTTTGGTGCGCCACCTGCAGCCGCCAATGTCGGGCGAAGGGCCATTAGCAGAACGCGCCTATCGATCGGCCAAGCGCAGTTATATTCGCATCGGTCGGGTGATTGCTGGCCTCTTCGTCGTCTTCATGATTTCCCGTGTTTGGCAGCTTGATCTGCGCCATGTTGCGTCCGCAGGTATCGGTGCCGAAGTTGGCGGCGCAATCATCGAGTTCCTGCTGATCATCGCTGTCGGCTACATCCTGAACGAGATCGTCTCGCTGTGGATTAACCGTCGTCTGGCCAAGGAACAGACAGCGGCCGAGGAGCTGGATGAAGAAGCCGGCGGAGAAGGTGGCGGCGCGGGTGGTTCGCGTCTGGCGACCGTCCTGCCCTTGTTGCGGATTACCGCACAAGTCACCATCTCGGTGATCTTCGGCCTACTGGCCCTGAGCGCTTTGGGCATCAACATCACGCCGCTGCTGGCTGGTGCTGGTGTTTTGGGTCTGGCCATCGGCTTTGGTGCGCAGAAACTGGTGGCCGATATCGTTGGCGGCATCTTCTTCCTGATCGATGACGCCTTCCGCGTTGGCGAATATGTAGATGTCGGCGGGACCATGGGAACGGTCGAGAAAATTTCGATCCGCTCAATGCAGCTTCGCCACCATCGTGGTCCGGTGCACACTATACCTTACGGGGAGATTCAAAAGCTCACCAACTTCAGCCGTGACTGGGTGATCATGAAGTTGAAATTTACTGTGCCGTTCGACACCGACCCCAACAAGGTCAAGAAGATCTTCAAGAAGATCGGTGCCGAGATGATGCAGGACGAGGTTCACAAAGATGGCTTCCTGCAGCCCTTCAAATCTCAGGGTGTGTTCGACTTCGACGATGTCGGTATGATCATCCGAGGCAAGTTCATGGCCAAGCCCGGCAAGCAATTCACACTGCGTAAGGAAATCTTTAACCGTGTGAAGGCCGAATTCAACGCAAATGGTATCGATTTCGCCCGCCGCGAGGTGCGCGTCGCCATCCCGGGGTTGGATGAGGCTGAGAACATAACTGAGGAACAAAAAGCTGCCGCCGGCGCAGCCGCCGCAGATGCGGTCAACAAAGGGCAAAACCCCGCCTGACACTTAGGCTTCGACACGTTTCAGCCGCTGGCTGAACCAAATCAGCACGCCTCTGAAATCGGAACCGGTCTTATGGCCGGTTCCGTTTTTTATTGCCCGATGTCCCCTGTGCGGGTTTGGCCCTTTCCTCAAGCGGCCCATTGCCCTAAAAGGCCCGCAATCTCGGCCCACATGGACACAGGACAGAAGATGCAAGAGCCCGCCATCACACCCGATCTGATTGCCGCACATGGGCTCAAGCCCGAGGAATACGACATGATCCTTGAGATCATCGGGCGTGAGCCGACCTTTACCGAGCTTGGCATCTTTTCAGCGATGTGGAACGAGCATTGTTCTTATAAGTCGTCCAAGAAATGGTTGCGCACCCTTCCGACCTCTGGCCCTCAGGTCATCTGCGGCCCAGGCGAGAATGCGGGTGTCGTCGATATCGGCGACGGTCAGGCCGTGGTGTTCAAGATGGAAAGCCACAACCACCCTTCGTATATCGAACCTTATCAGGGCGCGGCGACCGGCGTGGGCGGCATCCTGCGGGATGTTTTCACCATGGGCGCACGGCCCATCGCCTCGATGAACGCACTGTCCTTTGGCGAGCCGGGCCACCATAAGACGCGCCAATTGGTGAACGGAGTGGTCGAGGGGATTGGCGGCTACGGCAACTGCTTCGGTGTGCCTTGCGTGGGTGGCGAAGTTCGGTTCCACCCGGCCTATAACGGCAACTGCCTTGTGAACGCGTTTGCCGCTGGTTTGGCTGACAGTGACAAGATTTTCTACTCGGCCGCTTCGGGCGTTGGGATGCCCGTCGTCTATCTGGGCGCAAAAACCGGTCGTGACGGTGTGGGCGGAGCAACCATGGCATCGGCCGAATTCGATGACACCATCGAAGAAAAGCGCCCCACCGTTCAGGTCGGCGACCCCTTCACCGAAAAGCGCCTGATGGAAGCAACGCTGGAACTGATGCAGACCGGTGCCGTGATCTCGATCCAGGACATGGGCGCAGCGGGCTTGACCTGCTCGGCTGTAGAGATGGGCGACAAAGGTGGTCTGGGCGTGCGTTTGGACCTCGAGAATGTCCCGCAGCGCGAAGAGAACATGACAGCCTATGAAATGATGCTGTCGGAATCTCAGGAACGGATGCTGATGGTCCTCAAACCTGAGCTTGAGGCCGAGGCCCGCGCCGTGTTCGAAAAATGGGACCTCGATTTTGCCATCGTAGGCGAAACCATTGCCGAAGACCGTTTCCTGATCATGCACAATGGTGAGATCAAAGCCGATCTGGTCCTGTCTAAACTGTCCTCGACCGCGCCTGAATACGACCGCCCGTGGGAACCGACCCCTGAGTCCGCGCCACTGGAAGACGTACCACAGATCGATCCGATCGACGGTCTGCGCGCCCTGCTCTCTTCACCCAATTACGCAGGCAAACAATGGGTCTATGAGCAATACGACACCATGGTCATGGCGGATTCAACTCGCACGCCGGGTCTGGGCGCTGGCATGGTCCGCGTACATGGCACCGACAAGGTGCTAGCCTTTACCAGCGACGTAACCCCACGCTATGTCCGTGCAAACCCGGTGGAAGGCGGCAAACAAGCGGTGGCCGAGGCCTATCGCAACCTGACCGCCGTGGGGGCCAAACCACTTGCCACCACAGACAACCTGAACTTCGGGAACCCCGAAAAGCCCGAGATCATGGGTCAGTTCGTCGGCGCGATCCAAGGTATCGGTGCCGCCGTTGGTGCGCTGGATATGCCCATCGTGTCGGGCAACGTCTCGCTTTATAACGAGACTGACGGCCAGGCGATCCTGCCAACCCCCACCATCGGCGCGGTTGGTCTTCTTGCTCATAGCGACGAGATCATCGGAAACGAGGTTCGGGATGGCCATGTTGCGCTGGTCATCGGCGAAACCAACGGCCATATGGGTCAGTCCGCCCTGCTGGCCGAGGTATTCAACCGCGAGGACGGAGACGCGCCGCATGTTGATCTGTCTGCAGAGGCGCGCAACGGGGAATTCATCCGTGCCAATCGCGAGATGATCAAAGCATGTACTGATCTTAGCGATGGCGGCCTTGCACTGGCAGCGTTTGAACTTGCTGAAGCTGCAGGCGTAGGCGTTTGCCTGGATGATGCATCGTCCGAGTTCCTATTCGGCGAAGACCAGGCCCGTTATCTTGTGGCGTGCAACTTCGATCAAGCCGAGGCGCTAATGATCGCTGCCGGTCAGGCTGGTGTCCCGCTGGTCTCGGTTGGCCGGTTTACCGGTGACAGCGTGAAGATCGGCAATTCCGAAGCTCCTTTGGCAGAACTGACCGAGACCTTCCGCCAGAGCTTTGCCGCCGCGGTCGCCTGATAAATCGTCTCTTCCGAATTCCAGAATTCCCGCGTCTTCCATAGGCGCGGGATTCGCGTATCTGAAAGATGCTCGACATCTTGCACGCCCGCTCCCATCACTCTACATCTTGGGAAAGACCTACAGGAGTGAACCTACATGCCGATGAGCGCCCACGAGATTGAAACCCTGCTGCGCGAAAGCTTTCCCAATGCGGAAATTCAGGTTGGTGGCAGCGATGGCGTGCACATGTCCGCCATGGTCGTGGACGAAAGCTTTCGCGGCAAAAACCGCGTTCAGCAACAGCGTGCGGTTTACGCTGCGCTGAAAGGCAAGATGGATGGATCTGATGGGGAATTGCACGCGCTGGCGTTGACGACGAAGGTACCTGAATGACACAGCACTACTTTCAAAAAAGCGCCTAAGTGGCTTTGAAAAGATGAGTGGCTGGCCCTTCTGGATATCTCTTCTTGGTGCATTGATAGTTGTCGCCGCCCTCATCGAAGCCTATGTCAAACGCAACAGAAAACGAAAACTGTCGGATATGCGCCCTGACCCCGATACGCTTAGCAAGGTTGGGGGAATTGAACGATACGGGCTTGATCCGGTGACGCTTGCACAAGCAGAACACCGGCGGCTTGAAGAAGAAGGATGGGCACCTGAACTGCCCGATAACCGAACGACCGCCGCGCAAGCGGATGAAAAGGAAAAGCAAGATGAGCGACGTTAAGACCCAGATCGACGAAACCGTCAAAGCCAACGATGTGGTGCTTTACATGAAAGGCACCAAAGAGATGCCGCAGTGCGGGTTCTCATCCCGGGTGGCCGGTGTTCTGAATTACATGGGTGTCGAATACACCGACGTGAACGTTCTGGCTGACGAAGCTGTGCGCCAGGGCATCAAGGACTACTCCGACTGGCCAACCGTGCCTCAGCTTTATGTCAAAGGCGAGTTTGTCGGCGGTTGCGACATTATCACTGAAATGACGCTGTCGGGCGAGCTAGACACACTGTTCGATGAAAACAGTGTGGGCTACAACAAAGACGCTGCGGACAAAATCCGCGAAGCAAACGCGTAAGCTATCGGCTGCTACAGTCCTTGAACAATACGAGTTCCGGGGCTGTGTCGCCTTCGGCCTGATGGCTGATCGTGGCATCCCACCCCTTGGAGCGCAGGGTGTATGTCCCTGCCCCTCCGACGGATTCATACCGGATGCCCGAGCCGCTTGGAACCTGTTTCATGGGGATCAACTGATCATCGATCATTATCGCAGCCGCCCCATCTCCATTTGAGGCGTTAAAGTAGGACACCGGCACTTGCGTGTTGTTTTCACAGGTAAACGTCACGGACAGAATGTCGATATCGGCCTTTGCCATCGTGCCAGTCAGCGAGACGACGGCCGCGCAAAAAGCCATTCGGGCGATCGGCATTAGGCCGTCCTTTCTTCAATGACTGCCGCCAGGGCTTCGGCGCGCGCCGCCATTTCAGCCAGCGTATCCGTGACAGATGGCGGCACTACCGCAACCTCGATCCGTTCAGGTTCCGGCTGCGGTTGGCTGCGGAGCCGCTTCAATTCGGTCTCCAATTCGACCAGCTTGGCCTCGGCCAGTTTCATGCGATCTTCATGCGCGGCTGCCTTGTCTGCCAACATGAGTCCCGCCATCAGCAGCATCCGCGATTCCGGCATACGTCCTATCTGGTCCGACAAAACCTGAGCCTCATCATCCAGCAGTCTGGCTGCCGCTTGCAGAAACGGTTCTTCTCCGTCCTGGCACGAGACATCAAAGCCGCGGCCGCCGATATGAATGGTTACTTCGGGCATTATTCCACCTCTCCCTCGGCCAGATTGGCATGACTTAGCAATGGCTCAAGTCGAGCCAGGACCGCATGCGCTTCGGCTGCGTCCGACGCGCGCGCGGCACGTATGGCTTCTAATTCGGCTGTCGTCGCCCGGTTCAGCATGTCAGCATCCGTGACACCGTCCTCTGCGGCGGCGCGTAATTCATCGACAGCGCTCCGGAGCTGATCGTTTGCATTGCGAAGCCGTTGCAAATCATCATCCAACCGGGACATCGCGGCACCATGGCTAGCCCGTTCCGCGCGCAGCATCTCAAGCTCGGCATTGAGTTCGGTTAACCGCTCGCTATCGACCAGTTCAGCCCGCAGACGCGCCAGTTCGGCCTCCATCTCTTCCGCGCGATCCGCGATTGGGGTCAATTCCTCGACCTGCGCGCGCAACGTATTCGCCTCTTCTGCAGCGCCCTGATGTGATCGCAGAGTCTCAATCTCTGCCTTCAAGCCCTCGACTTCGTCCGTGTTTTCAAGCGCAGCCTTGGCATCCGCCAACTCGGCCCGCGCAGCCTCAACCGTGGCGAGCTGAGAAGTCGCCTCGGCCAATTGCGCACGCAGCGCATCCACTTCCGAACTCGGTGCCGGTTGCGCACGTAGCGCGTCAATCTCTTGCGCGTGCCTCTCTTTGATCGTTTTCAGCCGTTCCTCAAGCTGGGCATTGGCCACCCGCTCTTCTTCAAGCGCCGTTCGCAGCGACGTATCATCACCGGCTGCGGATCCAGCATCGTGCAAGGCCTCGACACCATTACCGATCCGCTCCATCGCGGTGATAATACGGCGTTGTAGTTCTTCGATCTGACTCATGCCTGTGTCACCTCTTTATCAAGGTTCGTTCTGATATTCGCCTACCCGAATCAAAAGCGGCGGCGCTCAGCCCTAGTCTAACGGAATGCGACAGAAAATACCCACTGTTTGGTTTCAACCACTTGCACACCGCTCTTGAAGCGCCAATTCGGCGTGCCACGCGGTTCTGCTTGCACTTTGACAATCGGATGGTATTCAGCGCCCATCTGCCCGTAAACCAAAGGAACTACGCCCGTGGACCTGACTGCGCTGCGCAATGCCAACCCCGAACACTGGGACAAGGCTGCGGCCATCCGCACCCTGACCCTCGACGCTGTCGCCGCCGCCAATTCCGGCCATTCCGGTATGCCGATGGGCATGGCCGATGTTGCGACCGTATTGTTCGAAAAGCACCTCAAATTCGACGCCACTGCCCCGAACTGGCCGGACCGCGATCGGTTCATCCTATCGGCGGGTCACGGTTCGATGCTGGTCTATTCGCTGCTGTATCTCACCGGTCATGGCGATGTTACGCTGGAAGAGATCAAGAACTTCCGTCAATTGGGCGCCAAAACTGCCGGGCACCCCGAGAACTTCCTGATCGATGGTGTCGAAACCACTACCGGACCTTTGGGTCAGGGCATTTCGAATGCCGTTGGCTTTGCGATGGCCGAGGAAATTCAGCGTGCGCATTATGGCAAGAAGATCGTTGATCACTATACCTACGTGATTGCGGGCGACGGCTGCCTGATGGAAGGCGTCAGCCAAGAGGCGATCACTTTGGCCGGTCGCCACGAGCTAAGCAAACTGATCGTCTTCTGGGATAACAACAACATCACCATCGACGGCACAGTCGACATCGCCGACCGCACCGATCAGGTGCGCCGTTTTGCGGCCTCGGGCTGGCATGTGCTTGAGATTGACGGCCACGACCCCAAGGCCATCGATGCGGCCATCGTGCAGGCGAAGAAGTCGAACAAACCGACGATGATTGCTTGTGAAAGCCACATAGCACTGGGGCACGCGGCGCAGGACACTTCAAAAGGCCATGGCGCTCTGACCGATCAGGATCAGTTGAACGCCGCCAAAGAAGCATATGACTGGCCGCATGATGCGTTCGTCATCCCTGCTGAGGTCAAAGCCGCTTGGGAGGCCATTGGTGCACGTGGCAAAGCCGAGCGCGCAGCGTGGGAGGAGCGTTTTGCGCAAGTCTCCGAACGTAAACAAGCCGAATTCAACCGCGCCTATGCGTTTGAGGCACCAAAGAAGCTGGCCGGCGCCATCCGGTCGTTCAAGAAACTGATGTCGGAAGACCAGCCAAAGCTGGCCACACGCGCCTCTTCAGAGAAGGTGTTGAATGTCGTTAACCCGATCATGCCCGAAACCATTGGCGGCTCGGCTGACCTGACTGGATCGAACAACACCAAATCGGCTGATATGGGCGTGTTCCTTCCGGAAAACCGCAAGGGTCGGTATATCCATTACGGCATTCGTGAACACGGTATGGCCGCTGCTATGAACGGTATGGCGCTGCATGGTGGCATTCGCCCGTATGGCGGTACGTTCATGGCCTTCACCGACTATGCGCGGCCCTCGATGCGTTTGGCTGCACTTATGAAGATCCCGACGGTGTTCGTGATGACCCACGACTCGATTGGTCTGGGCGAAGACGGTCCGACGCACCAACCGGTGGAACATCTGGCGATCTCGCGCGCGACGCCGAACACTTATGTGTTCCGCCCCGCGGATACGATTGAGACCGCCGAAGCCTGGGAATTGGCGCTGACCTTCAAGGATAGCCCCTCAGTCCTGTCGCTGACCCGTCAAGGCGTGCCAACTGTTCGGACCCAGCACAAAGCCAAAAACCTGACCGCACAAGGCGCTTATGTATTGGCTGACGCAGAAAACAAGCGTCAGGCGATTCTGATTGCCACAGGTTCCGAGGTTTCGCTGGCGATGGAAGCTAAAGCAATACTTGAGGCCGAAGGCATCGGCACTCGGGTCGTTTCCATGCCCTGTATGGAGCTGTTTGCCGAACAAGACGAAGCCTACCGCAAGCGCGTATTGCCTGCGGGAGCCGTCCGCGTCGGTATCGAGGCTGCGGTTCGCGCCGGAGGCTGGGACCGTTGGCTTCTGGGCGAGCGTGGTCGCGAGGCCAAAGCCGGGTTCATCGGCATGTCCAGCTTTGGTGCGTCGGCACCCGCCGGAGAGCTCTACAAGCATTTTGGCATCACGACCGAGGCAACAGTCGCCAAGGTCAAAGAACTGCTGGGTTGAACCTACCCAAATTAGTCAGAAGGCCTCGGTTAAAACCGGGGCCTTTTTTGTTAGACGAAAATTATTACTGACTGCATACCATCGACAATTAGATCACCATCGGTGTTCCACATCCGCATGACCTGAGAGCTGTAGCCGTCATGTCCAGCTGTCAATTGATGTTCCATCAACCACCATCCATCGCGAGTATGAATATCTTCGGATAGCACGTTGAAAATCCAGTTCATTGATGAGTTGTTTCCCGGCTTCTTCAATGTCGGGAATATGGCCGGTGGCAACAGGTCCGCAATTGCGATCAACCCTTCGATCCTATCGCGCATATCGGCATCATTATGGCGCGCCCAAACCTTCACATAGCCACGCTCTGCACCAGCAAATGGCCGCGCCCCGTCGATCAACCGAACGTCGAAGTTCTCAAGAAATGCGATGGGAAGTTTTGGCAAATCTGGCGGGAAATAGTGTTCTGTGATCTCTGGCTGTATCTCTGCCTTAGCCGGATGTTCGAACGCCACATGGCTGTCCTGTGCCTTGCCAAACGTAAATGTCCCAAGTGCGGCTGTATTCCCCTCAATACTTGCTCGTGTATTGATCGTTGTGACATTCCGCCCATTGCGAAGCACCTCGGTTTCGATCAGCGGAGGTGAACCGATGGGCGCGGTAAAATTGATCAGGGCCGAGCGTAATGGCGGCAGAACATCGACCGCATTTCTCGCAGCAGCCAGCAGCAAGGCAGACGAGAAGCCGCCATATGTTGTGCGGCCTTGCATCCAGTTTGGCGGCACCGGAAACTGCAGCATCCCGTTCAACCGATCTGAACTGGCAAGGACTTGGGAAAGGCTGAGTTTAGTCATCGATCTCACACCGGATATGCTTCGATTGGAACTTACCCCGCTCTTACCCTTGTGCCAGATGAAACCTCACGTCACATGATCCTGATTTCAGTGTTTATTCGCAGATCCCGAAATCGCGCTGATCGCGGGGGACAGCAGCTTGGTTGCCACCGGTATCAGCGCCAGCCCATAGGCCAGACCGAATACACCATCCATCGTCGCCTTCGCGATCCACTTTACCGCGCCTGCCCATTGTTCAGACACAGCATGACTCGCAGCATTTGCCCAGTCGTAAATGTGATGGCCCAGCCAGCCAAAGCCCAGGACCTCCATACCGTGGATCATGATCGACCCGCCGACCCACAGCATCGCAGCAGTACCAACGATAGACAGAACTTTCATAACAACGGGCATCGCTTTGACGAGGCCCCTTCCCGTTCCGCGCCCTATCGGCGTCGGCGCGTTTTGCGCCAAATACAGGCCGACATCATCCATTTTCACGATCAGAGCGACCGAGCCATAAACGGCGACGGTGACCCCAACGCCCACCACGGCCAGCGTCGCGGCTTGCATCCACACATTCGGCGCTTCAATGGCCGCCAAAGCGATGGTCATGATTTCAGCAGACAGAATAAAGTCAGTCTTGATCGCACCCTTCACCTTCTTTTCTTCCAGATGGCCAGGAACAGGATTTTTCATATCTTCGTCTATCGCATGGCTCCCATGTGGAACCAGGACGTGAAAAATCTTCTCGGCCCCCTCGAAACACAGATATGAACCACCGAGCATAAGCAGCGGTGTGATCAACCAAGGCGCAAAATTGGCTAGTAGCAATGCCACTGGCAACAACAGAATGATCTTGTTGAAAATCGATCCGCGCGCGATGCGCCAGATGATCGGCAGTTCCCGCGCTGGGGCAAAACCCTGAACGTATTTGGGCGTCACGGCCGCATCGTCAATGATCACACCCGCAGTCTTGGCCCCAGCCTTGCCGGCAGCGGCCACCACATCGTCCACCGAAGCCGCCGCGACCTTTGCAATGCCCGCCACGTCGTCCAACAGGGCCAACAGACCACTCATCGCGCTTCCTTTCCATTCATCTGTTCGATCGGACCCTACCTGATCCAACGGCTAGCGCAAGCGTTAGCGCAATCGGCGCAGGTTTGCGCTAACACCTTAAAAATATGCCATTTTTGCCCTTTTGAGATTCAATATTCGCGGCTATATGGCCTGCAACGCAAGCGCATTTTTGGAGACGTCGGATGACCATCAAGGTCGGTATCAATGGTTTTGGCCGCATCGGCCGCTGTACTCTGTCGCACATCGCCGCATCGGCGCGCAACGACATCGAAGTGATCAAGGTCAACGCCACCGGCCCGCTGGAAACCTCGGCGCATCTGTTGAAATACGACAGCATTCATGGACGTTTCCCACGCGACGTCTCGGTCGAAGGCAACACCATGGATCTGGGTCGCGGCCCGATGGAGATGTTCTCGACCTACGATATGAACGAGCTGGACTGGGAAGGCTGCGATGTCGTTCTGGAATGCACCGGTAAATTCAACGACGGCCTGAAGGCTAAAACCCATCTTGAGCGCGGCGCAGGCAAGGTTCTGCTATCGGCCCCTGGCAAGAATGTCGACAAGACCATCGTATTTGGTGTGAACCACAACAGCCTGACTGCAAACGACAACATGGTGTCGAACGGTTCTTGCACCACCAACTGCCTTGCTCCGCTTGCCAAAGTTCTGGACGAAGGTATCGGCATCGAGCATGGCATCATGACCACGATTCACGCCTATACCGGCGACCAACCGACGCTGGACCGTCGCCACAGCGATCTTTATCGCGCCCGCGCTGCCGCCATGTCGATGATCCCGACGTCCACTGGCGCCGCTGCAGCACTGGGAGAGGTTCTGCCGAACCTCAAAGGGCGCCTGGACGGCTCGGCCATCCGCGTGCCCACTCCAAACGTCTCGGCCGTTGATCTATCATTCCGCGCCTCGCGCGACGTCACTGTCGAAGAGGTCAACGCCATCGTCGAAGAGGCAGCGAAAGGCCCGATGCAGCGCGTTCTAGGGTATGAGCCTGCGCCGCTGGTTTCGACCGATTTCAACCACACCGAAGAAAGCTCGATCTTTGCGCCGGATCAGACCCGAGTTGTCGACAACCGAATGGTGCGCGTATTGGCATGGTATGACAACGAATGGGGATTCTCGGTGCGTATGGCGGATGTCGCCGTCGCGATGGGCCGCCTTAACTGACCCTTCGCACATCGCTTGTACCTTTATGCCCGCTCAGGTTATCTGAGCGGGCATTTACGTTCAGGGTGCAGAAATGACAAATCAAATCGCCATCTGGCTTGGAATCCTAATTCTGGGCGGTCTGATGCTGGACGTGGCACTATTCGGCACCGAACACCTGCTGTTCCTGGGCAAGAAGCTCTACGATTTCCTGGATTGGCTCGCCTTCTGGCGCTGACAGAGGTTTTTCTTGACTTTCGCGCCAATCTGGCTTTGTTAGCGCTAACCATCTATGGACCATGTTCTGACGGAGCGCATTATGACACTCAAGCTGGCAATCAATGGATTTGGACGGATAGGGCGCGGCGTTCTTCGGGCCGTCATGGAATCCGGACGTACTGATGTTGAAATCATCGCAATCAACGATCTGGCAAAGCCCGAAATGAACGCACATCTGTTCGAGTTCGACAGTGTGCATGGACGCTATTCCAAACCCGTAACTCTGACTGATGCAGGTCTGGATGTGGGTGCTGGGCCCATCCGGCTGACCAGCGAGCGTGATCCCGAAGCACTGGACTGGTCTGATGTGGATGTGGTTCTGGAATGCACCGGTGTTTTCCGGACCCGTGAAGCAGCTGAGCGGCACCTGAAAAACGGATCAAAGAAAGTATTGATCTCGGCCCCTGCCCGTGGCGACGGCGGCGTGAAGACAGTCGTGTTCGGCGTGAACGATCATGAGCTAACCGCCGACGATATCGTTGTTTCCAATGCCTCGTGCACCACCAACTGCCTATCGCCCGTGGCCGCAGCATTGGACGCAGGGCTTGGCATCAAACACGGCAACATGACAACCGTTCATGCCTATACGGCGAGCCAACCGGTTCACGACACTGCGGGCAAAGACCCCTACTTGTCGCGCGCAGCAGCACTGTCGATGATTCCCACGACAACCGGCGCGGCGTCTGCAGTGGGTCTGGTATTGCCGCAGCTTGCTGGTAAGTTGACCGGGCAAGCCATTCGTGTCCCCACGCCCAATGTCTCAGTCGTTGATCTGGTTGCTGAGGTTTCGCGACCGACGACCGAAGAAGAGGTCAATGCCCTCTTTGTAGAAGCCGCCGCCAAAATCCCCAGTGTGCTGGCGGCCGAGAATCGCCCCTTGATCTCGATCGATTTCAACCACGACTCGCATAGCTCGACGGTTTCACTGGCTGAAACCAAAGTAACTGACGGCACATTGGTTCGTGTGCTTGCATGGTACGACAACGAATGGGGCTTCTCGAACCGGATGCTGGACACAGCCGCCGCGATGGGCGCGCTATCCTAACCGCTCTTTCAAGGCGGAATTGACGCGGGGCGTGACGAATTTTGACACGTCCCCGTTCAATCTGGCGATTTCTTTGACCAGTTTCGACGCAATGGCTTGATGCCGTGCCTCTGCCATCAAGAACACGGTCTCAATCGAGTCGTCCAACGCGCGATTCATCCCAACCATCTGGAATTCATACTCGAAATCCGCAACCGCACGCAGTCCGCGCACGATGATCTGAGCGCCTACATCGCGGGCGCAATCGATCAGCAGGTTTTCAAACGGATGCGCGACAATCTCAGTGCCGGTCTGCTCGGTCAGATGGGCGCATTCGGCCTCGATCATCGCAACACGCTCTTCCAAAGAAAACAGTGGGCCCTTGTCCCGGTTGATAGCAACACCAATGACGAGCTTATCCACCAGCGCAGCCGCGCGGCGAATAATGTCTATATGACCCATGGTGATAGGGTCGAAAGTACCGGGATATAATCCAACCCGCATTGGGCTCTCCAGCGCAACAATATTTCTGCGCAAGCAAACATAACTTTGCCGCAGGTGCAAGAGGCTGAAACAGCCCCCGCGTTCAATGCCCCATGATCATGCCCTCAAGCGCGTCTTTTTCCATAGCAAGTTCAGCAAGTTGCGCCTTGACCGCATCACCCAGCGTAACGATGCCGACCAGTTTGCCATCTTCCAATACAGGCATGTGGCGAAATCGTCCTTCGGTCATCTGGGACAGGATAGACTCAACAGTATCCTGCTGGCTGGCGGTCACAAGTTGCTTGGTCATATAGTTGCTAACGGGTTTATCCAAGCATCCGCTGCCGCTGGCAGCCAACTCACGAACAATGTCTCGTTCGGATAAAATGCCCGCTGCCGTCTGCCCCCCATCCTCGGAAATGACCACAGTACCAATCCGCTTTTCCGCAAGAATCTCGGCAGCCTGAGAAACGGATGCCGTTGGCTCGACCGTCTCCACACCGCCGCTGGCCTTGGATTTGAGAATGGCCTGTACAAGCATAAGCGAAAACCTCCGGAATTACGTACTGTTTTCCAAAGCGTTGCCGGAATGTGTGAATGTGTCAAGGTGAAGCTTCGCGCTCAAGCCGCGCTACTTCGTCCCGTATTCCGCGCGTCAACGCCTCGGCAAAGTGGTTCAACCGCTCATTGCGCTGATCGCCCTGATGGCGGACCAGATAGAACCCCCGGGTCAGACTGACCTGATCCGTCAGGATTTTCTGCAATCCCCGATGGAACGGCAATGTGAAATCATGTGCCACGCAGACCCCTGTTCCCAGCGAAACTTGTCGCAGCTGAACGGAAACAGAGTTTGATGCAAGCGCGACACGTTCAACACCAATGTCGTTGAGATAGTCCAGCTCGCGGTCGAAAATCATGTCCGGAATATAGCCTATCATCCGATGCCCTTTTAGATCCTCGATGGATCGAATTTCGGCGTGACGACTCAGGTATTCCTTCGTTGCGACCATATGCAGCCGATAGTCGGATATCTTCTGCACCAGCAGTTTCCCTGCGGTGGGCGCACTGACTGTTACCGCCATGTCGGCCTCTCGCCGGGATAGGTTGATGATGCGCGGCAACGCCAGGATCTGAATGTCGAGATCAGGATTGGCATCGCTGATCTTGGCGCAGACCTGTGGCAACAGGTAATTGGCACTACCATCCGGGGCACCAATTCGGATCTGACCGCTTAGCGATTTGGCAGAGCCTGACATGACACCAGTCGCTGCGCGCATAGCTTCTTCCGCCTGCAGCCCATGCTCCATCAGGCGTTGTCCTGCAGTCGTCAACACATAGCCCTGCTGTGATTTCGTGAACAACACCGCGTCCAATGCCGCTTCGAGCCGCGCGATTCTGCGCCCGACTGTCGCCGGGTCGATCTTGAGAACCCGCCCCGCACCCGAAAGGCTTTCATCGCGCGCGACCGCCAGGAAAACCCGCAAATCATCCCAATTCGGCGTCATGTTCTACCCTTTGCATTTTTGCAAAACTGATTTGAAATATTGCCTCTGTTCAGGTGATTTTCGCAAGTCTATTCTTCGCGCAACTTAATCCGGAGGAGTTTGCAATGCAGAACCTGACCCATTTCATCAACGGCGAAAATGTCGCTGGCACATCTGGCCGCTTTGACAATGTATTCAACCCAGCAACGGGTGAAGTGCAGTACCAATGCCCGATGGCCAGTGTCGCCGAGACCACCGCTGCGATCGAAGACGCTGCAGCAGCTCAGGTCGCTTGGGGCGCAACCAACCCGCAGAAGCGCGCGCGCGTTATGATGGCGATGGTTGGTTTGATGAACCGCAACATGGACAAGCTGGCCGAGGCTCTCAGCCGCGAGCACGGTAAAACCATCCCGGACGCCAAGGGTGATCTGCAGCGTGGTCTGGAAGTGATAGAATACTGCATCGGCGCGCCCCAGATGCTGAAAGGTGAGTTCACCGACAGCGCGGGCCCGGGCATCGATATGTATTCAATGCGTCAGCCGCTGGGCGTGGTCGCTTCGATCATGCCATTCAACTTCCCCGCAATGATGCCACTGTGGCACGTTGGCCCGGCACTGGCCTGCGGCAACGCAGTTGTTCTAAAGCCGTCCGAGCGCGACCCCTCTGTTCCATTGATGCTGGCAGAGCTGTTTGTCGAAGCTGGTCTGCCCAAGGGCGTGTTCCAAGTCGTAAACGGTGACAAAGAGGCCGTGGACACCCTGCTGGACAGCGAAATCATTCAGGGCGTGTCATTCGTGGGTTCAACCCCGATCGCGCAGTACATCTATGCTCGTGCAACCGCCAACGGCAAACGCGCGCAGTGTTTCGGTGGCGCTAAGAACCACATGATCGTTATGCCTGACGCCGATCTGGATCAGGCTGCTGATGCGCTGGTCGGTGCAGGTTTCGGCGCGGCTGGCGAACGCTGCATGGCAATCTCGGTGGCCGTGCCTGTGGGCGAAGAAACCGCAGACGCACTGATCGAAAAACTGATCCCTCGCGTGGAGAAGCTGAAAGTTGGCCCCTACACAGCGGGCGACGACGTGGACATGGGTCCGGTTGTTACTGCTGCCGCGAAAGAGCGTATCCTTGGCCTGATCAACTCGGGCGTTGAGCAGGGTGCGAAGCTGGTTATCGACAACCGCGATTTCAGCTTGCAGGGTTATGAGGACGGCTTCTTTGTCGGCCCGCACTTGTTCGACAACGTCACCCCCGACATGGATATCTACAAGCAAGAGATCTTTGGACCGGTCCTGTCGACCGTCCGCGCGGGTTCTTATGAAGAGGCGCTGAAACTGGCGATGGATCATGAATACGGCAACGGCACTGCGATCTTCACCCGCGACGGTGATACGGCGCGTGACTTTGCCAGCCGTGTGAACATCGGCATGGTCGGCATCAACGTTCCGATCCCGGTTCCGCTGGCCTACCACACTTTTGGCGGCTGGAAGAAATCGATGTTCGGCGACCTGAACCAGCACGGTCCAGACAGCTTCAAGTTCTACACCCGCACCAAAACAGTGACATCGCGCTGGCCGTCGGGCATCAAGGAAGGTGGCGAGTTCAACTTCAAAGCGATGGACTGATCATTCAGCTTACAAATCAGGAAACCCGGCCCTACATGGGTCGGGTTTTTTCGTGCATGCGCCAGTTGCTGCCTGATCGCGTACCTCACAAGAAATTCAGAGGTCGCCCTCTGGAAAAAGCAGACATTCACTAATATTTTATCGGTAATTCAACTATCCGAGCAGCTCATAACTCCCTGGAGGCAACCTTGTCCCAAAATCGTTTTACCCGTCGTCACGCCCTTTTGGGCGCTGCATCGCTGATTGCGGCCCCTGCCATCGTGCGTGCTCAAAGCACTGATGCTTTCCCACAGACCGAGGAAGCAATCAGCACGCAGCTTCCAGTACGTCGTAACGTTTCATCGTTCTCGCAGCAGAATTGGCAGGATCACTTTGACGAGTTGGGCGTCGGCGCATTGTTGGCCGATATCACCAGCCGGGCTGTTCATTACTGGGGGCCGGATGGAACCTACAAGCTGTACCCCAGTTCTGTCCCGATGAGCGAAGAGCTGACCAAGCGCGGCTATACTAAAGTCACACGCAAGGCGGAGAACCCAAGCTGGACACCAACCCCATCAATGCGCGAGCGCGATCCCTCGTTGCCAATTCGCATGGAGGGTGGTGAACCTGGAAACCCATTGGGAACTCGCGCTATGTATCTTGGCTGGCCTGCCTACCTGGTTCACGGCACCTATGATACCCGCAAGATTGGACGTCAGAGCTCGTCCGGCTGTATCGGTCTTTATAACCAGCACGTTGAAGAGCTGTACCCGCTGGTAAAGGTCGGTACTCAGGTACGTTTGGTCTAAACGGCGAGTTTCTACACGAAACACAAAAAAAGCCCCGTCCATCAGGAACGGGGCTTTTGTTTTCGTGAAGGTGGTAGATTTATTCGGGAATGATCACTTCGTCGACAACGTGAATGACGCCGTTGCTGGCTTCGATGTCGGCCTGCACAACTTTGGCACCATTAACTTTCACGCCATTTTTTGCGTTCACGCTTAGTCGGTCGCCTTGCACGGTCAGAACCTTCGCGCGCTTTCCTGCAATGTCGCCGGACATCACTTTGGCTGGCACGACATGGTAGGTCAGGATCGACACCAACTGGTCCTTGTTTTCTGGCAGAAGTAGGGTTTCAACAGTGCCTTCAGGCAGAGCTGCAAAAGCCTCATCCGTGGGTGCAAAGACGGTGAAGGGCCCATCGCCTTTCAGCGTATCAACCAGGCCCGCGGCCTGAACGGCAGCAACCAAGGTGTTGAACGACCCGGCAGCAACTGCGGTATCTACGATATCAGCGGCCTGTGCCTTGACGGGCAGTGCAAGTGCAAATGCGGCGGCAGCGCCCATGAATGTGCGGCGGAACATGGCTGTTAACTCCTCTCCAGCTTGTTATGGAAAGAGTTACGGGCCTAGGTTCGAACCGGATCACACAGAATTCAATTTTCTTTGAGCTGAACCCAGATGCTCTGCGCACGGCCCTCTTCTAGAAACGGCAGCGCTGCGACGGCGTCGGGGCGATCCTGCTGCAGGTAATATCCGGGCCAAAGCATTGAATAGAAACCGGATTGCAGCAAGGCGTGCAACATGTACTGCTCACCCCATCCTGGGCAGTCATAGAAGAACCGTTTGGGATATTCATAAGGCAGAAAAACATCGTGGACATGAATGACAACGCCGGGTTTCAGCGCCGGAATGATCCGACAGAATAGATGTGCGACATCGTTGCTCATCCGAACCACATGGCTTGAATCGATGAACAGAACATCCCCAGCCTCAAGCTGATCGAACAGCGCGGGATCTACTTCTTCCAGTCGCTTCTGCTCAAACTGATCGACGACATGGGCGATATCTGCGCGCGGGTACGGATCAATTGCCGTGATCGTCGTATCCAAACCACCATCTATGATCGCCTGCCGCGTCACGCGGGTAGAGTTCCCGCAGCCGACCTCGATCACGCGCTTGGGCTGAAAGCGGCGGATAATCAAGTAAAGCGCATCCGCATCCGGGCTATCGTAATATCCGTTGCCGGTGTGATAACCGGTTTGGTTTCGCGCCGGGTCCTTCAACGCAGCAAGCTCATCGGCATGGCGCGTATACTCTTTGATCAGTTGCGCGATATCGAATCCGTCCATCCCCGGCGACAGGGCATAAGCGGGCCTGGTCAATCCCCCTGCCCGTTCGAACGCTTCCAGCCGCGCCCGTTCATCCTGTTCCGTAACCTTGTCGATCAGCTTGACGCCCAACTCATCCAGGGCGGCATTGATCTGCGGAAATTTTCTGGGTTTCACGAGGACGGCTCCACATTGCGTTGCGCCCGCTCTTTACCTGTGCACGCAGGACCTCTGCAAGAACCGACAGGTCAAACCCTTGGCAAAAAGATAATTTCCGTATTCACTAACGTGAATTGACCAACGAGGACCGCCATGCAGCAGGAATTTACGATCGGCATTGAAGAGGAATACCTGCTGGTCGATCAAGACAGTCTGCAGCTCGCCGAGGCGCCCGCAGCATTGATGGAAGCTTGTCAGGCAGATTTCGAAGGCCAGGTCAGCCCGGAATTTCTGCAGTGCCAGATCGAAGTCGGGACCCGCCCACATGCTACGATCAGATCGGCGCGCGAAGATCTAAAGCGCCTGCGTTCTTGTGTATCAAAACGTGCGTCCGAGTATAATCTGGCTCCGATCGCGGTCTCTTGCCATCCGTTTGCGAACTGGAAAGATCAACACCATACACGGAAAGAACGCTATGACGCCCTGCAGCATGCTTTGGGCGGCGTGGCGCGGCGGATGCTGATCTGCGGAATGCACGTGCATGTGGGCGTCGAAGATCAAGCCTTGCGCGCCGACCTGGTACCCCAGCTTTCTTACTTTCTGCCCCATCTGCTGGCGTTGTCGACCTCGTCTCCTTATTGGAACGGCGAAGATACCGGGCTTTCCTCCTATAGGCTCACCGTGTTCGACAATCTGCCCCGGACCGGTCTGCCCCCGGTGTTCAGCAGTTGGGGCGAATACGAACGCACCACCGGCGTGCTGGTCGAACTCGGCGTGATCGAGGACACCTCTAAAATCTGGTGGGACCTACGTCCATCTCACCGGTTCCCCACCCTAGAAACACGCATCATGGACGTACAGCCAAGGCTTGAACATACGCTTTCGCTTGCAGCGCTAGTGCAGGCGCTGACCCGGATGCTGTGCCGCCTGAAAGACCGCAATCTTCGTTGGCGGCAATATGATAAGTTTCTGATCGGCGAAAACCGTTGGCGCGCGCAGCGCTACGGTGTGGGCGAAGGTCTGATCGATTTCGGTGATCGCTCAATCAAGCCGATGGCTGAACTGATCGGAGAGCTGATGGGCATGTTGGCCGAAGACACCGAGGCATTGGGCACCATGACCGAACTCGCCCGACTTCGGCAGATCGCAGAAAATGGCACCTCCGCCACCCGCCAACGCCGTGTTTACGCTGAAGCTTTGGCGCGCGGGGATGATCCGGGCATGGCGGTGGTCAAGCACCTGATCGAGGAATTTCACGCCGACCTATAAAGTCAAACCGCCGCCAAAATCTCTTTAATCCGGTCCGCTACGGGTTCATACAAATCGCGATCCGTCCAGTATCCGTTATGCGAAAGCGGGTTCCACGACGTAAAGATTTTGCCCGCATTGATCGGCTTATCCTTCAAGGCCCCACTTTGAGCGAGCTGTTCATAGCTTGGCGCGCTTTTGCCCAAAGGAAAACCCAAAACATCATGCTTGTCATAGTAGTTTCGCCACCAGGTCGAAAACTGCAACGCAGGCGGCAGCGCGCGGTTCGGGGCCATGATCGGAAAAATCTCATTCTCGGGATATGCGAACAGAAAAATCGGAATATTGCACCCAAACGTCACGAGGCCAGCAACGGTTTTCATGTTTTCAACATCTGTCGGGTGAACCGGTGAACCACCCTGGCGCAGATGTCTTTGCATGTCATAAATATAGTTCGACATTATGTGCCCACCCAGCGAATGCGCCAGGATCAGTACAGGCCCCTGTGGTCCGACCTGGTATTTGACGACCCCCATCACATTCTCGATTTTCTTGTGGATCGCCTCATAGATCTTATCGCCATCATCCGGAGTTGGTCGGTAGGAAGCCGCATCCGACAGATTGCACACTACAAACTCGCGCAGCTTGTCGTATCCAAGGCTGCGGTTGACCTTGCGCAGATATGCCTTTTGCCGCCCTTGCAGGATCTGTGCCCAGACCACCTCGTGCCAGATCACATCATCCATATCCGCGCCGACCCGGTTCGAAACGCGTCGTTTCAGCCCTTTGGAAAACGTTGGGGTCGTGGATGGGGGCTGGTTCTGAGGATTGTACTGGCTGCCCATGCCGTGAATCGCGATAACAGCAAGCTTGTGTGACGACATAAGAATACTCCGTAATGATCAAGAAAGCAGAATTCCCGCAGTATACCTCACCGTCCAGAAATCCCCTAAATCGCCGGGTTTGCCGTCATTGAAAAATTTCTGTAAGGATTGAAGAATAAAACGCTCGTTCAATTCTATAGCCATCAGGAAGCACACGTCATGGATTTCGCGCTGACCGAAGAACAAACGGCCATTTTCGACATGGCCTACGCCTTTGGCCAAGACCACATCGCCCCCTTCGCGCGTCAGTGGGAAGCAGACGGAACCATCCCCAAAGAGCTTTGGCCCAAAATCGGCGAACTAGGATTTGGTGGACTTTATGTCTCGGAAGAGGCTGGTGGTTCTGGCCTGACGCGATTGGATGCGACACTGGTGTTCGAAGCGCTATCGATGGCCTGTCCCTCGGTCGCGGCGTTCCTGTCGATTCACAACATGTGCGCCAAAATGCTGGACAGCTTTGGCAGTGACGATCTGAAGTCCCGCATTATGCCAAGTATCCTCAGCCTCGAAACCGTCCTCAGCTACTGCCTGACTGAACCCGGATCGGGATCGGACGCTGCGGCGCTGAAAACGCGCGCTGAACGGACCAATGAAGGCTTCACGCTCAACGGCACAAAAGCGTTCATTTCCGGCGGCGGCTATTCGGATGCCTATGTCTGCATGGTGCGCACGGGTGAAGACGGCCCTAGGGGGATCTCTACCGTCTATGTCGAAGACGGCACGCCGGGCCTGAGTTTCGGTGGTCTGGAACAGAAAATGGGTTGGAAAAGCCAGCCAACCGCGCAAGTTCAGTTTGACGATTGCAAAATTCCATCCGGCAATCTGGTCGGAGCTGAAGGCGACGGTTTCAAATACGCGATGATGGGGCTGGACGGTGGCCGTCTGAACATCGCCTCCTGCTCGCTGGGGGCAGCTCAGAACGGTCTGGACATGACGTTGCAGTATATGTCCGAGCGCAAGGCCTTTGGACAATCGATCGATCAGTTTCAGGCGCTGCAGTTCCGACTGGCAGATATGGAGATTGAGCTACAGGCGGCGCGCACCTTCCTGCGTCAGGCAGCGTGGAAACTTGATCAAGGCGCACCGGACGCCACAAAATTCTGCGCGATGGCCAAGAAGTTCGTAACCGAAACCGGATCGAAAGTCGTGGATCAGTGTCTGCAATTGCACGGTGGATACGGCTATCTGGCTGATTATGGCATCGAGAAACTGGTGCGGGATCTGCGCGTGCACCAAATACTGGAAGGCACGAACGAGATCATGCGCGTGATCGTTGCGCGCCAGATGCTCTCCAATCGCTGAGGTCTTTGATGTCCGATATTGACATTCGCACCGCAGGCCGTGCCGGGCGCATAACGCTGACACGTCCACACGCCCTAAACGCCCTTAGCTATGAGATGTGCATGGCCATCGATACCGCTCTGCGCAACTGGCGTGAGGATGATCAAGTCGATCTGATCATTCTCGATGCCGAAGGCGACAAAGCCTTTTGCGCTGGCGGAGATATTGCCGAGCTTTATGCGACCGGCACCAAGGCGGACTATGCTTATGGCCAAACGTTTTGGCGCGACGAATACCGCCTGAATGCCTTAATTTTTGAGTACTCAAAACCAGTGATCAGCTTCCTGCAAGGTTTCACCATGGGTGGCGGGGTTGGCATCGGGTGCCATGGCAGCCATCGAGTGGTTGGAGAAAGCTCAAAGATCGCGATGCCGGAATGCTCAATCGGGCTGGTTCCTGATGTGGGCGGATCGCTGATGTTGGCGCTGGCGCCGGGGCGATTGGGCGAGTATCTGGGCACCACCGGCCACCGCATGGGGCCCGGAGATGCGATCTATGCCGGGTTTGCCGACCATTTCATTCCACAAGAGCATTGGGCGGGGCTGATAGACCAGTTGGAAGCCTCCGGACGGGCGGAACTGGTGGATGAGCATGCAGTGCGCGCACCGGATAGCCCCTTGGCTGAAATGCAGGGCGAGATCGACAGGCTATTCAGCGGAGAAAGCCTTGGCGATATCCTGAACAGCTTGCGCAACGATGACACAGAATTTTCGACGAAAATTCTCGGCACCCTGCAGCGAAACTCTCCTATCTCCATGGCTTGTGCTGTCGAGATGTTGCATCGGCTGCGCGGAACCGGCCTGACATTGCAAAAAGCGCTGGATCTGGAGTACCGGTTTACTTATCGCGCGATGGAGCATGGCGATTTTCTGGAAGGCATTCGCGCCCAGATCATCGACAAGGATCGCAACCCGAAATGGCAGTTTGCTGATTTGGATGTGCCTGCAGTCGCGGTGTCCAAGATGCTGCAACCGCTCGGTGCGGATGCACTAAGCTTTTCAGAGGAGTAAGGGATGAAAATCGCATTCATAGGGCTTGGCAATATGGGCGGCCCGATGGCTGCCAATCTGGCGCGCGCGGGTCATGACGTGATCGGATTTGATCAAGTTGATGTCGCCGTTGAAGGCGTAGCCATGGCGTCTTCCGGCGCTGCCGCAGCTGCGGAAGCCGACGTGGTTATCACCATGCTTCCCAACGGGCAAATTCTGCGCGCTGTGGCCGATGAAGTTGTCCCTGAAATGCAAGACGGCGCGGTTCTGATTGACTGCTCTACGGTCGATGTCGACAGCGCCCGCGCGGTGGCGCAGCAAGCTGCTCAGGCTGGTCTGCTATCAGTCGATGCACCTGTATCCGGCGGGATTGGTGGGGCCGCTGCAGGCACTTTGACCTTTATGGCCGGTGGATCTGACGCAGCTTTTGCCAAGGCGGCTCCGTTATTTGAAATCATGGGGCAAAAAGCGGTTCACTGCGGTGAAGCTGGCGCGGGTCAGGCCGCCAAAATCTGCAACAACATGATCCTCGGCGTGACGATGATCGCAACCTGCGAGGCATTTGCGCTTGCTGATAAATTGGGATTGGATCGACAAAAGATGTTCGATGTCGTCAGCACGTCCTCAGGGTACAGCTGGACAATGAACGCCTATTGCCCTGCCCCCGGCGTTGGACCCGAAAGCCCATCCGACAATAACTATACCCCTGGTTTCGCCGCCGAGCTGATGTTGAAAGACCTACGTCTCAGCCAACAGGCTGCCGAGAGTGCGGACGCTGATACGCCCATGGGACAGGTTGCGACAAAGCTCTATGAATTGTTTGTCGAACACGAAGATGGCTTGGGGCGCGATTTCAGCGCCATGCTGCCACGTTTTGAGAAGCGGTCCAGAGACTGAACAACCTCAGAACGCAGCGCTCTACGAAGCACCAGAGAAGAAAATTCGCAGCATTTTCTTCTCTCGCTCTGTTCCTATTCGGCAGCTACGGCTTGCCCATCCAGCATTGGCTTCAGATAACGCCCAGTGTGGCTACGCTCACATTCAGCGACGTCTTCGGGCGTACCCTCAGCCACAATCTGACCTCCGCCATCGCCACCTTCCGGGCCAATGTCGATTATCCAGTCGGCGGTTTTTACAACATCGAGATTATGTTCGATGACAACAACAGTATTTCCTTGGTCGACCAGTTCGTGCAGGACTTCCAACAGTTTACGCACGTCCTCGAAATGCAGACCCGTTGTGGGTTCGTCCAGAATATACAGCGTTCGACCCGTTGATCGCTTGCTCAGTTCTTTAGAGAGCTTTACACGCTGCGCCTCACCACCGGAGAGCGTGGTCGCCTGTTGACCAACTTTGATGTAGCCGAGCCCAACGCGAGCCAAGGCATCCATCTTGTCGCGGATCGATGGCACCGCTTTAAAGAATTCCTGCGCATCTTCCACTGTCATATCAAGTACATCCGCGATGGACTTACCCTTGAACTTGATCTCAAGCGTCTCACGGTTGTATCGCGCGCCTTTGCAGGTTTCGCAGGTGACATAAACATCAGGCAGAAAGTGCATCTCGATCTTGATGACGCCATCACCCTGACACGCTTCGCACCGGCCGCCTTTGACGTTAAAGCTGAACCGCCCGGGCTTGTATCCACGCGCTTTGGCTTCTGGCAACCCGGCAAACCAGTCTCGGATCGGGGTGAAAGCCCCGGTGTAAGTCGCTGGATTTGAACGTGGAGTCCGGCCAATGGGTCGCTGGTCTATGTCGATCACCTTGTCCAGATGCTCAAGCCCTTTGATCGTTTCACAGGGCGCCGGTGTCTGGCGAGCGCCGTTCAACCGCATCGAGGCGGTTTTGAACAAAGTCTCAATCGTCAGCGTTGATTTTCCACCGCCAGACACACCGGTCACACAAACAAATTTTCCGAGCGGAAATTCGGCCGTCACGTTCTTGAGGTTGTTTCCCGTCGCCTTAACAACGGTCACTTTCTGCTTCTTACCCTTTCGCCGCTCAACCGGCACCGGGATCTCGCGTGTCCCCGAAAGATATTGGCCGGTGATCGAGGCCGCATCGCCGGCGATATGCTCGGGCGTACCGTGGCTGACCACCTGTCCGCCATGCACTCCTGCACCGGGACCGATATCAAACACATAATCCGCCTCGCGAATGGCCTCTTCGTCATGTTCAACGACGATGACCGTGTTGCCCTGATCACGCAAATTCTTAAGCGTTCCCAGCAGACGATCATTGTCGCGTTGGTGCAGACCAATCGATGGCTCGTCGAGCACATACAATACCCCGGTCAGGCCCGAGCCGATCTGGCTCGCCAGACGGATACGCTGACTTTCACCTCCGGACAGGGTACCACTTGAACGAGACATCGTAAGATACTCTAATCCAACATTATTCAAAAAACCCAACCGCTCGCGAATTTCCTTGAGAATTGCGCGCGCGATCTCGTTCTTTTGTGCGCTCAGATGATTTGGGGCATCCTCGACCCAGGCCAACGCCTCGCGGATCGACATTTCGACGACCTGTCCAACGTGCAAACCCGCAATTTTGACGGCCAGCGCCTCAGCACGCAGACGGTAGCCTTTGCATGTGCCGCAGGGTCGGTTGTTTTGATAGCGCTCGAATTCTTCGCGAATCCAGGCGCTGTCAGTCTCGCGATAGCGGCGCTCCATGTTGGGGATGACGCCTTCAAAGCTTCGGGTAACCTGATAGACGCGGCCACCTTCATCATAACGGAACTGGATCTCTTCATCACCAGACCCGCGCAGAAACACCTGCTGGACTTTCTTGGGCAAGTCCTTCCAGGGAGTGTTCTTGTCAAACTCGTAATGTCGCGCGATAGCTTCGATCGTTTGCAGAAAATACGGTGATTTACCCTTCCGCCAGGGCGCAAGCGCCCCGTCATAGAGTTTCAATGTCTGGTCCGGCACGACCAGACGTTCATCAAAGAACAGTTCGACCCCAAGCCCGTCGCAATCGGGGCAAGCCCCAAAGGGCGCGTTGAATGAGAACAGGCGCGGCTCGATCTCGGGGATGGTGAACCCACTGACCGGGCAGGCAAAATTCTCACTGAATGTGATGCGTTCCGGGTCGCCCTCCTTCGGTGCGGTTTCGAGGATTGCGATCCCGTCCGCCAGATCCAGTGCGGTCCTTAGGCTGTCGGCCAGGCGTGTTTCCATGCCCTCTCGTACCACCAGACGATCGACAACGACGTCGATATCGTGGCGGAACTTCTTGTCCAGCGTCGGCGGCTCATCCAATTCATAGAACTCACCATCTACCTTGACGCGTTGAAAACCCTGCTTGCGCAGCTCAAGGAACTCTTTCCGATATTCACCCTTCCGATCACGAACGATGGGGGCCAGCAGATAGCCGCGCGTGCCCTCCTCCATCGTCATGATCCGGTCGACCATGTCCTGCACCTGCTGTGCCTCAATCGGCAATCCTGTGGCCGGGCTGTAAGGCGTACCAGCACGGGCAAAGAGCAAGCGAAGATAGTCGTAGATCTCGGTTACGGTGCCCACGGTCGAACGCGGGTTTTTTGAGGTCGTCTTCTGCTCGATCGAAATCGCGGGGCTTAGTCCGCTAATGTGATCCACATCGGGCTTCTCCATCATATCGAGGAACTGGCGCGCATAGGCCGACAGGCTTTCGACATAGCGGCGCTGCCCTTCGGCATAGATCGTATCAAATGCCAAAGAAGACTTACCCGAGCCCGACAGGCCAGTGATCACCACCAGCTGATCCCGTGGGATGTCGACATCAATGCTCTTGAGGTTATGCTCGCGCGCACCGCGCACCTCGATATTCTTCAGCTCAGCCATTCAGGCCCCCAACAACCAACGTCACTCAGAGATAGGCGAGAGCGGCTGAGTCTCCAACCAAAAAATTAGAACAAAGTAAGAACAGGCGATTTTTCGACACTCGGCTTAAGCACTGGATCTCTTAGCCAGAGCCCATGCGCAGATTGGAAAATCGGGATCGTTCTCCAAATTGTCTGTCTCAGGGTCATAAACAGGAGGCCATTCAAGTTCGAGATTGCGCAAAGCGGCATGCCGATTGCCCCACTGTTCGGCCCGGATGAGATCCGGGTCGAACCCACACTCAGTGAGCAGGTTTTTCAATCCGCGCGCAGACCAGCGCGAACAGTCATGCGGAGCAGCGTGAAACGGAATGAAGAACGGGACGGCAAGCCAGAAATACCCTCCGGGCCTTAACATCTCTAGCACGTTCAGCGTGGCTTCAACCGGGCGATCCAAGTGCTCCCACACCTGATTGGCCAAAACCAGATCGACCTTTCGCACCTGCTGCTGCTTGTCCAGAACGGGTCCGGTGCAGATATCATGTTGCTTGTGCCAAATCTGTTCATAGCTGCAAAATCCAAATTGCTTACCCCACGAACCAGAAATCTCAATGACATCAAGTGTTTCCGGCTTTAGGCCGCGGACCCACTGCCGGCTGCGCCGTGCCATAATAACTCGATTTAGACTGGTCACTGCTTGCCCCTGATGTTTTGCAGGCAATAAACCATAAGATCAGTAAGATGTCGGCACAAAAAAACGCCCACAAGGGCGTATGACTTTCTAAATCGAAGGAAAATGGCGCGGTTGACGGGGCTCGAACCCGCGACCCCCGGCGTGACAGGCCGGTACTCTAACCAACTGAGCTACAACCGCGCATTTAGGGTCTATGTGCGATCCGTTTGCCCGGATCAAAGGCTGGCAGCGATGGCGCGGTTGACGGGGCTCGAACCCGCGACCCCCGGCGTGACAGGCCGGTACTCTAACCAACTGAGCTACAACCGCCCACTGCCCGTTCATCTCTGAACGTTGGGGTGTATTATGGCTACACCCCGGCATCGTCAAGCGGCGTTTTCAAGTTTTTTGCTCGAACCTGATTTTTTCCGATCTATCCGACTTGGCGGGCAATGTGTGAAAACCGGATTTCGTCTGACGCGCTGCAATTTGAACGCTTTGAACTTGCGGCGAAACACAAGCCGCTGTATCAACCGCCGCTATGGGTGATTAGCTCAGTGGTAGAGCGCTTCGTTCACATCGAAGATGTCAGGAGTTCAAATCTCTTATCACCCACCATATTATTCAAATGCTTATGCGACATAGTTGAAGCGTTTTGGAACCATTTAGTTCAACGCTGCGCGCACAATGCTGTCATCCTCCGACATACACGCCGGATTTAGGACGATAAAAAACCTTTTGGTCATGCAGTCGCCCCAGAAGGTCGTGTGCCTTGCGCACAAAGTCTTCACGGGTTTCCCTTTCTTCTACCCTCTCGTCAACAGGGACATTCGATCTGGACGCTATGGCATGACGCATGGCCTCTTCGATTATATCCATATCTTCGACCGAAAGCTCGAACATATCATTGTACAGAGGCATCCTGGGTTCTCCTACCTTGGCACAGACGACCAGCGTGCCTCATGTTCCGAGTCGATTCCACTTCAAATACCTATTGCCGGCGATCGCGTTTCGAAGAACACGCCCAGCAGGATTTAGAAGATGAATCGGGCAGACCTCGTTTTCGCGAATTTTCTGCATGATATGTGGCACTTGCCATGTTTCCCGTGGCCTGCTTATCCTGATGTCATAGCCACCAATAAGGCACCCCTCTTTGGGCGAGAAATAACATGGCGAAACTGAAGCGGGAAATTGGCCTGGTCGGCCTGACCTTCATTTCGGTTGGAGGAATCATTGGGTCAGGCTGGCTTTTCGGCCCCCTGCTCGCCGTGCAACACGCAGGCCCCGCCGCGGTTCTTTCTTGGATTATTGGCGCCGTTGCGATGTTCATACTGGCAATAACATTCGCCGAGATTTCAGCGATGTTACCTATCCCAGGCGGAATCGCACGCGTCCCTCAGTTCTCACACGGCAACATCGTGTCGATGGCGATGGGATGGACGGCCTGGATTGGCTACAACACCACCGCTCCGATCGAAGTTGAAGCCATGCTTAAATACCTCGCGCCCTACGCGTCATGGCTCCACGCCGCGGATACCGGCGAACTGACCGGCGCTGGTGTTTCGGTCGCCTTGCTGTTCATGTTGCTGTTCGTCGCTGTGAACGCACTAGGCGTGAAATTTTTTGCACAGGTAAATGCAACGCTGACCTGGGCCAAGATTGCCATTCCGATAGTTTTGTCCGTGTTGTTGATCGCGACCCGCTTTGACGTGCAGAATTTCTCCGCACCTGACGGTTTCGCCCCCTACGGCCTGAAAGGCATCATGGCCGCAGTATCAACCGGTGGGGTGATCTTTTCCTTTATAGGTTTCCGGCATGTTGTTGATATGGCAGGAGAAGTTCGAAACCCAAAATTCGACATCCCGGCTGCTCTGGTTCTGTCCATTGTACTATGTGCCTTGATCTACCTTGGATTACAGGTGGCCTTTATCGGCGCGCTTGATCCCATGATGATCCGCGATGGTTGGGCGAGTCTCAGCTTCGGTGGGCAAGGTCCTTTGGATGGCGTCATAATGTCTGTCGGAATATTGTGGTTCCTCAGCTTGCTGAACGTCGGGTCGGTCATCGGCCCGTTTGGCAATGGGTTGGTTGCAACAGGATCGAACGCCCGTATCGCTCTGGCCCTGTCGCAAAACGGGTTCCTGCCGAAACGTTTGCAGATCTTGTCATCGTTCGGAGTACCGCTTTGGGCCTTGGCTCTCAACTTTCTGATTGGCACTCTGTTTTTACTGACGGTCCCGTTCGCAACCGTAATCGCCCTGAACGGGGCCGCGATTGTGCTTTCATTCGCGGTCGGCCCAATCGCCGTGGTGTGTTTACGCGATCTGATGCCTGACCACCCGCGCTCAATCCGTATTCCCGCCGTCAAACTTGTCGGGCTCACGGCCTTCGCGATCTCAACCCTGATCGTCTACTGGAGCGGGTGGGACACGGTCTGGAGGCTGGGAATTGCCCTGCTCATCGGCATGGCGCTGCTGCTGATCCGCTTTCACAATCGGCTCGATGAAATGGACGCGACCGAGGCGCTTTGGCTGATGCCCTATTTCTGTGGTTTGGGGCTGATCTCCTACATGGGTCAGTTTGGAGAAGGCGCGCAAAAGCAGATCCCGTTTGGTTGGGACATTGTGCTGTGTGCGGCATTTTCGGCAGTGATTTTTGCGCTCGCCGTACGCTCGGCGCTGTCAGACAAAAAATTCCAGGCTTACATCGAAAACGAAGAGGTGCTGGACCCGGCCAAACCTGTCATTGGACTTTGAACAAAAAAAGGCGGGGAATGACCCCGCCTTTCTAATTAATCTGTTTCGGGCTTAGTGGGCTGTTGCCGACGGTCCTGCCCCTTCGGCCGCCTTGGCGGCAGCGGCAGCGGCCTCTTCAGCGGCCTCATCCCACTCAATTGACTCGGGCTTACGTATCAACGCTTGCTCCAGTACTTCCGAGACGTGTTTGACCGCGATGATCTCCAGCCCTTCTTTCACGTTGTCGGGAATATCTGCCAGATCCTTTTCATTCTCTTCGGGAATGAGGACGGTCTTGATCCCGCCACGCAGGGCAGCCAGCAGTTTTTCTTTCAGCCCGCCAATCGGCATCGCGTTGCCGCGCAGCGAAACCTCGCCTGTCATGGCGATGTCCTTGCGCACAGGAATACCGGTCAGGACCGAAACAATCGAAGTCACCATAGCCAAGCCCGCAGACGGACCATCCTTTGGCGTCGCACCATCGGGCACGTGCACGTGGATATCGATTTTGTCGAACTGCGGCGGTTTAACCCCGATCTGAGGCGAAATTGATCGGACGTAAGACGACGCCGCGTCGATCGATTCCTTCATCACATCGCCCAGCTTACCAGTGGTCTTCATCCGCCCTTTGCCGGGCAGTTTCAGAGCCTCGATATGCAGCAGATCACCACCGACCGAAGTCCAAGCCAAGCCAGTGACTACACCAACCTGATCGTCCTGTTCAGCCAAGCCATAACGGAACTTGGGCACTCCAAGAAAATCATCCAGATTGTCGGGCGTCACCTTTACGGTCTCCGCCTCTTTCTTGATGATCTTGGTCAACGATTTCCGCGCCACTTTGGCGATTTCGCGTTCGAGGTTCCGCACACCCGCCTCGCGGGTATAGGTGCGGATGATCGATTGCAGCGCCTCATCGGTCAGCTCAAACTCCTTGGCTTTCAGACCATGGTTTTTGACCTGTTTGTCGATCAGGTGTTGCTTGGCGATCTCGCTCTTTTCCTCTTCGGTGTAACCGGCCAGCGGGATGATCTCCATCCGGTCTAGCAGAGGCCCAGGCATGTTGTAGCTGTTAGACGTGGTCAGGAACATCACGTTGGACAGGTCATATTCGACCTCAAGATAATGATCCATGAACGTGTTGTTCTGTTCCGGGTCCAACACCTCCAGCATCGCCGAGGCTGGATCGCCACGGAAGTCCTGCCCCATCTTGTCGATTTCATCGAGCAGGATGAGAGGGTTTGTGGTTTTCGCCTTCTTCAGCGCCTGAATGATCTTGCCGGGCATCGACCCGATATAAGTCCGACGGTGGCCACGAATCTCAGATTCGTCGCGCACACCACCCAGCGAGATGCGAATGAATTCGCGCCCAGTGGCTTTTGCGACCGATTTACCCAGCGAGGTTTTACCCACACCCGGAGGGCCAACAAGGCACAGGATCGGGCCTTTCAGCTTTTTCGAGCGCTGTTGAACCGCCAGATATTCGACGATCCGCTCTTTGACTTTCTCAAGTCCATAGTGGTCGGCATCCAGAATGTCCTGCGCGCGACCCAGATCCTTTTTGACGCGGGATTTGGTGCCCCACGGCAGTGACAGGATCCAGTCCAGATAGTTGCGCACAACGGTCGCTTCAGCCGACATGGGCGACATGTTCTTGAGCTTTTTCAGCTCACCCTCGGCCTTTTCGCGCGCCTCTTTCGACAGCTTGGTCTCGTTGATCTTGGCTTCCAGTTCGGCAACTTCGTTGCTGCCGTCCTCCCCATCGCCAAGCTCCTTCTGAATCGCTTTCATCTGCTCATTCAGATAGTACTCGCGCTGCGTCTTCTCCATCTGGGATTTGACGCGGGTCTTGATCTTTTTCTCGACCTGCAGGACCGACATCTCGCCCTGCATCAGGCCATAGACCTTCTCAAGCCGCTCGCTCACCGAGAGCGTCTCAAGCAGTTCCTGTTTCTGTTCAACCTCGATGCCCAGATGACCTGACACAAGGTCGGCCAACTTTGCAGGCTCGGTGGTTTCACCGACGGCGGCCAGCGCCTCTTCGGGGATATTCTTGCGCACTTTTGCATAGCGCTCAAACTCGTCCGCGACGGTGCGCAACAGCGCTTCGGTCGTGGTGACATCGCCCGGAATCTCGGTCAGATACTCGGCGCGCGCTTCGAAAAACTGATCGTTTTCAAGGAATTCTGTGATCTGCACCCGCGCCTGCCCCTCGACAAGCACCTTCACGGTGCCATCGGGCAGTTTCAGCAGTTGCAGCACGTTGGCCAGAACGCCCGAGCGGTAGATACCGTCGATTTCCGGATCATCCTCACCAGGATCAATCTGGCTGGACAACAGAATTTGCTTGTCATCCTGCATCACCTCTTCCAGGGCGCGGACCGATTTGTCACGGCCCACGAACAGCGGCACGATCATATGTGGGAAGACCACGATATCGCGCAGCGGCAGGACGGGGTATGAGGAATTCAGAGGCTCTTGCATGCTCTATCCTTATCATTGGCAAGACGGCGCTGGTCCCTGATTCAGGCAACCTTTGGCCATCTCCTGTCTTGGACGATAAAGGTGGGGCACCTGTTCCCCCATTTCAACCTCATCGTCATTTGTCGTGATGCAGCATGACCCGATGATTTGGGGACTTCAAGGCATCCGACAGACATATCCACCGATTTTAGCGAACCCAGCATTAAAACGGGCAACAAATCATCCAGCGTGGATCAGAACACCCTCTGCTTAGCTCGCGACAAAAAGAAGCCATGACCGACTTCGTTTCTACATTCCAAGCCCTTTTTCGAGGAATGGCAGACGAACCCGCCAAACTCTCCGGTTACGCCGTAGTCTGCACGGTCAAATCCGTCCCGGTTATGGCTGACTGGTTGGCACAGCATGCGGACGGCGCCCGTATTGGTCATGAAAAAATCATGTCCCCAGTCCGACTGGCAATCCGCCGGGCGCGGGAACGCAGGCGCTCCGCTGCGCTCAATTATGGTGCAAGACAGGTCCGAAACACTCGCCCCCTGCCCGACGACACACTGAATATTCTCGGACGGGGTTTCGAAGGTCCAGACATCCGCAAGAGATGTCGATGCGCAAAGAACGATTGCGATAGAAACAATAAAGCGAGGCATTGAATCCTCCTGAACAAAACAAATGAAAATGGTAAATAATGCGCGAACAGTATAGCAAAAAATACCGCGTTTGTCACCGCAATGGCCACAATCTACAGCGGTTCAATATCGCCTTGCTCCCGAAGCGCGTGGAATTGCGATTGCCACTCTGCGAATGTGCCCTGTGAAATCGCGTCCCGCATTCCCTGCATGATTTCCTGAAAGTAATGCAGATTGTGCCAAGTCAGCAGCATGCCCGAGATCATCTCATTCGAGCGGAACACGTGATGCAAGTAGGCCCGAGAATAACTTGAACACGCGGGGCATGTGCAGTTCTCATCCAGCGGGCGTGGGTCGTCAGCATGGCGGGCGTTCTTGATATTGACCACACCGTAACGCGTGAACACCTGCCCGGTGCGACCCGACCGCGAAGGTAGAACGCAATCCATCATATCTATCCCGCGTGCAACGGCACCTACGATATCATCAGGCTTGCCTACGCCCATCAGATAACGCGGTTTATCCTGGGGCAAGAAGTCGGGCGCATAGTCAAGGCAGCTGAACATGGCCTCCTGCCCCTCACCCACGGCAAGGCCGCCGACGGCGTAACCTTCAAAACCGACCTGCTTAAGTGCCTCGGCACTTTCTTTCCGAAGATCTTGTTCCAGCCCGCCCTGCATGATCCCAAACAGGGCATGTCCGGGGCGGTCTCCAAACGCTTCGCGCGACCGCGCAGCCCACCGCATCGAAAGGCGCATGGAATCGGCGATACGGTCGCGATCGGCGGGCAGCGCAGGGCATTCATCAAAGCACATGACGATGTCCGAGCCCAAAAGCCGCTGGATTTCCATCGACCGTTCCGGCGTCAATTCGTGCTTCGAGCCATCGACGTGAGATTTAAAGGTCACGCCCTTCTCGGTCAGTTTGCGCAGACCGGCCAGCGACATCACCTGAAATCCGCCAGAATCCGTCAGGATGGGCCGGTCCCAGTTCATGAACTTGTGCAGGCCTCCCAAACGATCGATCCGCTCGGCCGTTGGGCGCAGCATCAGATGATAGGTGTTGCCCAACAGAATATCGGCACCCGTGGCGCGCACACTTTCCGGCATCATCGCCTTGACGGTCGCGGCTGTGCCCACAGGCATGAACGCCGGCGTCCGCACCTCACCGCGCGGCGTGTTGATCACGCCTGTGCGGGCCTTGCCATCGGTGGATTTCAGGTCGAAAGAAAATCGCTGGGTCATGGTAACGCCTTGGATCGCTGAACCGGGCAGGCTTTGCCCGATCTGCAAGGGCATTGCAACCCGTCAGGGCAGCGAGGCTACACGGTCCGTAAACAGGCGCACCACCCCTGCCCCATCGACATCCCGGCACACTCGCACTGGTGGCCGTGCAGGGTCAGGACGAGTCGCACCGATCTCAGCCCCGTCCAACGCCACATGCAAACCCGTTTCGACCATTTCGAACATCGGTTCATGGGTGCAGGCGATAACGGCAGTCGAGTCATGCAATCCGCACCCTTCAAGCCCACCGATCTCTTTGTAGAACTTTAAATAGAAGCGCGAGATATCACGCAGAAAACCACCCATGTCAGGGGAACGTTCAGCGAGCGCATCAAAATCAGCGGTCTCGTAGAGCGTTTTCAGAGTCACATCCAATCCCACCAGAATCGTAGGCGGCGGCGCGGCAAAGACTTCGTCTGCAGCTTTGGCATCGTGATAGATATTCGCCTCGGCATGTTCGGTGATGTTGCCCGGGCAGTACACGGCCCCGCCCATGATGACGAGCTTGCCAAGATTCTCTGTAAACTCAGGGTCCAATCGCATGGCATCAGCGATATTGGTCAATGGCCCAACCGCGCATACGACCAGCTCTCCGCGATGGCTGCGCGCCATGTCGACAAGAAACTCTGCGGCGGACAGGGCGTGGTTTTCGCCTATCTCATCAATCTGGGTCAGGTCACCAAAGCCTTCGGGGCCGTGCACATGTTCCGAAGGTGAATGCGTGGTCTCCCCCAAAGCGAATGGCGCGCCTTGGGCCACGGGTATGCCCAGCCTCAGTTTGTCCACCAGAAACCGCGCATTGCGGCTGGATTGATGCACATGGGTGTTGCCGAACACGGTGGTCAGGCCGATCAGGTCAATTTCGGACGCAGCGGCGGCATAGGCAATGGCCATTGCGTCGTCGATGCCGGGGTCTGTATCGATAATCAGTTTCATCCTCGTCCGATAACGCAAACACCAGTGGGATGCAAAGCTGCCACAAAAGGGAATTTCTGGCCGGTATGAACGCTTTCACAGATTTGCATTCCAGCCTGTACAATCCATACCAGAGTTGAAATTGAGCGATTCAATCCCCATATGTATACCATAGTACACAATAAATGAGGACAGTATGATAGAAGACCAGATTATCGGACTGATTACTTCGAACATTATCTACCTGCTGGCAGCGGCGCTTATTGCCATTGTCATCTTCAAGGGCATCAAGATCGTGCCTCAATCCGAGAAATACGTTGTTGAACGGTTTGGCCGCCTGCATTCGGTGCTTGGGCCCGGGATCAATTTTATCGTTCCTTTTCTAGATGTTGCCCGCCACAAGATATCCATCCTTGAGCGTCAGTTGCCAAACGCAACGCAAGACGCAATTACCAAGGACAATGTTCTGGTGCAGATCGATACTTCGGTGTTCTACCGCATTCTCGAGCCGGAAAAGACGGTCTATCGCATCCGCGATGTCGACGGTGCGATTGCAACGACTGTAGCCGGTATCGTCCGCGCCGAGATCGGTAAGATGGACCTGGATGAAGTGCAATCGAACCGGGCGCAACTGATTGAACGTATTCAGGAAAGCGTAGAAACCGCTGTTGACGATTGGGGGATCGAAGTAACCCGCGCCGAGATTCTGGACGTAAATCTTGATCAGGCCACTCGTGACGCGATGTTGCAACAATTGAACGCCGAACGTGCCCGCCGCGCACAGGTCACCGAGGCCGAGGGCCAAAAGCGTGCCGTTGAGCTGCAGGCAGATGCCGAACTTTATGCGGCAGAGCAGACCGCCAAGGCCCGCCGAATCTCGGCTGAGGCCGAAGCTTATGCGACTCAGGTCGTAGCAAAGGCCATTCAGGACAACGGGCTGGAAGCGGCACAGTATCAGGTTGCGTTGAAACAGGTGGAATCGCTGAACGCCCTGGGCAACGGCACCGGCTCGCAGACCATCGTTGTGCCTGCAAACGCACTTGAAGCCTTCGGCAATGCCTTTAACATGCTTAAAGGAGGAAAATGATGGCCGATCCTTTCTGGCTGACGTGGTGGATTTGGTTGGCCGGAGCGCTCGCTCTGGGCATCCTTGAGGTCGCGCTGCCCGGCTTCATTTTCCTGGGTTTTGCCATCGGTGCAGCCATTACCGGGGTGGTTTTGCTGATCCCTGGCCTCACGCCATCCCTGCCCGTTCTGCTGTTGATATTTGCTGTTCTGTCACTGGTCGCATGGCTGGTTCTGCGCCGTATGTTTGCCTTGCCGCACGGCCAAGTCAAAACCTTCAAGCACGACATCAACGACTGATCTGTCGTGGCGCCCTGATCAGGCGCCACGGCACCTCTGGACGCTGCCCAGCACTTTCCCTATATAATTTCTCAGGTAACAGACCCGAGGCATCAATGACCCACCCCAGTGAACAGTTCGAAGGCAGCCCTCTGATCGCTCCCTCGACCATCGATCACCCGCTCTACGAACCCGTGGTCGAAGCTTGCCGGACGGTGTTTGACCCAGAAATACCGGTCAATATCTACGATCTCGGTCTGATCTATACGATCGACATCACCGGAGAAAACGCGGTCAAGGTGATCATGACCCTCACTGCGCCAGGTTGTCCTGTCGCAGGCGAAATGCCCGGTTGGATCGTGGAAGCAATCGAACCCGTTGCTGGCGTCAAAGAGGTCGACGTCGAACTGACTTGGGAGCCACCTTGGGGCATGGAAATGATGTCAGATGAAGCCCGGCTTGAGCTGGGTTTCATGTAACTCTCGACTTACTCACAAAAAACATGGCGATGTTACAAAACGGTGTACTGCGTGTTACTTAACCGTTTTCATGTTGTCACAATGCTGGGTCACAAGGTCCTCAGGTACTGACCCAGTGATTAAGCATGCGTTTTTCGATCTGCTGGACGTGCTGGCGCAGGATGTTGAGTCGCGGGCGTCTTATCCGATTGCCCCGCTAAATTGACATACTTCGTGAATTGCATGGGCCTCTGACCATAGCCATCCCCCATTCAATGGGCCCATTCCGGGCCGCTCTTGCCCGAGAGCGGCCCTTTTTGTTTGATTATTCGATGCTACAGGTCGATTTGATTTCAGCAGCGCGCGCGTCCAGCTCTTTAATATAGTCGCCTGACAGCATCTTCAGGTGCTTGCTCTCGGTTCCTGTGACGAGACCCAGCAAGGCGCCGGCAGGGAGGATCGAGAACACGCTTTCAGCCTGCTGGTCCTCGGCATGTTTCTTTTCAGCTGCGATTGCGCGCAGATCACCGGGTGCGGTAGCACAGTTGACCGGGTGCCGTTTTGTGTCATCTATCGCAAATGCCGCAGACGCGGACGCCAGCAACATAGATGTGAAAATGGCTGCTCCTGCCCAGTTCTGCGCTCTCATCGATCCAACCCTCTCTGGAATGCCTGTCCTTTACTTCAGGTACGCTAAAGCTTTGCGCACCATCGTGACAACCCTGCTCGGAGCGTGTATTTGAACAGGCTCTCTCTTGAGCCCGGCGCGTGTCGGCCTTAGATTAGAGATAACGCGCGATAACGGAGCCCACCATGTTTGGCATTCCCGGCAAACAAGCCGTGACCATGACACCTAAAGCTGCTGAACAGATTGTTCGGCTTATGAAATCCGGCGGTCACACCGGATTGCGCATTGGCGTCAAGAAAGGCGGCTGTGCGGGGATGGAATACACCATGGACTACGTCGATGATGCCGACCCAAACGACGAAGTGGTCGAGCAGGATGGCGCGCGTGTAATGATCGCCCCGATGGCACAGATGTTCCTGTTCGGAACCGAGATCGACTACGAGGTTTCACTGCTTGAGGCCGGTTTCAAGTTCCGAAACCCGAATGTAGTCGATGCATGCGGATGCGGAGAATCGATCAAGTTCGACGAAACCTTGGCTGAACAACGCTAACTCGCAGCTTTTAGGTGGACGTAGGTCTCATTAAATCGCCGCGTCAGGTGCTCTCCGGCGCGGATCGTGGCGCATGAACCCGGCGGCGCAACATTTGTGTCGTAAGAAGGATTAAAGAACAACGGAACCGAGATCCTCTCGTTCACGCTGCCTTTGACCCTATGCTCGGTCGCTTTGACTTCTCCTGCCGTCCAAAACTCCAGCATCTCCCCGAAATTGATTATGAATTGTCCCGGCGTGGCGTTTACAGCTTGCCAATCGCCATCAGGCATACGAACTTCCAGACCCGGAGTGCCGTCCGTGGCCAGCAAAGTCAGGCAGCCATAATCCGTATGCGCGCCGATACCAAAGTCCTTTTCTCCCGCCCAATCAGGGCGTTGCGGATAGAAGTTACCGCGCAGCAGCGCCATTGGTGTATCAAAGGCGGCATCAAAACTGTTTGGATCCCTACCGATGGCAATCGCAATCGCGCGCAAAACGCGAATGGCAACTGAGCAGGCGTCTGAATAGTAACTCTGGATCGTTCTCCGAAAGGCGTCAGCCCCGTCTGGCCAGAGATTTGGGGCATACACACTTAATCCCCGCCCCGCATAGGGATCATCGGCTGGCAGTTCAAAACCGCTATCAAAGACTTCTTTGAAATCCGGGTTCGCCCTGAGATCCACCTGTTCGGAACGCGGCGCACCCCAACCGCGGTTGGCACCCGTAGCTGCCATATCGACGCTCTGCTTGATCTCATCGGGTTGACGAAAAAAATCGCGATACGCGTCAATCACCAGCTGCACACGGGCGGCATCGAGGCCGGAATTGGAGATTGTTAGAAATCCGATCTGGCGAACAGCATGTCTCAGCTTTTCCATTTCAGCTGGATCACGCAGATCCAATTTGGCGAGATCGAGATCATCTATCATGCCATCCTCCGCAACAACGCGCGCAATGTGTCCCGACACGTAGCGCTATGCAACCGGAATTGTCAGCCCCGCCTGCGGGTGATATCCGAGGGTTCAAAGCAGAAAAACGGAGGGATCGCGATGCGGCGTAAGTTGGCGGCAGGCAACTGGAAAATGAACGGAACTGGCGTTGCGCTGAGCGAGTTGGAAGCGTTGAAAGCCTCGCACCCATCTTCTGCGGTAGAAATCCTGATATGCCCACCAGCCACTTTGCTTCATCGCGCGGCAAATACGGTTGAAGGTTCGGGCATTACCGTTGGTGGCCAAGACTGCCACGCGGCGCTCTCGGGTGCGCATACCGGGGATCTGAGTGCCGAGATGCTGTTGGATGCAGGGTCGAGCGCAGTGATCCTTGGCCATTCCGAGCGCCGTGAAGATCATGCTGAGCAGAACGAAGACATCCGTGCCAAAGCCCGCACCGCCATGGATGCAGGCCTGAAGACGATCATCTGCGTCGGTGAAAGCCTTGAGCAGCGCGAAGCAGCAAATACTCTGGATATCATCGGTGGACAGATGTCGGGTTCGATCCCGGATCAAGCGACAGGCGAGAACCTGATTGTCGCATATGAGCCGATCTGGGCCATCGGCACCGGCAAGGTTCCAACTTTGGAAGAGATCGGAGAAGTGCACGATTTCATACGCGCACGTCTGGAACGCCGATTTGGCGAAGGTGTCGGCCGGTCAGTCCGCCTGCTGTATGGCGGATCGGTCAAACCCGGTAATGCTGCCGAGATTTTTGGCGTTTCAAATGTTGACGGAGCGTTGGTGGGTGGTGCCAGTCTGAAAGCAAATGATTTCTCGGGCATCATTCAGGCGCTTGAAAGCGCCTGATCGCCAACCTCATTCGGCAATATCTTCGGCCCAAAGCGCGGGCTTCTCTTCGATAAAACGCCTCATCAATGTAATGCAGTCCGGGTCATCTGCGATGATGACCTCTACACCGCGATCGCGCAGGAAGTCCTCATTGCCGCCAAAATTCACGGTGTCTCCGATCACAACACGCGGGATACCGAACTGTACGATCGTGCCAGAACACATCATGCAAGGCGACAGCGAGGTATAGAGCACAGTATCGCGATAGGTCTTCTGCCGCCCTGCCTTGCGCAGCGCATCCATTTCCCCATGGGCAATCGGGTCGCCCAGTTGGACACGCTGATTACGCCCTTGTGCGACGACCTCACCAACCCGCGCAAGCACTGAACCGATTGGGCAGCCTCCTTCGTCAAATCCAGCTTTCGCCTCATCATAGGCAACGCGCAGCAAGCGTGCATCGGTGTCGGTCAGCATAAGCAGGTGTCCTTTGTTCGGAGTTGTTTCGCAAAGCTGCCCGACACCACAACGGCGGTCAACGCTTAGGCCAGTTTCATGATGACCAAACCCGTCACGATTAGAACCGCAGCGCCGATCCGCATGGGCGTCAGCGCTTCACCCAGGAACAGGATGCCAATAGTGAACGCCCCTACTGCGCCGATCCCGGTCCAGATCGTATAGGCGGTACCAAGCGGCAGATCCCGCATGGCCATTGCAAGCAGGCCAAATGACCCGATCATCGCAACACCCATGATCGCCGTCGGCCACAGCCGCGTGAAACCAGCGGTCTGCTTCATCGCGACGGCCCAGACGATTTCGAGCAGGCCAGCAAACAACAGTAATATCCAGGGCATAAGAACACCTCACTTTCCGAGATCGGGTCGTCCCGAATAATCGTCCATGATGGTGAGGTCGTCCTCTGACCCTCAGATATGCGTTTGGGCATCAGTTTCAAGACAAAAAAAACCGGGCGGATTACACCGCCCGGTTCATATGCTCGGTTTAACCGATCTAGTTGGTTATGATCTCAGGCCCCATGAATGTGTTGGGCAGGAATGTCGAAATCCACGGGATATACGTAACCATGATGAGGAAGACGAACAGCACGGCCAAGAACGGCAACGCTGCCTTCACAACACTCATCATCGGCATACCCGCTACGCCCGAGGTTACGAACAAGTTCAACCCGACCGGAGGCGTGATCATCCCGATCTCCATGTTCACCACCATGATGATGCCCAGATGGATCGGATCGATGCCCAGCTCGATGGCAATCGGGAACACCAGGGGGGCCACAATGACCAGCAGACCTGAGGGCTCCATGAACTGGCCACCGATCAGCAGGATCACGTTGACCACAATCAGGAAAGTCACTGGCCCCAGACCCGCCGATAGCATGGCGCTTGCGATATGCTGAGGCACCTGCTCATCCGTCAGCACATGTTTCAGGATCAGCGCGTTGGCGATCACGAACAGCAGCGTGACGGTCAGCTTGCCCGCCTCGAAAAGTGTATGCTTGGTGTCGGGGTGCACAAAGGCCGTGATCAACGCATAGGGTTTCTTGAGCAGCGAGATGTTCTGCGCATTCCCTTCGGTGCTGAGCGGACCCATATCCTTGTAGACAAAACTTGCGATCAGGAACGCATAGACGGCAGCAACAGCCGCGGCCTCGGTCGGGGTAAAGATACCTCCGTAGATACCGCCGAGGATGATGACGATCAGGAACAGACCCCAACCGGCCTCGCGCGCCGAGGTGAAGACTTCGCCCCAACCTTTCCAATCGCCTTTGGGAAGGTTCTTGACCTTGGCCATGACGTAAATGGTGATCATCAGCATCAGACCAGCCATCAAACCCGGAATAACGCCCGCAAGGAACATCCGCCCGACCGAAACCTCCACGGCTGCCGCATAGACCACCATCACGATTGATGGCGGAATCAGAATGCCCAGTGTCCCTGCGTTACAGATCACACCGGCGGCGAATTCCTTGGAATAGCCCACCTGACGCATGCCAGCGATGACGATCGACCCGATTGCGACAACTGTCGCCGGAGACGAACCCGACAAGGCCGCAAACAGCATACACGCGAAGACGCCAGCAATTGCCAGACCTCCGGGCAAGTGCCCTACACAAGCGATCGAGAACCGGATGATCCGCCGCGCCACTCCACCTGTGGTCATGAAAGATGACGCGAGAATGAAAAACGGGATAGCCAAGAGGGTGAAATGCCCCTCAAATGCCTCGAACAGCGTGCCAGCGACCGAAGCCAATGAGCTGTCGGAATAGATCAGCAGGAAGAGGGTCGAGCTGAGACCAAGTGCCACCGCGATCGGAACTCCGATCAACAATAGGCCAATGACCATCGAGAAAAGTAGTACGACGTCCATCAGTCATGCTCCCCCTGCTGGGCGCGGACTTCTTCGATCTCGTCCTCAACCTCGTGGCTAGCTACAAGGCGATCAGTTTCACCGCGCCAAATCTGTACTGCGACCTGTGCAAAACGGATCACCAGCAGCAACATCGAAAGAGGCAGAACGAAATACGGAACGACCTTGGGCAGTTTCTCGTAATACTCGCCATAGTTGATCATATCTTCCAGAAACCGCAGCGGCGCGACCATCGGGATATCATCAACTTCATAGAAGCTCTGGCTGCGCGCGCTCATGTCAAAGCCGGTCGGAAACCAGCGACCCGAGGTGGGCGGCAGATCGGCAAACACTGCCCAGTAGTCATACGAACCCTTGAGCAGGAGCAGAGAAAACACCAGACAACAAGCAACGGCTATCAGCGCTAAAACCCGGCGTGGCGCGGGGGCCAGCATGTTCAGGATCGCATCAACACCCAGATGTGCATGCTTTTTCACTGCATAAGACGCACCCAGCAGCACCAACCAACCGAAGGTGAATACTGTCAGTTCCAGCGCCCAAAGAATGTTAGAATTGAATACAAACCGCGCGATCACATTGGCGAAGGTGACAATTGTCATCAGACCCAACAGGCACGCAATCATGGTTTCTTCGATATGGTCGACCAGCCCGCCTTGGCCGGGTTTCGCACCAGACATCTCTCTGTCCCCGCATTTTTTTGATGAGAGTGGTGGGAGTGTGGCGGGCCACTAAGGCCCGCCCAGCCTATGCGTCCATAACTCCCCAGTCCCCGGACGCGTGGCTTGAACCGGGATCAGAACCCGGCGTTGATCGCCTGTGCGGCGTCGATCTTGTCCTGACCAACGTCACTGGCAAATTTATCCCAGACTGGCTTCATCGCATCGACCCAGGCCTGGCGCTGCTCGGGGTTCAGTTCCCGGATGATGCCCCCTGCGTCAGTGATCGAAGCCTTGGCAGCTTCGTTTACGGAAAAGGCCTCCTTGTTACGAGTCTCGGTCACTTCGGCGAGAATCGTCAGGAATTGATCGCGAACTTCAGGCTCCAGGCTGTCCAGCCAGTCAACTGAGGTTACAACCAGATAATCGATGATACCGTGGTTCGTTTCTGTGATGCCGTCCTGCACCTCGAAGAACTTCTTGCCGTAGATGTTCGACCAGGTGTTTTCCTGCCCGTCAACAACGCCCTGTTGCAGAGCACCGTACACTTCCGAGAACGCCATCTTCTGAGGGCTGCCACCAATTGCTTCCATCTGGGCAACCAATACGTCCGAAGACTGAACGCGGAACTTCAGGCCGTTCGCATCCGAAGGATCTTCCAACGGCTTGTTCGCAGACATCTGTTTCATGCCATTGTGCCAGAATGCCAGCCCCTGAAGGCCGCGGCGCTGCATGCTGTCTTTCATCGCCTGACCATCAGCCGAGGCTTGGAACGCATCCACAGCATCGATGTTCTTGAACATGAACGGCAGATCGAACAGGCGGAATTGCTTTGTAAATTTCTCAAACTTCGACAGCGAGGGCGCGGCCAACTGCACGTCGCCCTGCAGCATCGCTTCAAGAACCTTGTCATCGTTGTAAAGAGTGGAGTTCGGATAAACCTCCATGCACATCACGCCGTTCATCTCGTCATTGACGCGCTGCTCAAGCAGCGAAGCGGCGATGCCCTTGGGGTGTTTGTCGGTATTGGTCACATGCGCAAACTTCACGACGATCTCGCCATCATCGCAAGCTGCTACACCAGCGGTCGCTGTCACGGACAGTGCGATTGCGGTTGCTGCCGTTGTCAGGAATTTCATCAGTCTTATCCTCCCAGACTTCCCTAAAACTTCCATCGAGCGCTCAATCAGCGCCGTATGTTGCGGAGTGAACCGAATCGGCTCCTCACTCTCAACATTTTGTTTAGATGTTGCTGAAATCTGTTTTTTCCAAATAATTTCTTACGGTTAAATGATGTCCGTTATAAATCTGGTATTTCGGCAGAACTACGCTGTGCGATTTTTCGCACAGGCAGTCAGCACCTTGTGCGAATTTCCGCACAATATCCGAATCGATGCGAGCGAATCGCTCGCTTAAGCCACAGCGCAACCGCAGTTCGCCCTAGCGGAAGTGTTTTGCTAACGACGATAGTCTTCTGGCCTAATGTGGTAGCGGGTCAGCTTGTCATAAAAAGTTTTGCGCGGCAGCTTCAGTGCCTTGGCGGCATCCGCAGCCTTGCCATTGTGGCGCCCAAGGGCTGCAATCAGCAAAGACCTCTCAACACGCGCCAATTGCTCGCTCAACCCCAGATCAGCGGCCTGTGCAACCTCATCCGGCATCCCCAACACAAACCGCATTGCCGCCGACATCAACGATCGGGCATTGCCCGGCCAATCCTGCGCCATCAGCGAGGCCAGATGCTCGGGTGTCACTTCAGGTTCCGCAATCCCGGCCTGCTCAGCGGCCTGCGCCACATAGCGGCGAAAGATGACGGGGATATCCTCGGGCCGTTCTGACAGGGCCGGGATTCGCACCCGCATGACATCCAACCTATAGAACAGATCGGCATTGAACCTTCCCTGTGCAGTAAGGTCCGACAAATCGGCCGTTGCCCCTGCGATGATTCTGGCTTCCGTCCCTTGTTCGATCAGTTCCAGCGCGGCGTATTGCGTGGCATCCGACATCGCCGAGATCTCATCCAGATACAGCGATCCGCCTGCCGCATCCTTACAGACACGCAACAAATCATCCGGGTTCAGGCCTGAGGCAGGGCGTTTGACAAATGGCCCCTGTCCAACCGGAGACATCAGATGGACAACTTCAGCGACCTTTGAAACTCCGCTACCCGCTGGCCCGGTAACCAGTACCTCGGCCCGTGTTGGCGCTACGCTCCGCACTCGCTCACGCAAGGCCTCGGCTTGATCTGACAACCCAAACAGCATGCGTGCTGCGGGATCGCCACGCTCAAGTTCGCGCCGTTGCTCGCGTTCCTGCAGAATTTCTGCGCGCGCGGCAAAGGCTCGTTCGAGTACCGCCAATAAATCCGCTGCTGCACAGGGCTTTTCCAGAAAATCAAATGCTCCCTGCCCCATGGCCTGTACCGCCATCGGGATATCGCCTTCACCTGTCAGCAATACCACCGGAAGTTCAGGATCAACCTCGCGCGCGTATGCGAGCAGATGAAACCCATCCCGCCCCGGCATGCGAATATCCGAGATGATCACACCGCCGAAGTCACGATGAATATGATCCTTTGCGGCCACGAAAGATCCCGCGGTGACCGGTTCATACTCGGCCAATTCGAGGGTTTGCGCCAAGGCCTCACGTACGGCGGCATCATCATCGACCAAAAGCACTTTGCGGATCATGCTGCCTCATCTTCTTCAAAGGGTTCCAGTTCAACCGTGAATTCAGCACCCTCGTCCGTGTTGGCACCGCGAATATCCCCCCCGAAGCTCTGAACCAGACCGTAGGATATCGACAGCCCCAGACCCATCCCTTCGGACGTCCCAACCGTTTTTGTGGTGTAGAACGGCTCAAACACGCGGTCGGGGTCCTCGATGCCGGGTCCGGTATCCCGCACCGACACGCGAATAGGCTTTCCCCCTGACAGAGTGACCAATATTCTGCGCGTCGGTCGATCGACCATCGCATCCGCTGCATTATTGATTAGGTTGACAAACACCTGCACCAGACGCACCTCTCCACCCCAAGCATAGACCGCAGTCTTTGGCGGCACCCACTCCAACGCGACGTTCTCATCGCGCAGGCGCGCCTCGGTCAATTCTGTGGCAGTGTTCAGAACCTGAACCAGATCAACGCGCCCCATTGGTTCGTTTTCATTTCTCGCAAAGGCCCGCAGGTTCTTGATGATCCGCGCCATGCGTGCGGCCATATCGGAAATGCGGCCCAGATTTTCGCCAGCTCTCTGGCCCTTGCCGCGCTCAAGAAAGGCGGTCCCGTTGTCGGCGAACTGCTGAATCGCCATCAAGGGCTGGTTCAATTCATGACTGATGCCAGCCGACATCTTGCCCAAAGCGCTCAACTTACCAGCCTGAACCAAATCGGCCTGCGCTTGTTTGAGCGCGGCCTCCGCCTCCTGCCGCTCGGCAACTTCGTGGCGCAAAGCGCTATTAGCCGCCGTCAAGGCGCGCGTACGTTGCGCGACCCGGCTTTCCAGCACGGTATTTGCCTCTGCAAGTGTCCGACGGCGTTCCGAGGCCAGAAACAACAAAGCACCAAAGGCGAAACAGATCGCCGCAACCGCCGCCGCCTGCAACCCCGCCAACCGGCGCGCCGGGGCGACATCAACCAGCATCTCTGCGGTCATCGCAATCACCGGAAGATCGAGCGTCAGATGCAGGGCGCGACGGGGCAGATAGCGACCCCAATTGAGCTTCCACACTTCATATCCCGCAATCCGGGTTGAGGCGAAATCGACATTCTCACCTTCTGGTGACATCAGCCCTTGCTGCCCTTGCCCGCGGCGCCATAGTAGCAGATCCGATCGGTTCGAGATAAAGACAACCCCATCCGTATCAACGAAAAACACCGCATCGGTACTGCCGCGCCATGTTTGTTCCACATCCTGCACATCGGCCAGAACCATCAACGCGCCTTCTATTTGGCCCAAATCCCCGAATGATGGGGCCGCGTATGAATAAATGCGGTCACTGCTTGCGTCTTCGACCCCATGTGCGCTGCCCAGGGCCCCCTGCATGGCGCGCTCGAAGGCCGGATGTGCGGACATATCGCGCTGCGTCACCGGTTGGGCCGCGACCAGAACCTGACCCTCCGGATTCAGGTACATAACGTTAACGGCAGCGGTTTTGTCTGCCACATCCAGCAGCACCTTTCGGGCGGCCCGTTGCTGTTCTGATGTTTCTAGCTCCTGCAAAGCAGGATGGTCCGCCATCAAGGCGGCCACTTCCTGATAGACCTGCATTTGAGTGCTCAGACGGTCGGCGGCCAGTTCTAAATCGGCCTCGGCCTTCTCGCTCAGTTGCGACAGGGCCTGACGATAGCCATAAGTCCAGACCGCCGCTGACAGCAATCCGACCGCGCATAAGAAACCGGCTATGATCCAAAAACGTTGCATATCTAGGGTCTTGCATTCAGCAGCCGCCATGGCAAGTCTGCACCGCATGAAGACGCTGACCCAATCCCCGACCGACCCGGCATTCGTGCAAAACCCATACCCCTTTTATGACAGCGCACGTCAGTCGGGCGATCTGTTCTACTGGAAAGACTACGGCCTTGTCGCGGCTGTCTCGCACAAAGCGGTGCAAATTCTGCTGCGCGATCGGCGCTTCGGGCGTGAAATCCCGGCGGAACTTGCAAAACCCGGCCCAGAGCATCTTGCACCCTGGCTAGAAGTCGAATCCCATTCGATGTTAGAGCTTGAACCCCCGCGTCATACTCGATTGCGTTCTCTGGTACTGCGGGCGTTTACCTCTCGCGCGATCACGGCGCTTGAGGGGTCCACTGAACAGTTGTGCCACGATTTGATCAAGCAGTTCCCCGCTGGCCCCTTCGATCTGCTGGAGGCCTATTGCACCCAGGTCCCCGTGATCACGATCTGCCGTCTGCTTGGTGTGCCGGAAGACATGGCACCGCAACTGTTGCAGTGGTCGCACGCCATGGTGGCCATGTATCAGGCAAACCGGACGCGCCAGACCGAAGACGAAGCCGTCCGGGCGACGCAAGCCTTCACCACCTATCTCGAAGAATACATCGAAAAACGCCGTACTGACCCGCGTGACGATCTGATCACCCGGTTGATCGCGGCAGAGGAAGATGGCGAAAAACTCTCGCGCGACGAACTGATCACGACCTGCATTTTGTTGCTGAACGCCGGTCACGAAGCCACCGTGCACGCTATTGGCAATGGCGTGAAGACTATATTAACGACGGGTACACAGCAGTATGTCCTGGCGCCCGGCACTATCGATAGCGCAGTCGAGGAAATCCTGCGTTTCGATCCACCACTGCACATGTTCAGACGCTATGCCTATGAAGACATTGAACTCTTCGGTCACCGCTTTGCGCGTGGTGACGAAGTTGCCTTGCTTCTGGGCGCAGCCAATCGCGACCCTGCTGCTTGGTCCCAACCCGATACATTCGACCCGATGCGAGATGTAAGCGCCAATACTAGCTTTGGTGGTGGCCTTCACTTCTGTGTAGGCGCTCCGCTGGCCCGGCTTGAGATGCGGATCGCCCTGCCCATCCTGTTCCAGCAATGCCCAAAGCTAGAGCTGACGGCAGAGCCGCAATATTCGGACAGCTACCATTTCCACGGGCTGACCAAACTCATGGTAGCGGTCTGACTTAACATCCTGTCAAGAAACCCGGATCCGTGCTTCATCTGGCCATAAATATCTCGGGGGAGTCGCCTTCGGGCGGCGGGGGCGGCGCCCCCATTCACGCTTCATCCTATCCGACAGACTTCAGTGGTAGCATGGTGGTCGATTTGATCTCTTCCATCGAAAGCAAGGCTGTGACGTTGTGCACCCGTACCTCTGAAATCAAAGCCTGATAAAACGCATCATACGCACGCGCGTTCTTGACGCGCACTTTCAGAATGTAATCGATGTCTCCAGCCAAACGGTGCGCTTCCTGAACCTCCGGACGATCGCGCAACGCTTTCAGGAACTTCTGCTGCCACTCAGCCTCATGTTCCGACGTACGGATCAGCACAAAGAATGTGGCCTCAAAGCCCAACGCTTCGGCATCCAGCAATACTGTCTGCTGGCCAATGACTCCTGCCCCCTTCAGTTTGCGAATGCGATTCCAAACCGGCGTCTTGGAGCTCCCTACACGGGCTGCGATTTCGTCAAGCGACTGGCTGGCATCCCGTTGCAGCTCGGCTAGAATTTTCCGATCCGTGTCGTCTATTCGCACCGACATTCCAATTTCCCTTCCAATTCAGAACAAACCTTCTTCCACTCGCCGATGATAGAACATTTGTCCTTATTTCTTAGCGCATATGGCGATTTGGCGGGAATATTTCCTATATTGGCACTCAAGTCAAATCAGTCACGAGATGATCCGATGCAGGTCAAACAAACAAATATGCGCATTCACAAACCCGGCGTCGCCCGAGTTGCGCAATACCCGCACGTAGTCTCGGATTTCAATAAGGAGCTTGCCTGATGGCCCGCGCTTTTACCCCCAAAGTCGTCACCGCCAACGACTTGTTGGAAGGTGATGTGATTTACCAGACCGAAGATGACCGGTGGTCGCGCGAGTTGTCCGATGCCGAACTGATCACGGACGAAGCTCACGCGCAGGTTCGTCTGCTGGATGCCGCGCGTCAGGCCAACAAGATCGTCGGCGCCTATCTTGCCGACGCGGTGGCCGGAGAAAACGGCCCCGAACCCACCCACTTTCGGGAGGATTTCCGCCGGACTGGTCCGTCCAACTATGCCCACGGCAAACAGGAAACCTCCCCGCAGCCTCGGGCCTGATCTCAGGCCATTCTCTCTCCCCTTCAAGGCCCCGGGTCCGGGGCTGCAACTAAGGACAGCTAAACATGTATCGCTACTCCGAGTTCGACACAGCATTTTTGGCAGAACGCAACGCGCAGTTCCGTGCGCAGGTTGAGCGTCGCATTGACGGTTCGCTGACTGAAGACGAATTCAAGCCACTGCGCCTGATGAATGGTCTGTATCTGCAATTGCACGCTTATATGCTGCGGGTCGCTATTCCATATGGCACGCTGTCCAGTGCTCAGATGCGTCAGCTCGCTTTGCTGGCCGAGAAATGGGACAAAGGTTACGGCCATTTTACCACCCGTCAGAACATTCAGTACAACTGGCCGAAGCTGAACGACGTGCCGGATATGCTGGACGCACTGGCCGAGGTTGGCATGCACGCCATCCAGACCTCGGGTAACACCATCCGCAACGTGACCGCCGATCATTTCGCCGGTGCCGCCGCGGATGAGGTCGCTGATCCGCGCCCCTATGCCGAACTGCTGCGCCAGTGGTCAACCGACCACCCTGAATTCCAGTTCATGCCCCGCAAATTCAAGATCGCCATCACCGGCAGCGAGAATGACCGCGCCGTGATCAAGGCGCATGACATCGGTCTGCAATTGGTTGAGCGTGATGGCGTTCTGGGTGCCCGCGTCATCGTTGGCGGTGGTCTGGGCCGTACGCCCATGATCGGCAAAGAGCTATCGGAATTCGTCGCCTTTGACGACCTGCTGGCCTATCTTGAGGCCACCGTTTCCGTGTGGAACCAGATCGGCCGTCGCGACAACAAGTACAAGGCACGTATCAAGATCACCGTGCATGAGCACGGCATCGACGCCATCCGTGCCAAAGTGAACGAACGCTTTTTGAAGGTTCGCCCGCAATTCAAAGGCGCGGATATGAACCTGCTGGAAGAAATCAAGGGCCACTTTGCGCCTCCGGCCTTCCGTGATGGTTCGGTTGCCTCGTTCGAGAGTGCCTACACCAACGATCCGGTCTTCCGTTCGTGGGTCGACACCAACATCGCGCCGCACAAGAACGCGGACCACGCGATCGTCACGATCTCGATCAAGAAGCACGGCCAGACGCCGGGCGATGCGACTGCCGAGCAGATGCGAGTGATGGCTGATCTGGCCGAAGAGTTCGCCTATGACGAACTGCGTATCAGCCATGAGCAGAACGTAATCCTGCCGCATGTCCACAAATCCGACCTGCCCGCGATCCACGCAACGCTGAAAGAACACGAGTTGGCGACCGCCAACATCGGCTTGATCAGCGACATTATCGCCTGTCCCGGTATGGATTACTGCGCACTGGCGACGGCACGTTCGATCCCCGTGGCGCAGGAAATCGCGACCCGGTTCGAAGACCTGAAACTGGAGCATGATATCGGCCACCTGAAGATCAAGATTTCAGGCTGCATCAACGCCTGTGGTCACCACCATGTGGGTCACATCGGCATTCTTGGCCTAGACCGCGCTGGCGTCGAAAACTACCAGATCACTCTGGGTGGTGACGGTACCGAATCCGCCGCCATCGGTGATCGTACTGGCCCGGGCTTCGCCTATGACGAGATCGTTCCGGCGGTCGAGCGCATCGTCGACACGTATCTGGAGCAGCGCGACAGCGCGGAAGAGACCTTCTTGCAGACCTATCGCCGCGTTGGCATGGCACCGTTCAAGGCCGTGCTTTACCCCGAGGCACAGGCCAATGCCGCTTGACCTGATCCAAACGGAACTGGGGGCTGACCGCGCCGAACTGACCGAAAAGGTCGAGGCGCTGAACGCCCGCTTCCGCCACCACAGTGCCCATGATGTGATGCATGGCGCATTGGACGAGATCGATGAGCTTGCTCTGGTCTCCAGCTTTGGCGCGGAATCGGTGGTGTTGCTGCATATGGCTGCAGTGGTCGACAAGATGACCCCAGTGCTATTCGTGGACACCCAGATGCTGTTTGCCGAAACGCTGGAATACCAGCAGGAGGTCAGCGAGCGTCTGGGCCTGCGCAATGTGCAGATCATCCGCGCCGAGGATGAAGATGTTCAGCGTGACGATCCTTATGGCGCGTTGCGTCTGCGTGACACCGATGCCTGCTGCAACCTGCGCAAGACCTTCCCGCTGCAGAAAGCTCTGACTGGGTATTGTGGCTGGATCACCGGGCGCAAACGGTTTCAGTCCGGCACCCGTGCCGCGCTGGACTTTTTCGAGGTCGAGGACGGGACCGGCCGGATCAAGGTCAACCCGCTGGCCCATTGGGCACCCGAGGATGTGCGCGCCTATATGGACGAAAACAACCTGCCCCGGCATCCGCTGGTGGCCAAAGGATACCCCTCGATCGGCTGTGCGCCCTGCACTTCACCGGTCAAAGAAGGCGAAGACCCCCGCGCCGGGCGCTGGCGCGATCAGAACAAGGAAGAATGCGGCATCCATTTTGTTGATGGAAAAATGGTGCGCATCGGAGAGAAAACATGAACGTAATCGTAAACGACGAGGGCTTTGCCCCCGATGATTGGAGCGATGGCTATGTCACGCTGGACGATGCAGCGAATGACGTGGTCGCACTGGATATCGCTTCGGACACTGACCCCGATGAACTGTTTGACCGGCTGGGCAGCGCCCAGATGGTGCGCGTGGATTTTCCATCCTCAGCGGATGGGCGCGGTTTTACCATCGCGCGTGTTCTGCGTCTGAAAGGTTATACAGGTCGCCTGCGGGCAAAAGGCCATGTTCTTGCAGACCAATACGCCATGGCGCGTCGTAGCGGCTTTGACGAAGTCGAAATTGATGACACCTTGGCGAACCGGCAGCCCGAAGATCAGTGGCTGGCCCGGGCCAATTGGCAGGACAACAACTACCAGGCCCGCCTGCGCGGCTAACCCGCCATCGCCAACCTGTGATACGAAAGGGGCAATCTGCCCCTTTTCCTGACTTGGATCAAAGATTAAACGGAGATACCGGTTTAGCAGACCGGCAGTGAAATGATGACAGAGATGAAATCCGTGAGTGAAGCAACCGCCGTTAAGGCCCCCGTCCTGCCCGACGCCCAGACTGTGACCGAGGTCAAACATTGGACCGACCGCCTGTTCTCTTTCAAGGTGTCGCGCCCGGCTTCCTTGCGCTTTCGCTCGGGTGAGTTCGTTATGATCGGCCTACTGGGCGATAATGGCAAACCGCTGTTGCGCGCATATTCCATCGCCTCGCCTTCATGGGATGAGGAACTGGAATTCTACTCGATCAAAGTGCAGGATGGCCCGCTGACCTCAAAACTGCAGCACATCCAGCCTGGTGATCAGATCATTCTTCGGCCCAAACCCGTCGGCACGCTGGTGCATGACGCATTGCTGCCCGGCAAGCGCATCTGGTTCTTCGCCACCGGCACAGGCTTTGCGCCCTTCGCGTCGCTGCTGCGTGAACCGCAGACCTATGAGGATTATGACGAGGTTATCATCACCCATACCTGCCGCGACGTAGCTGAACTGGATTACGGTCGCGAGTTGATCGAGGGCGTCAAACAGGACGAGTTGCTGGCCGAACTGATTGGTGACGGTTTCGCCGACAAGATCCGCTATTATCCCACCACCACGCGGGAAGAGAGCCCAAAGATGGGCCGTATAACCGAGCTGTTAAAAGACGGCACCGTATTTGCCGATCTGGGCATCGAAGGTGGTATCAAGCCAGACACTGATCGCGCGATGGTTTGTGGCAGCCTTGCCTTCAACCATGACATCAAAGCAATTCTGGAAGAGTTCGGCCTGCGAGAAGGCGCCAATTCCGAACCCAAGGAATTCGTGATTGAAAAGGCATTTGTGGGCTAATGGGGTTTGCCGGTGGAGTTATCGACACCCTAAACCGGCAAAAACTCACGAAATTCATGGAAAATTCATGCGGCTTGCAATTTATGCCGCTTGAAACACCTCTCAGCCCGGTCTAAATTCCGGGCTCGAAATTCTGCAATCATCAAAGGAATGAACCCATAGCCCGCAGACCTCACAACGCGCCGCCACAGCGAGATACCGGCCCGCGCGTCAATGACAAGATCCGTGCTCCCGAAATTCGCCTGATTGGCGCCGAAGGTGAAAATGTCGGGGTGGTTCATCCCGCAAAAGCCATGCAGATGGCCGCCGACGTCGGTCTCGATCTGGTTGAGATTTCGCCTAACGCCAACCCGCCGGTCTGCAAAATCATGGATTTCGGCAAGTTCAAGTACGAACAGCAGAAACGCGAAAGCGAAGCCCGCAAGAAGCAAAAGATCATCGAGGTGAAAGAGGTCAAGTTCCGGCCCAACACCGATACGCATGACTATGACGTCAAGATGCGCAACGTGTTCAAGTTTCTTGAGAACGGCGACAAGGTCAAAGTCACCCTGCGTTTCCGTGGCCGCGAGATGGCCCACCAAAATTTGGGGCGTGAACTGCTGGAACGTGTGGCCGAGGACGTCAAGGATCTGGGCAAGATCGAGAACATGCCCAAGATGGAAGGCCGTCAGATGATCATGATGATTGGCCCGCTGCCACAGAAGTAGGTTTTCTTTTTGTAGAATGACAAAAGCCCCTCCGAAATCGGAGGGGCTTCTTTGTTTTCTGGCTTCTCGCCTAAATCAGATCACCGAGGATATCGCCCGATCCAGCTTGTCTACAAGCTCGACCAGTTGGTCATCTTCGATGACAAAGGGCGGTGCTAGGAGGATATGATCTCCGTTGCGTCCGTCACGCGTGCCTGACATCGGGTAACAGATCAATCCCTCGGCCATGGCGGCCTTCTTGATTTTGCCCGCCACGCCACGCGACGGATCAAACGGGGTTTTCATATCTCGATCCTCGACCAGCTCAATCCCTCGGAACAAGCCGCGACCGCGAATATCCCCGACATTCGGGTGCTGACCGAACTTGTTTTCCAGCATGCTCTGCAGCTTATCCCCCATTACACCTGCCCGCGCCGGCAGATCACGAGAGGTAAGTTCCTGTATAACGGCAAGCGCAGCCGCAGTCGCAACCGGATGACCGATATAGGTGTGGCCATGCTGGAAGAAACCCGATCCATCCCGGATCGCATCATAGATTCGACCCGAACACAGCATCGCTCCGATAGGCTGATACCCTGCACCCAACCCTTTGGCGATACAAAGAATATCCGGCGCGACATCGTCATGATCACAGGCAAACAAATGCCCGGTACGACCCATGCCGCACATTACTTCGTCGAGGATCAGAAGAACGCCGTGTTGATCGCAAATTTCACGGATTCGCTTGTAGTACCCCTCGACTGCCGGAACAGCCCCAAGCGTCGCACCAACCACCGGCTCTGCCATGAAAGCCATGACCGTTTCAGGCCCAAGGCGCAGGATTTCTGCCTCCAGCTCATTCGCAACGCGCTGACCATATTCAAAACTGCTCTCATCCTCAGGCTTTTCGGCGTACTCATAGCAAGGAGCGATATGAGTCATCTCGATCAGCATCGGTGCAAACTGCGCCCGCCGCCATTCATTGCCACCCGCCGAAAGTGCCCCCAAAGTGTTGCCGTGATAGCTTTGCCGACGCGCGATCACATGGCGGCGTTCTGGCTGACCGGTTTCCAGATAATACTGCCGCGCCAGTTTGATAGCAGCCTCGGTCGCCTCTGACCCGCCCGAGACAAAATAGACCCGGTCCAGTTCGCCGGGGGCGTGTTTAATCAGCAGATCGGCCAGTGCCTCGGCCGGTGCCGAGGTCATAAAGCCCGTATGCGCAAACGCAATCTGCGCCACCTGATCCTGCACCGCTTTGACCACAGCGGCGTTGGAATGGCCGAGGCATGAAACGGCAGCATCACCACAATCCAGATAGCGACGGCCGGTTGAGTCGATGAGATAACAGCCGTCACCACCAGCGGCCTCAGGCAGTTCCGACTTTGTATGGCGTGGAAATACGTGACTCATGTCGACGTCCTTTTCAGAAGATCAATCAGCGCCGCGACGGATGCGGCATTGTCTGCCCAAGCCTGGCCATCCGGACCGGCAAGGCTGTTCTCAAAACCAACGCGCACATCGCCACCCAGCTGCGCGGCCTTTTGCAGGCACGCATGCTCCTGCCCTCCAAAGGCACAGACCATCCATGGATCAGCGCTGTGCGGAAACACATCCAGATCATTCGGACTCGATTCCTGCGCCGTGGAATAGCGACCAAGGACAAGCAGACGGTCGACCTGATCCGATTTTACCACCCCTTCAGCCTGCCAATGGGTCAGTAACTCAACGTCAGCGACATCATAGAGGATATGCTGAACACGAGTCCCTTGTTCCGCGCATAGTGCGTAGACCTTTGGCGCAAGTTCGGGCGACCGTGCAATCTCGCGCACCGAAATCGAAGCCCAGTCCGGGCGCACATTTTGCAAACAAGCAAGTTGTGCTTGAACGCCGAAAACGCCAGCAGCTTCTGTCGTAATCTGGATGTCCATGTCAGGGGCCGCAGCACGCAGTTCAGCAATGGTTTCGCGATACAAACCCGCATCTAGTGAATGGTTACCTGACTGATCGCGAATATGCAGATGCAGACCTTGCGCACCTGCCCTATGGCACGTTTTCGCGACCTTGACGATTTCATCAGTCTTGATCGGCAGGGCAGGATGATCTCCATGCCCTCGTCGCGCCCCGTTCGGAGCCACCAACACATATGGCCTTCTCGTCATCCTCAAACCAGTCCCAGACATTCCGTCACCTGTTTTTTACGATCCCGAATTAGACACCTCGCTCACGTTTTCAATTTGCAATCTTCATAACATTTGTTTTTTCTTACCAAATGCAACACACCTCATCCCAACTCACCGAGCAGCTTCGGCACGAAATCGACACCCTGCCTCAGCAAATGCAAGCCGCAGCGAAATACATCATCGACCACCCTGGCGATTTCGGGCTCGACCCGGTTCGGCTTACCGCCGAAAAGATCGGTGTCAGTTCAAACGTTTTGGTGCGGTTGGCACAACGCATGGGATTCGACAGTTTTGAGTCGTTCAGACGACCCTTTCGCCAAACCCTTGTCACAGATCGAGAAGATCGGCTGGGTCAGGGCTGGCTGGATCGCATGAAATCGGGGGGCCAATTCAGCGCCGCGCAAGCTGGGTTTGCGCAAAACGAACTGAACGTCGTAGCCCGCTCCTTGCGACTGGCCGATCCTGATTTGATGCAACAGGTCACAGAGTACATGATTGCAGCTAATCGCTGTTTCCTAACCGCGACCCGGGCCAGCTATGCTTTGGCCTACTATCTCCACTATGCGGGTCGGATGGCACACCCAGGATTTCAACTTATCCCGCGACATATGGGATCAGCCATCGATGATTTGCTCGAGGCCGATGAGGCGGACTGCCTTTTCGCTATTACCGTTCACCCCTATTCCTCTGACACTATACAATCCATGCGTTTTGCGCGTAAACGCGGCATGCGCATCGTGCTATTGTCGGATAGCGACGTCATCGCCCCTGGTGTTGACCCTGACATCGTGCTGCCTGTAAGTACCCGCGCGCAACATCACTTTTCCAGCTTCTCCGGAGCGATGGCAGTGCTTGAATGCCTGCTGGGTCATCTCTTTGCCGCAGGGGGATCAGCCGCGCGTGACCGCGTGGAACGCTATCAGACAGCCAGAGAAGACACCGGCGCCTACTGGCGCCCCGCCAAGCTCCCAAGAGTTCGGAAAGAATAAAGAGCCCCGGCTTTCACCGAGGCTCTCAAAGCTGATTAACAATCAGATCAACTGCAAGCTTCGACAGCCCGTTTCGTCATAACAGTGACCAGATGCGCCCGATACGTTTTGCTCCCGTGCAGATCACCAATCATGTTCATCGGATTGATATGCAGCCCCATCAAAGCGTCCGCGCGGAACTCTTTGTTCAGGGCCTCCTCAGCCTCCGCCCAGCGGAAAACTCCGTCCTCGCTTGCACCGGTTACTGCAACCCGAACGCCATCGGCAAACCGGGCAAGATATACCCCGACCAACGCAAACCGAGACGCGGGCTGCAAAAACTTCTGATAACTCGCCGCCTGAGGCACGGGGAAACGCACCGAAGTGATAATCTCGCCCTCTTCCAGAGCTGTCGTAAACATGCCCTGAAAGAAGTCATCCGCCGCTATCTGGCGATTATTGGTGACAATGGTCGCGCCTGAACCCAGCACTCCCGCCGGATAACAGGCCGCTGGATCATTGTTGGCAATCGAACCGCCAATAGTGCCACGATTACGCACCGCAGGATCACCGATCTGGCCGGCCAGCGCTGCCAGCGCCGGATAGTTACCAGCAGCTTCAGCGGCCACATTTGCGTGGGTTGTCGCACCGCCTATCGCTACCGAGCCATCATCCTCGACGCAGACCCCTTTCATTTCAGCGATTCCATTGACCGAAACCAGCTTGGATGGCGCGGCCAACCGCTGCTTCATTGTGGGGATCAGGGTTTGCCCACCCCCCAGTGCCTGTGCATCCTCAACTCCCAACGCAGTAACCGCGTCAGCGATGGTCGAGGGTTTCTCAAACTCGAAATTGTACATTTCGTTCTTCCTTTCCGAAAAGCGCGGATCCGCCCTTCATCTGGCTATAAATATCTCGGGGAGCGCGAGGGGCTGGCCCCTCGCACCCGAACCTCTCAACCATGCATTGCTGTCCAAACACGCGACGGGCTCATCGGCATGTCAATGTGATCAACAGCCTTTCCACCCGAGTTCAGCGCATCCAGAACCGCGTTGACTACCGCAGGCGGCGAGCCAATCGCACCAGCCTCACCGCAGCCCTTCACACCCAACGGGTTGTGCGTACACGGCGTCTGGCTGGAATGGTCGACCGCATAGAACGGCAGATCATCGGCGCGTGGCATCGCGTAATCCATGAAGGATGCGCTCAGCAACTGGCCATTCTCGTCATAGGCGCAATTTTCCAACAAAGCCTGACCGATACCCTGACCGATACCGCCATGTACCTGACCATCCACAATCATCGGGTTAACGATGTTGCCAAAGTCATCCGCAGCGGTGAAGGCTTCGATGGTCACCTGTCCAGTCTCGGGATCCACCTCAACCTCGCAGGCATATGCCCCCGCTGGGAAGGTGAAGTTGGCCGGGTCATAAAATGCGGTCTCCTCCAGCCCCGGCTCAACCTCCAATGGGAAGTTGTGCGGTACATAGGCTGTCAGAGTCACATCACCCCAGGCCACGGACTTGTCAGTGCCCGCGACGCTGAACTGACCGTCCTTCAGCTCGATATCGGCCTCGGACGCCTCGAGCAGGTGGGCCGCGATCTTCTTGGCCTTGTCGATCACCTTTTCGGTCGCCTTAACCATGGCCGAACCACAGACCGCGAGCGAGCGTGAGCCATAAGTGCCCATGCCGAACGGGATCTTCGAGGTGTCGCCATGCACAATCTCTACCATCGACTCGTCGATGCCGATCATGTCGGCCACAACCTGCGGGAAAGCGGTCTCATGCCCCTGCCCGTGGCTATGTGCACCAACCATGACGCTGATGGAACCGGTGGCGTTCACCCGCACCGTGGCAGCATCATAAAGACCCGCCCGGGCCCCCAGCATGCCGACGATGTTCGAGGGCGCGATGCCGCAGGCCTCGATATAGCAATTGACGCCTAGGCCACGCAGCTTGCCATTGGCCTCGCTTTCCGCCCGTCGCGCGGCAAAGCCAGCCAAATCAGCAGCAGCTTCAAGCTTATCCATCGTCCCGTTGTAATCCCCGGTGTCGTAGGTCAGCGCCACCGGTGTGTCATACGGGAACTGGGTGATGAAATTCTGGCGACGCAGGGCGATCGGATCGACACCCAGTTCACGCGCTGCCTTGTCGATGACGCGCTCCAGCTGATAGGTCGCCTCTGGCCGACCCGCACCGCGATAAGCGTCCACCGGCACTGTGTTGGTGAACATTGCCTTCACATTCACCTGAATGACCGGCGTCTTGTAGTTGCCCGCCATCAGAGTGCCATGCAGCCAAGTCGGAACCGAGCTTGAGAAGGTCGACAGATACGCGCCCAGATTGGCGTAGGTGTTGGTGCGAAGGCCTGTGAAGTTATTGTCCGCGTCCAAAGCGAGCTCAATCGTGCTGACGTGGTCGCGGCCCTGCGCATCCGACATAAACGCCTCGGACCGGCTGGCGGTCCATTTGACCGGACGGTTGCAGGCCTTGGCAGCGAATGTACAGAACGCCTCTTCCGCGTAGTGGAAAATCTTCGTGCCAAATCCACCACCAACATCAGGCGCTACGACACGCACTTTGTGTTCAGGCAAGCCCAGAACAAATGCGCACATCAGCAAGCGGATCACATGCGGGTTCTGCGAAGTGGTGTAGAGCGTGTACTCATCCGTACCCCGGCTGTACTCGGCCACCGCAACGCGCGGCTCCATCGGATTAGCAACCAGACGGTTATTGATCAGGTCCAGAGTGGTGACATGGGCCGCGTTGGCAAAAACCTCATTGACCTTGTCATTGTCTTCTTCGCCCAGATGCCAGTCATAGCAGATGTTGTTCTTCAGATCCTCATGGATAAGCGTAGCGCCATCCTGCGCTGCGGCTTTCATATCCAGCACGGCAGGGAGTTCTTCGATATCCACTTCAATCGCTTCCGCCGCATCGCGGGCGAGTTCAAGGCTGTCCGCGACAACGGCAGCGATGGGATCGCCTACATGTCGGACCTTGCCTTGCGCCAGAATGGGATGCGGTGGTTCCTGCATCGGGGCGCCATGACGGTCGGTTACTTCCCAGCCGCAAGGCATTCCGCCCACGCCTTCAAAGTCCTTGCCGGTGAACACCTTCACAACCCCCGGCATACCCTCGGCGGCAGATGTGTCGATGTTGGTGATCCGGCCATGCGCGATGTCGGACCGTAGGAAATGCACATAGGCCTGGCCATTTACGTTGATGTCGTCGGTGTAATTGCCTGCTCCGGTCAGAAAGCGTACGTCCTCGCGCCGCTTGGAACTGGCTCCGATGCCACTGTCTTTGGGCATTGCTTGTTCTCCTCCGTGGAAAAGAATTTTCGTCGAAAATTCTTACCCGCCTCACTCGGCGGCGATGCTGGAAACGTCTTGACCCGATGCGGCCATGATTGCCTTGACGATGTTGTGGTAACCTGTGCACCGGCATAGGTTACCCTCAAGGTACTTGCGAATTTCGCCTTCGGTCGGGCGCGGGTTATCCTTGAGCAATGCTGCAGCGCTCATCACCATGCCCGGAGTGCAAAATCCACATTGCAGCCCGTGATGATCCTGAAAGGCCTGTTGGATCACGTTCAGCGTGCCATCTTCGGCCGCCTGCCCCTCGATCGTGCCCACATCCGCGCCGTCTGCTTCCAGCGCCAGCATGTTGCAGGATTTGACCGCCTCACCATTCACGTGCACCACGCACGCGCCACATTGAGCCGTGTCGCAGCCAATATGTGTGCCTGTCAAATTCAGGTGGTCGCGTAGAAATCCGGATAATAGAGTCCGCCCTTCAACATCACCGCTGACGGCAACGCCGTTCACGGTCATTGAGACCTTGGTCATAAGATCCTCCCCTTTTCTTGGCTTATTTGCTAAGCCAGAGTTAAACACGGTAAATTTCGTTTGAGAACAAAAATATTTGCCTGATTTTTCCGCAGTTTCGCTGATCAGCCTTCTAACAATGATGCGTCCACCAAACAGGGCAAAATTGCCGTTGCGTCATTTACTCTTGGCAGCGCGGGGCTGTGGCCGCGTCGGGATTTCTTTTAGCAGCCCACCGACACCCATCCCTGCGATGTCCGCGCCCGTCGTTTCGATTCCGCAAGCAACGCGGGACAAGACCCAATCCGCCCCGTTCAATGCTGGTGAGCGCGCGCATCCGGGCAAACCGATAATGGGGCGCCCGCCGGAAGATCCCAAAAACAACAGGTTCCCCGGATCGACCGGCATTCCAAACCGGTCGACGATACCCCCCGCTGCCCGCACAGAAGCAGGCGCCACATCATCTTTATCCGACGTGGCCGATCCGGTCAGGATCATGACGATCTCACCCCGAATGGCCGAAATCGATGCTGTTAAGTCGCCCATCCGATGCGGCACCACCTGAACATCTGACAGATTCATACCCAAAGCCTCAACCCGGCTACGAATAGCAGCGATACCTTTTTCATTAGATGGCCCGCCAGCAATGTCGGTAACGATGAGACCCGCGTTTTCGTATTTGGGCACCGATAACCGAATAGCGTCCTGCGCATGACGGGCCGCACTCTCAACGTCGGATCGAGGTACGGCATAAGAAATCACCTTGATCGTCGCGACCATGCCGCCAGCCGCCATCTGCTGATATTGCGGCACCGTGGCAACCGTGATCATCGGGTTGACCTGATTGAACTTTTGCAAGGCATCGGTATCCAGCACCGCGACGCCTGGTCCATTTGCTAAAAGGTTGACCCGGCCTGTAAAGGCTTCGGTGACACGCAGATTTGCCTGTGTGGGACTTGGTGCAAGCGCTTCTGCCAGCAGCGCTGCGGCTTCGTCCTCATGGCAATCACCTTGCTCCAGTCTGGCGACTGTGACCTCGGTCAGACCGGCTTGGTGCAACTCGGCTATGTGCTCGGACGCAAGCGTTATACCTTTCCTAAGCTTGCGGTTTCCCGCTTTGACGGAATGGGCCAATATCGCGCCGTTGGCGTCGGAAACGGGTACAGGACCAAACTTCACGCTCTGCCTCGCAGGACCGCCGTCATCTGCGCAAGGATCGCAACGGCTATCTCAGACGGTCCAGCCGCCCCGATATCAAGCCCAACAGGTCCGTGAATCAGTGAAATCTGGTCATCGTTGAACCCGGCCTGCTTCATCCGCTCCACGCGTTTGGCATGTGTGCGCTTAGATCCGAGTGCGCCGATGTAGAACACATCGGCCGCCAAACCGGCCTGAAGCGCGGGGTCATCAAGTTTGGGGTCGTGGGTCAGCAACACAAGCGCCGTGCGCGAGTCGAGACCCAGCTTTGATACAGCCTCATCCGGCCAATCCGTAAGGATGGTTTCTCCGGGAAAACGTGCGTCCGATGCGAAGGCCTCGCGCGGATCTATAATCGCCGGGTCATAACCCGCGATCCGGGCCATCGGCACCAGAGCTTGGGCGATGTGCACCGCTCCCACCACTATCAACCGTAACGGTGGGTTGTGGACAGCGACAAAGGTCTGCCCATCCTCTTCGAACCCGGACCTGTCCATACGCAAGCGTTCGGAATAGGCATTTCGGCGCAACGCGCGCTGGCCCGTCTCGACATTGACTTCATGGGCCAAGGGTTCGCGCCGCGCCCGTGCCGCGACCAGTTCGGCCAGCATTGGTTCGGGCAGGACCTTGCCGACCGGTTCAACCAAAACCCTGATCGTACCGCCGCAAGCCAGACCGACGGCAAACGCATCCTCGTCGCTTACACCGAACTCTAGCAGCCTTGCCTCGCCTTCATCTATGGCTTCCAGCGCTTCGACGATCACGGCACCTTCGACGCAACCACCAGAAACCGAGCCTTCGATCCGACCATCGCCCGCAATGACCAACTGCGCGCCTACACGGCGCGGCGCGCTGCCCCAGGTCTCAACCACAGTGGCCAAAGCCGCGCCCTTCCCGGCGCGATACCATTTTAGTGCGGTTTCCGGGCTGCTATCGAATCGTTCCATTTAGACCTCCGGCCTTGCTTGGGTTCAACATAGTCAGCTTTGGAGCAATGAAAAGCGCTCAGCGGGTCGATCTTGTGGCGCTAACAAGCCGATTTTGAACTCACATTCACAAATTGTTGAATGTTGGAAGGCGTCATTCTAGCCTGCATGCGATTCCGGGGCCTATTCGGGATCGTCCCAACATATTTCATAGCGGAGACAAACAGTTGAAACGCATTCTTACACTCGGAGCAGCGATCGGCCTGTTGACTGCCAGCACCGGCTGGGCTGACACATTTCTGAAATACGGTGAGGTCGAAGGCTGGAAGGTTTTCATCGATCAGGACAAGAAATCCTGCCTTATCGAAGCGGTTGATGACGCTGAAAATGTCGTACAGATGGGCCTGACCGAAGATCGCGGCGTTGGCTATGTGGGCGTCTTCACCAAAGCCGAGACCAACATCAAGAAAGGCGAGAAAGAGGCCGTCGCCATCCTGATCGGAGACAATATCTATGTTGGTGAGGCCACCGGCATGAAGGGGAACATCACCAAGGGTTATTCGGGCGGATATGTCCTGTCGGACGACCCTCAGTTCGCGGATGACCTTGCCAAGAAGAAGGTAATGGTCGTGTTCCCGGAAAAAGAGTTCGCCTTCACCGTCGATCTGACCGGCACTTACAAAGCCATGGAGATGGCACGGAAGTGCAATGAAGAGCAGCTTTCGTAACAGCTAGTCGGAAAGCGCGGACATCAGCCGCGCTTTCTGCCCCTGATCATCTGGCTGTGAAATCACGGCGGCCAGATCTTCCAGCGACGCAATCGAATGCCCGGCGCGGAAGCTGTCGACATGTGGAAGCATTGTCGCCACACCCTGAGCTTTCGGTGCGAACCCGTCCCAGCGCAGCAATGGGTTCAGCCAAATCAGACGCCGCGACGACAGGTGCAGGCGCTCGATTTCCTTTTCCAGCATCTCGGGATCGCCCCGCTCTAACCCGTCGGTGATCAACAACACGACCGCCCCCTGCCCCATGACGCGCCGCGACCAGTCGCGATTGAACTGATGCAGGCATTCTCCGATCCGGGTTCCGCCTTCCCAGTCCCGTGCCTCGGCCCCAGCAGCGGCCAGCGCTGCATCGACATCACGTTGATGCAGATGGCGGGTGATGTTGGTCAGGCGTGTGCCAAACGTGAATGCGTGCACTTTGGCCCAACCTGCGCCTTTGGCATTCGAAACCGCGTGTAGAAAGTGCAGAATGATCCGACTGTATTGGCTCATCGACCCGGATATATCGCACAACGCCACCAAATTCGGCCACCGAGGTTTGGGTTGCAAGTGCGCGATATCGCGTAGTTCGCCACCCTGCCGCATCGCTGACCTAAGTGTCCGAGCGCGATCAACGCGGTGACCGAGGTGACTGGCCTGACCTCGGCGAGACTCGATGGGTTTGACCGGTAAGTTCAGGCGCGACAGCATGCGTTTGGCCTGGGCGATCTCGGATGTACTCATCTGTTCGAAATCGAGGTTGCGCAAGCGTTCTTCAGATGACGCGGTTTGGGTTGCGTCGATCTCGATCTCGCTTTCCTCTTGTTGCTCGGTTGATTCTGGCAAGTCGCGTTCGACGCCATCCAATAACGCCTCAACCGCGCGCTTTTCAGCCGCATCCGCTTTGCGCTCCTCCTGAACACCGCGAATGGCGGGCAGCATCATGGACATCATATGTTCTAGATACCGCGGATCGCGCCAATAGAGGCGGAAGACTTGCGCAAAAACCGTTCGATGTTCCGGCCGGTTCACGAAACAGGCATGCAGCGTCCAGTAGAAATCTCTTTTCTCGGTGAACCCCGCAGCCTGCACCGCGCGGATCGCGTCAATCACGCGCCCAGTTCCTATCGGCAGTCCGGCCTTGCGCAAAGCGCGCGCAAAATGGGTGATGTTCTGGGCCAGTTTGGGGTTGTCCGGTATATCGAGTGGGAGTTGTTCGGCCATCAAACCCCCAAAGTATTTTCGAGCATATGAAGCATCAGGCTGGTTCGAGATCGGCTTTCGCCTGATCCAGAATGCGTTTGGCCTCGGACCCCTGCAACTTTTGGATGTCGTCCTGGTATTTCAGGATGGCACCCAACGTATCGCCGATTACTTCGGGACTGAGGTTGATAACGTCCAGCGCCAGCAGACACTTAGCCCAATCGATGGTCTCGGCCACCCCCGGTTTCTTGAACAAATCTTCAGTGCGCAAGCGCTGAACAAAGGCGACCACCTCACGGCTCAGCGCTTCTGCCGCTTCGGGAGCCCGTGCGTGCAGGATTTCGATCTCGCGCGCAAAGTCAGGGTAATCAACCCAATGATATAGGCAGCGGCGTTTCAGTGCGTCGTGTACTTCGCGCGTGCGGTTCGAGGTAACGATCACAATGGGCGGTTCTGGAGCTTTGACAGTACCAAGCTCGGGGATCGTGACCTGAAAGTCACTGAGTGCCTCCAGCAAGAAAGCCTCAAAGGGTTCGTCTGTCCGGTCCAATTCGTCAATTAGCAATACAGGTGCCCCATTGGCATCCGGACGCATGGCCTGCAGCAAGGGGCGTTCGATCAGATAATCATCCGAGAACAGCTCGGTCTGCAACGCGCCTCGGTCCGCCCCACCCGACGCTTCTGCGGTTCGGATCGCCACCATCTGGGCGGGGAAATTCCACTCATACACAGCGGAAGAGGCATCAAGGCCTTCGTAACACTGCAACCGGATCAAGCGGCGGCCTAGTCCTGCGGCCAGCGCCTTGGCAATTTCGGTTTTGCCGACGCCCGCCTCACCTTCCAGAAACAGAGGCCGACCAAGTTTCAGCGAAAGAAACACAACCGTCGCCAAAGCCCGGCCACAGACATAACCCTCAGAGCCCAGAAGCTCTTGCACGGCATCGATGGAGTTTGGCTGTGTCATGAGTTCCCCTTTTTCCTGCGCCCCAACAGGTCATGACCACAACCAGAGGTCAAGACCACCATCCGTCAGTGACTTACGGCGATCTGTCTCATCGGCAAGGGCAAGAGGGTCTTTCACCACCCAAGCGGCTGTGTTAGCCGGGGGCCATGACCCAATCCCTGACGATCCGCCGCCCCGATGACTGGCATTTGCATCTGCGCGATGGCGCGATGCTGCAAGCCGTCTTGCCTGAAACCGCGCGCCATTTTGCCCGTGCCATCATCATGCCGAATCTGGTTCCGCCCGTTGTCAAAGGTGACGACGCAGCAGCTTATCGGGACCGCATCCTTGCTGCTCTGCCTGAGGACATGACGTTTGAGCCGCTGATGACGCTCTACCTGACAGAAGACACAGACCCGGCGGATGTGGCCGCCGCACATGCAAGCGGTTTGGTCAAGGCGGTAAAGCTTTACCCGGCTGGGGCAACAACCAACTCGTCTTCTGGCGTTCGCGATTTCGACAAGGTACGCCCGGTGCTGGAGAAGATGGCCGAGATCGGTCTGCCGCTATGTGTGCACGGCGAAGTCACGGATGCCGAGATCGATATCTTCGATCGCGAGGCGGTGTTCATCGACCGCGTTCTTGATCCGATTCGCAAAGCAACACCCGGACTGCGCGTGGTGATGGAGCACATCACGACGTCAAACGGCGTGGATTACGCCAGGGCGAACGAGAAAGATCTGGGTGCGACGATTACAACGCATCACCTGATCATCAACCGCAACCACATTCTGGTTGGCGGCATCAAGCCGCATTACTACTGCTTGCCGGTCGCCAAACGCGAAGAGCATCGGCTGGCGCTGCTGACCGCCGCGACATCAGGCGATACGCGTTTCTTCTTGGGCACAGACAGCGCACCGCACACGGATGCAAACAAGGAAATGGCCTGTGGCTGCGCCGGCTGTTTCACTGCAACCAATACGATGTCACTGCTGGCCGAAATGTTCGAGCGCGCAGATGCGTTGGACAAGCTGGAGGCGTTCACCTCACTCAGCGGCCCGGCCTTCTATCGCCTGCCAGTAAACGAAGAGACCATCACGCTGACCAAAGGCGATGAGGTCGTCTATCCGGCCAAAATCGAAAGCGGCGACGGCCCCGTGACCGTATTCGATCCGGGCTTTCCACTGCATTGGCGCGTCGCTTAATCAGTTAGCCTTTCAGCCAAATCCGCTGCGCGCCCACCGGTGCGTAGCATTGACCAGATGGCGTCTGCCTCATCCCCTCCGATCAGCTTCGCCGCTTTCTCCCTGACGCGATCTTCGCGATCCGATAGAGACATCGGAGCCAGCAGATCATGGCTGGCCTCGCGGCGCGCGCCGTCCCGGCGTAACAGGGACAGATGGGCTTGTGTCTCGGATAGACTCTCATCCGCCTCGACCGTGATCCGGTCCCTTAAGGATTGCAGTCTTGGATCAGCACAAATCTTGTCGGAATAGCTCCCTGGCAGAGCTGTATCGTAGCCCATTGCCTGCATTGCGATCACGGTACGATAGGAAAACTTCGCTCCTAACCCACTGGTCGGCTGCAGTTGATTGCACACGCTCATCCAGCGGGGGTGGGTTTTGATCTTGATCTCGGCCACCTCAGGCTCGGCGACGTCGAGATCGCGCGCAGCCTCGAGCGCCGCGTGCAGGCCATGGCAGCAAGCGTGGAATTTGTGGCTGATGCTTTCGAACAGCCACTCGTCCCCCAAACCATCAAGCGCAGCAGCTAAATCGTCAGCTCCCAAATGTGTCGCCCCAAACCCAAACGGGCCTTCCAATGCGTCAGCACCGGGTTGAAAACCGTTGCGGATCAACTGGGCGGCCTCAACCCCGTTCGAGGCCGCAAGTCCAGCGTTATAGGGTTTACCCATGGTCCCGAACTGTGATTTCTGCCCTGAGGCCCGGGTCGCGGTTAGCCCCAGCAGGTCACGCATCTGCTTTACGTCAAATGCCATAATCCGACCCGCAGCCACCGCAGCCCCAAACGCGCCAGCCGTGGCTGTTTGGTGAAAACCAGCCTGATAATGACCACGACCAAGCCACAAACCGATGCGGATCGATAACTCCATTCCCACTAGCGCTGCCTCAAGCAGATCGACCAGAGGTCGGTCTTCCCACGCAGTAAGAGCAAGGGCTGCAGGAAAAACAGCAACCGATGGATGACCGATATGAGCGAAATGCGTGTCGTCATAATCAAGCGCATGAGAAATGGTACCATTCACCAGCGCAGCTGCACGTAGCGGCGCATCACCGCCTCCGAACAAACGCGCCTGTGCGGCACCGCTCTCGGAAAGAACCATCTGACGTATGATGCGGGAAACCGGCTCATCTGCGCCTGCCCGCCCCACAGCAAGCCAGTCCAACGCGGATAGAGATGTCACGATACGAGCCTGCGCCGTGGTCGACACAGAACCAGCAGCAAACTCGGCAAGGGCAGTTGTCAAATCGGTCATGTGGCGCAGTCTAGCGCGCGCCGCTCGGGCGTAAAGCCTCAGCCGTACAGGACGGCAGCACGTTGTTCGAATGCTCGGACGATACGGTGCATGGCTTCGTTGAAAACCACGCCAATGATTCCTTGCAGAACCGCGTTCTTGAATTCGAAATCAACGTGGAACGAGACGTTGCAGCCATCAACTGTATCCTCGAATTCCCAATCCGAGCGCATGTATTTGAACGGACCGTCCAGATACTCGGTATCGATCCGTTTCAGCTCATCAAATAGCGTGACCCGACTGCCAAAGCGTTCTCGGAATACCTTGAATGAAATCACCAGATCCGCCTCCATCACCTTGCCATCTCCGGCTTGATAGGTCCGACGGATGCGGGCCGCAGCGCACCATGGCAGGAACTCGGGGTATTTCGCCACATCCGCGACCAGATCATACATCTGCTGAGCGGTGTAAGGCAGCGGGCGGGTCTCGGAATGGGTTGGCATGATATCCGGGATTAACTGGTGACAATGGCGCGTGATTTCGTATGTTGCGCGCCAAAGATCAAGGGGGCAGCGATGAGCCAGCGCGCATATGTGATAGATGAGATGATCTCGGCCAAGGCAATTGCTGCCCGGATCGAAGAGCTTTGCCGCGAAATAACGGCTGAATTCGGCGGCACTGACAAGCTGGTCGTTGTCGGCCTGCTGCGCGGCAGCTTCGTCTTTATCGCTGATCTGGTGCGTGAGCTGGACCTGCCCATCGAGGTCGATTTTCTTGAGGCATCATCCTACGGAGACTCGATGGAAAGCAGTCGAGAAGTTCGTATTCTTAAGGACTTACGCGGCGCCATTGAAGGGCGCGATGTTTTGGTAGTCGAGGATATCGTGGATACCGGCCATACCCTGAATCATGTCTCCAAGCTGCTCCGTACCCGCAAGCCGCACCGGTTGAAATCCATCGCCCTTCTGGACAAACCCAGCCGGCGCGAGGTTGATTTCCGCTCGGACTGGATCGGGTTTGAAATCCCTGATGAATTTGTCGTGGGTTATGGCATCGACTATGCGCAGCGCAATCGCAACCTGCCGTTTATCGGCAAGGTTCGATTTGTCGAAGATCAGGACTGATGAGTCTGCGCCACTTTGTTCGCATGTCAAAATGGGGGCGAAACCCGCCCTCGGAACGGCGCGTGAAACTGGTGTTTGGCGCGATCCTTATCTGCCTGATGATTGCCGGAATTGAATATATGGGTTGGTGGCCCGAATGGGCAGAAAGCCAGCCCAGAAAACTCAGGCCTTGAGCGTTTGTTCGATAGCAGCCAGAAAAATATCTGTCCCGATCGGGATCAAAGCATCCGGGAAATCATAGTCGGGGTTGTGTAGCTGCGGATGATCCCGCCCCGCGCCTAGCCAGAACATGGCGTTTTTTGCGCCTTTTCCGAACTGCCCAAAATCTTCCGAAAACCTTTGTGGGGTTGCAACCAGCTTACAAGGAATGTCGCGGCTTTGGCAGGCCTCTGACAGGATCTGCACGGCTTCACCCGAATTTGTGCAAGCCTCAAACACATCGTCATAGGTGATTTCAACACCTAATCCTTGTGCCTGAGCACGTGTAGTCACCAGCTGTTCTGCGTCGCGGATCAGGCTTGCCATCCGGCTGTCCGAGACCGTGCGCAGGGTCACCCACAGTTCGGCCTGACCGGGTGCGATACCAAAAGTGGCCTCACCCAGCCTAGCATGGGTTACCGTTGTCAGCGCATATTCTGCATCCAGCGCCCCACCCTGCCCCAGAATGGCCAAAGCAGGCATAAGCTCTGCCAACGCACCGGCTGGCGACACTCCATCCTGAGGAGCCGCCGCGTGAGAGGTTTTGCCCGTCAAAACAATTCGCATCCCACGCGAGGCGCAATTCGCCGGACCCGAGCAAAGCTCAACCCCGCCCAATTCCAAACCCGGCAAATTGTGCAAAGAAAACACATAGTCCGGAGCGATATCCGCAAACTTGGGATCAGCACGATAGGCAATCGCACCTTGACCGGTTTCTTCGGCGGGTTGAAAAATCAGAATCACCCGCCCCTTGGTCGGACGCTTGTCCCCCAATACAAAGGCAACACCAAGCACCATCGCCATGTGGCCATCATGCCCGCAAAGATGCCCCTTTCCGGGATGTTGCGACGCGTATCGTGCACTTGAGATTTCCTGAATCGGCAAACCGTCCAATTCACATCGGATTCCGATGGTTGGTCCGGGCTGTCCGCTATCATAAACCGCCGCGACACCGTGGCCACCGATACCTGTCAGAACCGCATCGGGATCACACGCCTGAAGCAAGTTCGAGATACTCGTCGCGGTTCCACGTTCCTCGCCCGATATCTCAGGCACTTGATGCAGTTCATGGCGCTTTTCGGTAAGCCAGGATTGAAGTTCGGGTTTCACCTCTGGTTCAACTTCTTTTGTCGAGCTTCGCGCAAACGGGCGAAATCATCGCCCGCATGGTAAGACGACCGGGTCAAAGGAGTTGCCGAGACCATAAGGAAACCTTTGCCGAATGCAGCTTTTTCATAGGCCGCAAACTCTTCGGGTGTAACAAAGCGGTCAATGCCATGATGCTTGGGTGTTGGCTGCAGATACTGGCCGATAGTCAGAAAATCGATATCCGCCGCGCGCATGTCATCCATGACCTGACGAACTTGCTGCTCGTCCTCGCCCAGTCCGACCATTATGCCGGATTTGGTGAAAATGGACGGGTCCATCTCTTTGACCCGCTGCAGCAAGCGCAATGAGTGGAAATATCGCGCACCGGGACGCACCTGAGGATAAAGGCCCGGCACCGTTTCAAGATTGTGATTGAACACATCTGGCTTGGCCTCGACAACAATCTCAAGCACCGAGGGATCGCATTTCAGGAAATCCGGCGTCAGAATCTCGATCGTAGTCTTGGGCGAGCGGTGTCGCACCGCACGGATGGTCTGTGCAAAGTGATCGGCGCCTCCATCGAGCAGGTCATCCCGGTCCACGGATGTGATGACCACATGGTTCAAGCCCAGCTTCTGCACCGCATGCGCCACGCGACCCGGTTCAAATGCATCCAGAGTATCCGGCTTACCGGTCGCGATGTTGCAGAATGTACAACCGCGCGTGCAAATCTCGCCCATGATCATCATGGTCGCGTGACCCTGGCTCCAGCACTCACCTACATTCGGGCATCCGGCTTCTTCGCAGACGGTGACCAGATTATTGTCACGCATGATCTTGTGCGTCTCGGCATAGCCCTTGCCACCCGGCGCTTTGACACGAATCCAATTCGGTTTGCGCGGAGCCGCATTGTCAGGTCGATGTGCCTTTTCGGGGTGTCTTTGCTCGGGTATTTTCAGATCACGCACGGCTGGCTTTCCTGACTTTGGGTCGGTTTTCTTTGTTCATAACATAGACCGACTCATTTGGTTACACCAGCGGCGCATAGCCGCTATGCGGCACGTCTACGCGCGTGCAGCGAAAGTGACCATACACATCATTTTACGCATTACTTATAATGCTTTAACGCCATCAAAGATATTATGCTGTTGCAGCATATATATCATTGAAGCCGAGTTAGAATCATTTTAACTCTCGCGGCAAACATATGTGAATCACAGGAGTTTGATGATGAAAACCGGTGCAAAACTGCCTGACGTAACCTTCCACACCCGTGTCCGCGATGAGGCCGTCGAAGGCCCCAACCCGTTCCGTTGGGAAGACAAGACAACTGCGGATTATTTTGCAGGCAAGCGTGTTATCCTGTTCTCGCTGCCCGGCGCATTCACCCCGACATGCTCGACCTATCAATTGCCTGGTTTCGAAAAAGGCCACGGCGATTTTGCGGCCAAGGGCATCGATGCAATCTACTGCATGTCCGTCAACGACAGCTTTGTCATGAACAAATGGGCCGCCGATCAGGGTCTGGAAAACGTCAAGGTCATTCCTGATGGGTCCGGTGAGTTCACGCGTAAAATGGGTATGCTGGTCGACAAGGACAATCTGGGCTTTGGCATGCGCTCGTGGCGTTACGCAGCCATCGTCAACGATGGCGTTGTGGAGGCATGGTTCGAAGAGCCCGGCCTGATGGATAACTGCCCCGAAGACCCTTACGGCGTGTCGTCCCCAGAAAACCTGATGAAGCATCTGGACGAAGCCCGCGAACCGGCGCTGGCATAATCCTGTCATGCCCTACTTTGAAAGGCCCGCCATTTCGGCGGGCCTTTTTCGTTAGGTTCGAGTTTTAGCTACCACGTCTTCACCGACCTGCCGGATTACTTGCGCCAATCGATCGAACCACTCCTCCGCTCCGGTCGAGCTGCGACGCACCAGGCCAATGGTCCTCGCCGGTTGCGGCGCACCAAATCGCAACAATCGCAGACCAGGGACTGCATCCGTCTCGGCCTGCGCCGCAAGTTCAGGCATCAACGTCAGGCCAAACCCTTCGGCGACCAAACGCGACAACGTGGCAAGTGAGGACGCACCCATATTAATTTGGCCGCTGGTACGATCCTGACCGCAAACTTCTAGCGCCTGATCTGTCAGGCAGTGCCCGTCTTCCAACAGCATCAATTGCGCTGTCTTCAAGTCCACAGGCCGCAACTCTTCCGGGCTGATGGTCAATCGATTCAAGCGAGTCTGACTTCCTGCCAGCAAGAACCGATCTTCGAACAGTGGCTCTTCGTGGAAAGTTCCATTTCCCAGGGGCAGCGCCAGTACGGCGGCATCTATTTCGCCCAAGCCCAACATGGATAGCAGCCGCTCGGTCCGAGCCTCACGAATCTGAACCCGCAACGAGACATCCGCAGCCCGCAACCCGGCCAGTACCCCCGGTAGCAAATATGGCGCAACCGTAGGAATAATCCCGATCGACAGGGACCTATGGCCACCCGAATGGTCGCGCGCAAATCGATCCAACCGTTCGGCCGCGTTCAGGACATGTTGGGCATAGTCCAATACGTCTCGACCAAGTGGTGTCAACAGGATGTCGCGGGCCTGCCGTTCGAACAACGGCCCACCGATCGAGTCTTCCAGTGACTTGATTTGAACTGAAAGCGCAGGCTGCGACACATGGCAGACCTGCGCGGCACGGCCAAAGTTACGCTGTTCGGCGACGGCCTGGAAATATTGCAGCTGGCGGAAGGTGAAATTCATAACCCCTGACTATCATTTGGGGTTATTTCCGCAAGGCCGGTATATGGCTGCATGAATCGTTCAGCCGATCATCCGATCCCGCTCGGTCTGGTCCTCGTAGTGGCGCTTCAGCCTTTGCAACGCGATCCGCAGCACGATCTTGCCTGATCGCGCAGACCAGCCCATCCGCTTTTCAGCCAGCTCAAGCCCTTCTAGATAACAACAACAGCGCAGCGCGACGTCGCTCAAACCCGGCCCAAGGTCAGACAGCGCGCGGGCCACACGATCCCTGGCACCAGAAGGTCCTCGCCCCACCTGGCTGTCCGAGGCAAAGTCACCGCGTCCACCGCCTGTCAGAAAGCGATCCCAATTTTGTGTGACCTGAGGTCCGATCTGCGCCAGTTCGAAATCCTCACGCAAGCGCTCGCCCGCGCTCACCAGAGTTTCATCCAGAAACGGCTTGCCATCCCGGTCGCGGCGGCGCGCCAAAGCGATCAGCGGGCTTTCCACAGTGCTGTAACGAACGCGGGGCTGCGATGGCGCCCTTGCACCCGCAGTTGCGGGTTTGAATGCCGCCTGCGCTTCCGCCATGCCAAATTCATTCTGCGTACGCGCCCGGTTTTCGGCCTCGGCAATCAAATGACTTAGTGCAGCCCTGCCCGAGGTTGAAATCCGGTAGCGCGAAATCCGACCCGGACTATCGCATGAAATCCAATCATTCAGCGCCAGAGCCTGCGCGATCCGGCAATCTACAACTGCTGTTTTGGTAGTTCCTCCTTTGCCGTTGTCCCGAACCACAACAGCCTTGTCCATATCCTCGGCCACGGCAAGCACGGCACCGGATTCACACATGCGCCTCAGTACACGCAGCGACTCGCGCTCGAATTCGTCGTCTTGAGCTTCGGGCCGTCCTGCCTCAGACGTCACGATTGCAAAAGAAGAACCTGTGCGCTCCATTGGCGCAAAGTGTGATTGGGCCAGAGAATGCAGAGCTGCATCCACCAAAGGATCGTCCCTGCGCATCTCAACCCTGCGGATCTGACGCAGAATGGTCGAGGCATGGCACCCTGCGGACCGCGCAATATCCCGAATAGATCGCCCTGACTCCGTATGGTCCAGATATCGTTGCGCCCCTTCGGGAACCCATGCCGGAACAGTGAATGCCACGCTGTTTTCCATATTTCTTCGCCCTCGTCGACAAAACAAACTGACAGTTTTAGCCGTCGGATTCTTAGTTAACCAAATCTAACTAGAGTTGCTTTCGTTACTCGTTCGTTAATCGCAGACGGCACAGAGCAGAATTGATTCAAAAAGATAAACAGTGGTGAAACCATAGTTCGGGGTGATCCCGCACAAGGCAACACCCGCTTAGGTTGTGTCACATTTCAGACAGCGAAATTGAAAAATAAGGAAAGCTGCCGTGCAGGACCTGATGACCATGATCACCACACTCCGCCGCCCGCGACTATTGGCCCGTGCCGCCAAGATCGGGGCGCAGGACTATAATCGCGACCGCCACCTGCAACGGCTTCTTGGGTATGGATCAACACCGGGCACTGGCGCAGCGTTGATCCGTTTGCTGGAATTGGAGCGTGAGATTAACGCGCAGCGCATCGAAGAAGATGCGGCCTATTCACTTGTTCGCCATCTTGATCTGCTGATTGCATTGAATGGCGAAGCGCAACTGTATCAGGCCAGTCGCGCAACGCAGTATCAGTAATCAGGTGAACGCGTCCGGCATCGATGCTTTCTTTTCGGCAACATATGCGTCGAGCGCCGCCTTTACATCAGGGTCAAGCTGCGGCTGCTGGTAGTTCGCCAACAGATGCTCAACCCGTGCCGAAGCCAGCGTCCGTGTATCGCGGGCGCCTTCTTCTTCCCAGGTCTCAAACGGCTTATAATCCAAGAGATCGGTTTTCCAGAACGCTTCCTTGAAGTTGGCTTGCGTATGGGCACAACCCAAATAGTGACCTCCGGGACCGACTTCGCGGATGGCGTCCATCGCCTGTGCATTCTCATCATAGGCCACACCTTTGGCCAATCCGTGCAAGACGCCCAACTGATCGGCATCCATGACGAATTTCTCGAAATCCGCCACCAAGCCGCCTTCGAGCCAACCGCAGGAATGCAGCATGAAATTCACACCCGACATAAGGCCCATGTTCAACGAGTTCGCGGTCTCATACGCAGCTTGCGCATCCGGCAATTTTGAACCACAGAACGAACCCGCAGAGCGATATGGCAAACCCAGTCGGCGCGCCAACTGACCCGCACCATAAGTGACGTGCGAAGCCTCTGGGGTGCCAAAGGTCGGCGCTCCTGAATTCATGTCGATCGACGATACGAACGCCCCAAAGATCGCAGGAGCACCCGGACGGATGATCTGGCTATATGCTACACCTGCCATGACCTCGGCCAGAACCTGCGTCAGCGTGCCCGCGACCGAAACCGGTGCCATAGCACCACCAACGATGAACGGCGAAATAATGCAGGCCTGATTGTTTGCGGCATAAACTTCCAGAGAACCCATCATCACGTCGTCAAAGGTCATCGGCGAGTTGATGTTGGTCAACGATGTCATCACGGTGTTGTTCTGCACGAACTCTTTGCCGAACAGAATCTCGCACATCTCGATCGAATCCTGCGCCCGGCTAGGATCAGTGACCGAACCCATGAACGGTTTGTCGGACAGAGTCATATGCGCCATCAGCATGTCCAAATGGCGCTTGTTTACCGGAATATCTGTCGGTTCGCAGACCGTACCGCCCGAATGGTGCAGCCACTTGGACATGTAGGCCAGCTTCACGAACTTGTTGAAATCGTCCATTGTCGCGTAACGACGTCCGCCTTGCGCATCGCGTACGAACGGAGGACCATAGACCGGAGCCAGAACCATATTGCGGCCGCCGATGACTACCGATTTCTCAGGATTGCGGGCGTGCTGGGTAAATTCGCTAGGGGCGGTCTTGATCAGCTCACGTGCCAGGCCGCGCGGCAGGCGGACCCGCTCACCATCGACATCTGCACCCGCGTCTTTCCAGCGCTCAAGCGCTGCCGGATTGTCTACGAAATTGACGCCAATCTCAGCCAATACGGTTTCCGCATTGGTTTCGATAATCTCCAGCGCCTCTTCGTTGAGGACCTCGAAATTGGGGATATTGCGTTCGATATATTTCGCGGTTTCGATCTTGACCGCCGTACGCTCGGCACGACGGGCGGCACCACCGCCACCCCGTGCCCTGCGCCGGGTGTTTGCCTCTGCCATTGAGTAAATCCCGTGATTGGTTGGTTTGGTAGATGTGTTACATGAACGGCAAACTCCGCCACAGGTAGTTTACGGCGCTCTAGAGGTAAAAGCGACATGAACTGTAGGCCACAGCGACATATGTCTGTCAGTCCCTACTTTGCCCATTTCTGCATGACGACAGAATTCCCTGCCTCCTCGACCTCCACCCAACCCAGATGGGTGTACATTTCACGGGTCGCGTGCATCAATCGGTGAGTCCGCAAGCGCAGGATAGAAAGCCCAAGCTCAACAGCCTCAGCTTCAGCAACTGCAAGTAATTGCCGCGCAACACCTTTGCCCTGAGCTTCTGGCGAAACGGCGAGATTGAATACCATCATAGCCTCGGCCTGTTGATCAAATATGATGACACCGAGAAGTGTACCGTCCACTTCAGCAATGACGACCTGATGCTCTGCGATCTCTTCCTCGATACCAGACGCAACATCCGGCAGATCGGCAATGTCTCTCATCGCATCGGCATAAGCGCTTGCGATACAAACTTGTATCGACTTGGCGTCGCTTCGTTCGGCAGTTCTGAGTTTTATGGTGGTCATGTATCAGCCTCCTCGCTGAATTGACGTCATTACGCTTGCACAAGCAAGGCTTGCGACCTAATAGCCAATCATGACCCAAGACAGCCATGACCGCCTTTTGATCATCGACTTCGGCAGCCAGGTGACGCAGCTTATTGCCCGCCGCTTGCGCGAACTGAACGTCTATTGCGAAATCCACCCCTACCAGAACGTCACGATGGATTTCGTGCGAGAGATGGCGCCCAAGGCCGTCATTTTTTCGGGCGGCCCTGACAGTGTTACGCGCGAGGGTTCACCCCGCGCCCCGCAAGAGATTTTTGACTACGGCGTGCCGATCCTGGGCATCTGCTATGGTCAGCAGGTGATGATGCATCAGCTGGGCGGCAAGGTTGAAAGCGGGCATGGCACCGCAGAATTTGGCCGCGCATTTGTTACTCCGAATAATCGGCTTGATATCCTCGATGGCTGGTTCGCCGAAGGTGACGAGCAGGTCTGGATGAGCCACGGCGACCATGTCAGCGAAATCGCTCCGGGTTTTGAGGTGTTCGGTACTTCACCCAACGCGCCGTATGCCATCACGGCCGACGCCTCGCGTCATTTCTATGCGGTGCAATTTCACCCCGAGGTTCATCACACACCCAAGGGTGCAAAGCTCTATGAGAATTTTGTCAAACTGGCAGGGTTCAAGGGCGATTGGACCATGGGGGCTTATCGGGACGAGATGATCCGCAAGATCCGCGAACAGGTCGGGGACAAAAAAGTCATTTGTGGCTTGTCTGGCGGTGTCGACAGCTCGGTTGCGGCGATCCTGATACATGAGGCGATTGGCGATCAGCTGACCTGCGTGTTTGTCGACCATGGGCTGCTACGCAAGAACGAAGCTGCCGAAGTCGTCGGCATGTTCCGCGACAATTACAACATCCAGTTGATCCACGCGGACGAAAGTGAACTGTTCCTGTGTGAACTTGATGGTCAATCCGATCCTGAGACCAAGCGCAAGATTATCGGCAAGCTGTTCATCGACGTGTTCCAGAAACACGCCGACACAATCGACGGCGCCGAGTTCTTGGCACAGGGCACCCTGTATCCAGATGTGATTGAATCCGTGTCGTTTTCGGGCGGTCCATCTGTGACCATCAAATCGCATCACAATGTGGGTGGCCTGCCTGAAAAGATGGGTTTGAAGCTGGTCGAGCCTCTGCGTGAACTCTTCAAGGACGAGGTCCGCGCGTTGGGCCGAGAGTTGGGCCTGCCCGACAGCTTCATCGGTCGCCACCCCTTCCCCGGCCCCGGCCTTGCCATTCGCTGCCCGGGTGAGATAACTCGCGAAAAGCTTGAGATCCTGCGCGAAGCCGACGCCATCTATATCGACCAGATTCGCAAACATGGTCTGTATGATGAGATTTGGCAGGCCTTTGTCGCCATTCTTCCGGTGCGCACAGTCGGTGTAATGGGGGATGGACGAACATACGATTACGCCTGCGCCCTCCGCGCGGTCACATCCGTCGATGGCATGACAGCGGACTACTATCCGTTCAGCCACGAATTCCTCGGTGAAACCGCCACGCGTATCATCAACGAAGTCAAGGGCATCAACCGGTGCACTTACGACATCACCTCGAAACCTCCCGGAACGATTGAATGGGAGTGATTATTCCCCCTCGACAGTGCTGAAATGCACCGCGTTTGACGGGAGAAGGACAATTCGATGAGCAACTACTCGGTACATGAAACGGCAATCGTCGATGAAGGCGCGCAGATCGGAGATGGCTGCCGAATCTGGCATTGGGTGCACATCTGCGGCGGCGCTAAGCTGGGCCGAAATGTTTCACTTGGGCAGAATGTATTCGTTGGGAACAAGGTCATAATTGGCGACGATTGCAAAAAATTCAGAACAACGTTTTGAACTATGACAACACCACGCTGGAAGACGGCGTATTCTGTGGGCCGAGCATGGTGTTCACGAATGTGTACAACCCGCGTTCATTGATCGAACGAAAGGCCGAATACCGCAATACTCTGGTAAAGAAAGGGGCCACGCTGGGCGCCAATTGCACGATCGTTTGCGGTGCTACAATCGGGGAATACGCGTTTATCGGTGCAGGTGCCGTGGTTAATGCAGACGTGAAGCCATACGCACTGATGGTGGGCGTCGCTGCCAAACAGATTGGCTGGATGAGCGAGTATGGCGAGCAGTTGGATATCCCTCTCACTGGTCGTGGTGAGGTTACCTGCCCTCATACCGGTGCTCGATACGTGTTGAACGGCGATTCGGTCAGCAAAGCTCTGCCAACCACCTGAGTATCAGTGCCAGCGCGCTGACCGGTTAAGAACCCCCTTTATTTGAGGGTTCGCGTCAGAATACTGGCATCATCTAAGCCGCTCACCCAAAGCGATCATAGACGGCCAGACTTACATTTAGCCTTGCTTCATCGGGTAAAACGCAATCTATTCAGCCCGTTGCACCACGGCACATGTAAGAGATCTCATGAACAGCAATAAAATGCAGATCGGTAAGGCGGCGCTGTGGATGACAGGGGCGATCGCCTCATTCACATCGATGGCCATTGCCGGCCGCGAGCTGAGCGTGACGCACGACACCTTTGAGATCATGTTCTATCGCAGCCTAGTTGGTATCTGCGTGGTGGCAATCGTCCTCTCGGCTTCACGCAAATGGCATCAGGTAACCACCAAACGTCTTGGTTTGCATGGTATTCGGAACGTGTTGCATTTCACCGGGCAGAACCTGTGGTTCTATGCAGTAACAGTGATCCCGTTGGCCCAGGTCTTTGCACTCGAATTCACTCAGCCCATCTGGGTGATCCTGCTGTCCCCACTGCTGCTGCACGAGAGGTTGACCGCTTTGCGTCTGACCGCAGCCCTGATCGGATTTGCCGGGATTCTCATTGTGGCCCGTCCAGGGGCCGCCACACTTAGTCCCGGCGTTATTGCTGCGGCCGCATCTGCGATTTTCTTCGCGTTAACAGCAATATCGACCAAGTCCTTAACGCGCATAGCCAGCATCGGATGCATTATGTTCTGGCTTACTTTGATGCAGGCCGGTTTGGGTCTGGTTGCATCAGGTCTGGATGGGCAAATCACACTTCCAACCTTAACGACTGCGCCGCTTCTTTTGCTTGTCGGCTTGGCAGGCCTATTGGCCCACTACTGTATTACCAATGCCCTGGCCATCGCGCCTGCGACCGTGGTCGTGCCGTTTGATTTTGCACGCCTTCCGACCATCGCGATCCTCGGGATGGTCCTTTATCACGAGCCGCTGGATCACTGGACGCTTCTGGGGGCCGCGGTGATCTTTGCCGGGATTTTCCTGAACGTTTGGTCCGAGAACCGTAGCAATTCAGCAACACCCGCATAGAGCTATTTTGCTGAATAACGCTCCGTCACCGGTTGACCCAATTTTAAAGTTTAAGACAGTAAAAAGCGGTAACGAGGCCGAATACGCCCAATGAGGATGCGTATAACAGGCAATTTGGACAGTGTAGGGAGGAATATATGAAACGAGTGTTGTTGCACACATGCGCGTTGTGCATTGGGGCAACCGCGGCGCAGGCCGGCGGCCTAGACCGAAGTGGGCAAGGTGTTAACATCCTTTTCGAAGAGGGATCTGTCGTGCAGTTTCGGCTTGGGTATACAAAGCCGGACGTAAGCGGATCGATGGAGGATCAAATCCCGACCAGCCCGACGTTTGGGGAAACGATTGACTCGGGCAATGTCTCGAACAGCTTTTTCACGCCGCATCTGGCATACAAGACTTCTTTGACCGAAAAGCTCGACTTCGCGCTGGTTTATGACGAGCCGTTTGGCGCGGATATCGACTATTCTTCGGATTATCCCTTGTCGCAGAATGTCTTGGCTCTGGCAGGTCTTCCCGGAGCAACAACTGACGTGCTTCGCGCAAAAGCAGATACCGATGCGATCACGGCTTTGCTTCGCTACAAATTGGATGGTGGCTTCAGTGTTATCGGTGGTCTCCGCGCCCAGCGTCTGAAAGCAAGTGTTTCAGTTCCGATCGCTGGAGCAAGCACAACACCATTCGCGTCCGGCGGTTACCGCGTTGAAACCGATGCCGAGATCGATTTCGGTTACGTTGTCGGTGTTGCTTGGGAACGGCCAGATATCGCCGCACGGGTCGCTCTGACCTATAACTCGAAAATCACACATGATCTGTCGCAGACCGAAGCGAACGATGCCATCACTGGAATTGTTCCACCCGGCATACCCGTCGTGGGTCGCGTCAGCGCTGATTCATCGACCGAGGTTGTGACGCCTCAATCGGTCAATCTCGATTTCCAGACAGGTGTCGCGCCAAAAACGCTGTTGTTTGGTTCGATCCGTTGGGTTGACTGGCCGCAAACCGTGTACGCACCGCCGGTCTATACTGGTCTGACCGGTATTAACCTGGTCGACTACGAAGAGGCGACATGGACCTACTCACTGGGTCTCGGCTATCAGTTTAGCGAAGAATTCTCTGGCGCGGTAACGCTGGGCTACGAGAGCTCTCAGGGGAACTCGGTCTCGAACCTAGGCCCGACGGATGGGTTCTGGAGTATCGGTCTGGGCGGCACTTACTCTCTTGAAAAGGCCAAGATTTCCGGTGGTGTACGCTATACGGATATTGGGGATGCCACTGCCAACGGTACTGGCCCCGATAACCGTGCCACGTTCACTGGCAACAGCGCATGGAGCGTTGGTATTCAGGTGACTTACGCGCTGAACTAAAGCAGATGCAAATGTGCATATTAAGCCCCGCCATCTCGGTGGGGCTTTTTCGCATGTTCCGGGTCGATATGCTGATTGAGAGATGCCAGAACAAGCCATGACTTCTCAGAAAACACTCACAGCTCGCACTTGGTCCGAATTGATACTGCTTGGTGTCATTTGGGGAATGTCATTCCTTGCGATCCGAATTGCACTTGATACGATTCCCGTCATAACATCAGTTTTCCACAGGGTTTTTTGGGCAGCGCTGGCGTTGTGGATCGTCATCATCTTTCAACGCCAACCGGTCCCGAGCGATCCCAAGGTCTGGGGTATTTTTCTGATCATGGGGCTGTTGAACAATGTCCTGCCATTCTCGCTTATGGCCTGGGGGCAGCTCTATGTCGAAACTGGGCTGACATCGATTCTGAACGCTGCCACCGCGATCTTCGGCGTCCTTTTAGCGGCCTTGTTTTTTCGCGACGAGAGGCTGACCAAAACCCGCCTCCTTGGCGTAGGGCTTGGGTTTCTGGGCGTTTCAATCACAATTGGCCTCAGACAGTTTAGCAACCTAAACCCAAGCAACCTGGGTCAGGTTGCGATCCTGGCTGGGACGCTTTCTTATGCGTTTGCAGCCATCTGGGCTCGCATCCACATGAGCACACTTCCACCTCAGATCGCCGCGGCAGGTATGTTGACCGGATCTGCGATCCTGATGACGCCTGTTATGTTGTTGGTCGATGGAGTTCCGACCTTCACCCTGCCCCTGCAAACCTGGCTGGCAATCGCCTATTACGCCCTGCTCGCTACGGCCGGGGCGTATCTGCTGTATTATCGCGTACTGCAACAAGCAGGCAGCGGCAATGTTCTGCTCGTAACGCTCATCATTCCGCCAATCGCAATACTAATGGGTGCTTTGGTACGCGATGAAGCTTTGCCACCACGTGCTTTTATCGGTTTTACGATACTGGCGATCGGCTTGCTCATCCTCAGCCGATCTCGCCGACGCGATTGACGCCGCCAGCGGCCCGTTTTAGCTAGGGCAAAACAAGGGACGGCGGATTATGATCTACAACTCGGCAACGGACTGGCGTCAGGCTGCGCGAAAGAAGGTGTTGTTCTTCGGTATGTCCGGGTTGGGAAAATCCTATGTCTCAAACACGCTGCGAGATGCCGGGGACTGGTTCCACTATTCAATCGATTACCGCATCGGCACCCGCTATATGGGCGAACATATCGCGGACAATGCCAAGGCTGAGGCGATGAAAGTACCCTTTCTCCGCGAGCTTTTGCTGTCGGATTCAATATATATCGGGTCGAACATCACGTTTCAGAACCTGACCCCGGTGTCGACTTATCTGGGCAAGCCGGGCAATCCCGATCTGGGAGGCCTTGAAATCTCGGAATATCAGCTGCGGCAAGACCAGTTTCGTCAGGCCGAAATCCATGCCCTGTTGGATACCAAGTATTTCATAGACCGGGCCAATCGTCTTTATTGCTATCCACACTTTATCTGCGATACCGGCGGGTCAATCTGCGAATGGGTAGAGCCTGACAATCCAAATGACCACATTCTGACCGAATTGTCGCGCCAGACCCTGATGATCTGGATCAAGGGCGATGAAGCCCACACTGAAGAACTGATCAAACGCTTCGACAAGGCACCAAAGCCTATGTCCTATAAGGCAGAGTTCCTGCAGAGGGTTTGGGACGAATACCTCGCCCTCAACAAGTGTTCCGGCACCAAGGTTGATCCGGATGCATTCATCCGCTGGACCTATGCGCAAGCGCTGGCGCACCGGCAGCCACGCTATGAAGCGATGGCCCGAAATTGGGGCGTTACAATAGCAGCCGATGACATCGCCAAAGTGCGGGATAGTGGCGATTTCGATGAGTTGATCGAACGCACCCTTGAGACCCGCCCCAACCCCGCCTAAGTTCCAGACTTCCTTCGCAGTTTCAACAGCGTGACCAAATGCCGATCAAAATCCCCTCTGACCTGCCCGCCTTTGAAGTCCTGACAAATGAGGGCGTCATGGTCATGGCTGATGATCAGGCCGCACGGCAGGATATTCGCCCCCTTCGGATCGGGCTTTTGAACCTGATGCCAAAGAAGATACAGACCGAAAACCAGTTCGCACGCCTGATCGGAGCGACCCCGCTGCAGATTGAGCTGTCTCTAATCCGCATGACGGAACATCAGACCAAGAATACCGCCGCCGAGCATATGGCCGAGTTCTACCATCCGTTTCAGGAGGTGAAGAACCAGAAGTTCGACGGCCTGATCATAACCGGTGCACCAATCGAACATCTGGATTTCGCTGACGTCACCTATTGGGATGAAATCCGCGAAGTGTTTGAGTGGACCCAGACCAATGTGCATTCCACATTTGGCGTATGCTGGGGTGGTATGGCGATGATCAACCATTTCCACGACGTTGAAAAACACATGCTGGATGCGAAGGCCTTTGGCTGCTTCCGGCACCGGAACCTTGCACCCGCGTCTCCATTTTTGCGTGGTTTTTCTGATGATTGCGTGATACCCGTTAGCCGCTGGACCGAGATGCGGCAATACGAGATCGATGCGGTTCCCGATCTGATCACCCTGCTTGGCAGTGATGATGTCGGCCCCTGCCTGATCGAAGATCCCGCGCATCGGGCGCTCTATATCTTCAATCACTTTGAGTATGACAGCGATACGCTTAAACAGGAATATGACCGGGACATCGCAAATAACACGCCGATTAATGTGCCTATCAACTACTATCCCGACGATGATCCAAGCCAGAACCCTCAGAACAGGTGGCGCAGTCACGCGCATCTGCTTTATGGTAACTGGATCAATGAAATTTACCAGACAACCCCGTTTGATATGAGTAAAATTGGCCAGTAAGCTTTTGATATCGCTCAGCGTTGCGCTTGTGGGTCTCGCCCTTGTGACCGCATGGCGCAGCGCGCAGCGTGAAAGCAGCGCCGAGGCTTCGTTTCCGCCAGAAGGCCAGATCGTCGATGTCGATGGCGTTGCTGTGCATGCCGTCGTGATGGGCGTAGGGCCGGATGTGGTGCTTATCCACGGGTCCAGCGGAAACACGCGCGACATGACTTTTGCGCTGGCCCCAATTCTGGCCGAGACCTATCGCGTCATCGTCTTTGACCGCCCGGGTCTTGGATATTCAGATAGCTTTAACTCCGACGGCGAAACCATTGTCGAACAAGCGGAAATCCTACAACGGGCCGCATCGAAACTAGGCGCAGAAAAACCGATCGTCGCCGGGCAAAGCTATGGCGGTTCGGTTTCGCTTGCCTGGGCTGTCACCCGGCCCGACAACATCACAGCTTTGGTCCTGATCGCTCCGGCGGCGATCCCGTGGGAAACACCTCTGGACGCGTTCAACACTATTGGTGCGACGACAGCGGGCAACGCCCTTGCCTTGCCTTTGGTCAGCGCATTTGTTCCTGACTGGTTTGTTACGAAGGCATTGGACCAGGTGTTTGCACCGCAAAAAGCCCCCGAAGGATATGCCGAGCATTTCGGGCCGGGCTTGACCATGCGCCAGTCTTCGATGCACGCAAATGCCAAACAGCGTGCAAATCTGCTGGATGAAATCACCGAGCTTCAACCCCGCTATGGCGAGATCTCCGTGCCAACCGAAATTGTCCACGGTACGGCGGATACGACTGTCGGGCTGGGCTGGCATTCCGAGCGCCTGATCGAACAGATTCCCGGCGCTGAGCTGATCGAATTGGACGGCATAGGACACATGCCGCAGGTTGTGGCCGCCCCAGAGGTTGCCGCCGCAATCGACCGCGCAGCCGAGCGCGCGGGTTTGCGTTAAGTCCATCCGTAATTCATAGTAAGATATGGATTTTATGGCGAGGCGTGCATGACCCAATCAGACCCGGACACTATCGAGAACTATTTTCACAACCACGCCCCAAGATCCATACGCTCGGCTATTGAAGAGGCCAAGAAGGGTGAAATTCTGAACCCGACCTACCCCTACTCCAAAAAGCTTAAAGGCAAGGAATACGATCAGCAGATGGAAGGTCTGCAGATTGAGCTGGTCAAGATGCAGCGATGGGTCAAGGAGAACGACCAGCGCATCGCTATCCTGTTCGAGGGCCGTGACGCCGCTGGCAAAGGCGGAACCATCAAAAGGTTCCGCGAGAATTTGAACCCAAGGGGCGCGCGGAACGTGGCGCTTAGCAAACCCTCGGACGCAGAACGCAGCCAATGGTATTTCCAACGCTATATCTCTCATCTCCCATCGGCTGGTGAAATCGTGTTTTTTGATCGCAGTTGGTATAATCGGGGCGTTGTCGAAAATGTCTTTGGCTTCTGCACGACGGAAGAGCGTGAACGTTTTTTCAGGCAGGTCCTGCCCTTGGAAACCGGGTTTAGCAACGATGGCATACATATCTTCAAGTTCTGGCTGAATGTCGGGCGCGCCGAGCAGCTTAACCGCTTTCTTGCCCGCGAAACCGACCCTCTGAAGCAGTGGAAACTCAGCCCGATCGACATCGCAGGCCTACACAAATGGGACGAATACAGCCAGTCGATTACCGAAACCCTTACACGAAGCCATTCCGAAAACTGCCCTTGGACGATCATTCGATCAGATGACAAGAAACGCGCCCGGCTGGCAGCCATTCGCACCGTGCTAAGCCAACTCGACTACGAAGGCAAAAACCTGGAAGTGGTGGGCATGCCGGATGAAAAGATCAGTGGTGGTCCGGAAATCTGGGATGCATAAGCTAATTGTAACACTCTGCTCAGCCTATGCTGGATTAGGCCCTAGCCGCTGCATATATATAATAAAACGCGCCTGAGGCCGGGATGACGAAACGCGGATATCACCACGGAAACCTAAAGCAAGCCTTGATGGAGGCCGCCTTATCCCTGATCGAACAGAAGGGACCGACCGGTTTTACATTGTCAGAGGCCGCAAAGACCGCTGGGGTCACTCCTGCCGCCGTTTATCGCCATTTCGAAGGGCGTGAGGACCTGATCGCCGAGGCTGCGCGGCAGGGGTTTGAGATGTTCGCCGACCTGATGCAATTTGCCTATGACAAAGGGCAACCCTCGGCACTTGCGGCGTTTGAGGCCACGGGCCGCGCCTATCTGGCCTTTGCCCGCAAGCACCCCGGCTATTATATTGCGATGTTCGAAAGCGGGATTTCAATCAATCGTACACCGGAACTGGCGCTGGCCGCGAACCGGGCCAAAAACGTGCTTGAAAAGGCCGCCAGCGATCTGTCGCAGCATATTCCGCCGGAGAAGCGTCCGCCCGCTTCGATGTTCAGCGCCCATATCTGGGCCATGAGCCATGGTGTTGTCGAACTTTTCGCACGCAATACCGGCGCAAGTTCCCCCTTCCCGCCTGAAGACCTTCTGGAGAGCGGAATTGGAATCTATCTGCGCGGTTTGGGTCTGGTCGCACAGGACGAATAAGACCCTGCCAGTCAATCACTTTCGCGGGCGGTCCCGCCGTCGATCAACGGGACTCCCGCTGCCCTCACGCCTGCAATAAGCGCATCAACCGGTTGCGACTCTTTGAATACGCGGCGTTTCAGGGCCTCCAGCGGAAAACCAGGCCAAGTTTTCTGGTAAACATTGGCGAGACGCTGTGCCTCGACTTGTTCGCCATTGTTCCAATGCGCGGCCATCAGATAGGCCGCTGATATCGGCCCAAATGGTCCTCCGCGCTCGATCGTGTCCTCGTAAGTTCGGATCGCCGCTGCATAGTCTCCGGTATGAAAATGCGCAGACCCTAGTACATTGCCAAAGACAAGCCCGCCGCTGCGTTCCGCAAGCTCTTCATACCATTCAGATTGCGCCAGGATCCGCTCGAAATTCAGAGTATAGAGTGAAATAAGTGCATCGAACTCAGCGACATGCGGATCGGTGGGGGCCAGATCAACGGCTCTGCGAGACAGGGCTGATGCCCGATCGTAATTGCCCAGTGCAAATTCCAGCCAGGCCCGCGCCGAAAGCGCCCAAGCCTCATCAGGTGCGATATCCATCGCATGGGCGCTTTTTTCATCGGCAGACTTCAAATACTTTTCTGCATCCGGTTCAAAGAACAACAAAATGGCCAGCATGGTCTCGACCTGTGCCGCTCCGGCATAGCCGCAGAAAAAGAGTGGATCTCGTTCAATCGCCGTCTCAAAAATCAGCAAAGCCGGTTGCAGGCGCGATAGGTCAACGACGGGGAACATCACATCGCGGCCAGCACTACAAAGGTTTATCGCTTCTACCCGCGCGGGAGATACGTCATAAATCGCGCTTTGCCCTCGGCCCACAGCGCTGCGAGGCTCATTCTTTGAGTAATAGCCTGATACCCAGATGCCTAAGCCAATCAAAGCCAGAAAGAACGCGATGACCAACGCGCTTCGCCGAATGCCCTGTGGGTTCTGGGCTTGCGAACTCCCCAGCGTAAATTCGGGTGCATAGCTACCGACAGGCAGTGAAATCACCACGGGATCAGCTTCGCCATCACCTCCGTAGTAAGCTTTTAGCTTTCGCCTGACACGACCCGCATCAACGCGCACAACCCCTTCCCGCTTGGTCAAGTCGTCGGCGCTGTAACCATAAACATCCATGGCAATGGTCTTGGCGCGGATCTCATCCGTGCGGCCCGCAAGCGCTTCGGTCACGACATAGCTAAGAAAGGCCCGCATTCGGGCAGATCCTTTGAAGCCACCTGAGTTCAATACCCGCTCAAGAGCACTTCGCACTTCCTCATCCGAGAAAGAAAGCGCTGTGTCACGTTGTTTGTTATCCGCCTGGGCAGTCAAGAACTATCCTTTCATGACAATGGCTTGACCCCATGGTGCTACGGTAGCATGCGGCTTAATACGTTCAAGTCATATTCTAGGGAATGCATGCTTTATGAGTAATTTCCACGAAGGCAACGCGGATGGACGAAGAAGACTTCTTTGACGCACAATTCCCGGGAACCTCCGTTCTGCTGCGAAACATGCGCGCCCAAGACAGTGAGTTCGACCGGATTTGCCTCGACTATCAGGAGATGATGACCGAGCTGGCTCAGTCTCCTCTTTCCGACACGGGCGTTCGCCCTCGGTACCTCGCGGATTTGGCGGAAACCGTTTCTGATTTGCGAAGCTCTATCGAAGCAAAGCTGTCAGACGTTCCGGGTACGCTTGGGCATATGGATAAAACGAAAGGCTTGAAATGACCCTGAAACACATTTTGCCCGCGCTAATCCTGACTGCAGGTTCGGCATATGCCCAACAGAACCCGATTATTCACGATGGTGAGTTCGAATTTCTGCGTGCCCAGTTCGGCACGGTCTGGGATGCCCAGGACATTGAGATTGACGCGAAACTGGCCGAAATCCGCGACGCAAACGGGGGCAAACCACCCAATATCCTGTACATCCTGATCGACGACATCAGCTTTGGTCAGATGGGTGATCGCAAGATGAACTACGTCATGGGCATCGAAACGCCCAGCATCAACCAGTTCGCCACCGAAGGTTTGTCGCTGATGCGAATGTACACGGAACCCTCGTGCACGCCGACACGAACGGCGATGCTGACCGGGCGACATCCGGTGCGTGCCGGTGTGACAGAAGTCAAAGTGGCTCTGGTAGGCGAAGGCCTTCCAGCCAGCGAGGTGACCCTGCCCGAGATCCTAAAAGAGGTTGGCTACAACACCGTGCATGTTGGCAAGTGGCACCAAGGTGACATCGAACAGGCCTACCCCCACAACCAAGGTTTCGATTGGGCCGCCTTCCCCCTGCATCAACAAGTTCAACTGAGCCTCATGACCCCCGAGGCGATGCGCGCGAATAACATGCTCGGATACGTGCCCGAGGGGCAGAACAATCAGTTTCTGCTGGATGAGCGTTTCAAACCCTACGGACTGGTGACTGGTGTCGAGGCAGAAGCAGGCGGCACCGCCCGAGAGGTGGATATGTCACCGGGCGAGGTCTGGACCCAAGCCAAGTATGAAGCGATGAACGAGAGGTATCAGCGTCAGGCTCTTGAGCAATTGGAGCGTGCCGCAGCCGAGGAAGAACCGTTTTTCCTGCAATATTGGCCGCTCTACCCGCTGAATTTCGTTTATTCCGAGAACGCGATCTCTCGCAACGGCGGGTTTCATGCTGACAAACTGCAACTACTGGATGGCTGGATCGGTGACCTGCTGGTCAAGCTCGAAGAAACCGGAGAAGCCGACAACACGATTGTGGTTTTGATGGCCGACAATGGACTGATGTACCACTACGAAGGAACTTCGGGGCTCAATCAACTGATCTATCGTGGCGGTAAGACCCAACATCTGGAAGGTGGCGTACGCACGGATGCATTCATTCGCTGGCCCGGAGTAATCGAGGCTGACAGCGCCGCCGGAGATATCTTTCATGTGTCTGATATCTATACCACAATGGCTCGGATCGCAGGCGCGACTGATCATATCCCGCGCGACCGCATCATCGACGGTGTCGATCAGACCGCCCTGCTGCTGAACGGTGAAGGCAACGGTCGCCGCGATTATGTATACGTCTATGAAGGCCCGGTTTTGCGCTCGGTGGTCAAGCAGGAATTCAAGATGCACCTGCCCGCGCCCGGCCAACCCGGAGCGGCGGCCCCGACCTTCAACATCTATCGTGATCCACGCGAACTGCACCCTTTGGTCGGTTACTCACTTTGGGCCGGAGCGTCGTTTCAGGACATGATCAAACGCCATCAGAAGATGATCGCGAAACACCCGCATTCCGAAATCGGGCGCGGCATCCCCTACGAGGGCATCGACAACCTGCGCCCGGAATCTGAACTGGCTCGCGATGTGTTCACCAGCTGGCAGCAGTGAAGGCTACAGAAATTCCTGTTTAAATATGATAATGTTTTAATGTGAAATCAGCGGCAGGAGTGTTTGCGTTCCGCCCAGTACATGATCGGGGGATATCGAATGAAGATTTCAGGGGTATTGGTTTTATTCGCCAGCCTTGCCGCGCGCAGCACGTTCGCGCAAGAAAACCCAATCCAACACGATGCCGAATTCTATATCTTGCAAGCACAGCGCGCAGAGCAATGGGCCCAGGATGATATGGCTGTGGATGAAGCCCTGGCTGCATTTCGCGAAGGCAACAACGGTAAGCCACCGAACATCATCAGCGTTCTGATCGATGATCTGGGATTCGGCGACATGGGGATACCCGAGTTGAACGCCGTTCGGGGTTATTCGACGCCGAATATCAACGATTTCTCCGACGACGCGATGCGCATGGTTCGGATGTATACCGAACCCTCTTGCACCCCTACTCGCGTCGCCCAAATGACAGGGCGGCTGCCTGTACGCATGGGAATGGGTGATACCACCGTTGATATTGCCGGCTTTGGCCTGCCGGGGGCAGAAGTGACGTTGGCCGAAGTGCTGAAACAGGTTGGTTACGCAACCAGCCATGTTGGCAAGTGGCACATGGGAGATATCGCGGAAAGTTGGGCGATGAACCAAGGCTTTGACTATGCGCAACACGCCATTCACCAGCAGGGTCAGCTGACAATTTTCAATGATGATGCAATCAAAGAGCAGGTCTCGGTCGCGATCAGAGATTATGATGACAAATACACGCTGGACGGTTGGTTCAGGCCGGACGCCTCAGCGATGATGACCGTCATCGAAGGCGAAACAGGCGGTCCTATTCGCGAAATTCGGATGGAGTCAGGTGAGCGCTGGAATGCGGCCAAATACGATGAGATGAACCAGGCCTTTCAGGACAAAACCTTGTCAGAGCTTGAACGTCTTGCCAGCGACGATACCCCCTTTTTCCTGCAATATTGGCCGATGATCCCTCTGGATAATACCCGCGCCGGACGTTCTGGTCCCGAAAGCGCGAATGGCGGTCTCTATGTCGACAAGATGCAACTTTTGGATCAATGGCTGGGTGATTTGTTCGCCAGCATGGCAGAGTTGGGGGTCAGCGAGAATACCATCGTCATCGTTATGGGGGACAACGGCCACTTTACCAAATACGCCCCGCAATCGGGCTATACTCCGATGATATATGCTGGTGGCAAAGGGGATACGACCGAGGGCGGTGTTCGGGTCGATGCCTTTATTCGCTGGCCGGGGATGATTCAGGCAGATGGTTTGCTGAACAGCATCATTCACGTGTCGGACCTTTATACAACGCTTTCACGTTTTGCGGGGGCCGAGCAATACATCCCGCGAGATCGTCTGGTGGATGGCGTCGATCAATCCGCAGCGCTATTGTTTGCGGACGAAGCCAAAGCGCGCAGAGATCACGTGATCATCTATTCGGTGAACAAACCCGAGGCGATCGTTAAGGACCAGCTTAAGCTCAAACTGCCGGGAGCCGGGGAAAGCGCCATTCTGGCAAAGTTCTTTGATCTCTACCGGGACACGCGCGAGGAATATTCAGTCTCGACCGAGGTTGGCGCCTGGGGCGGGCAGGAATTCGCACGCATCCTTGGCCGACACATGGCCCGCAAAGAGAAATTCCCCGACACGCCACCCGCGTATGGCGTGCCCTATGAAGGGATCGAGAACCTGCGCCCCGAAACCCAACAAGCGGTCGAGGCTTTCCTGATCAAAAGCCAATCCCCGCAGCAATAGCACGGTGTCGCCGTCGTCATTCACTCAAGTTTCTAGGATCATCACATGCTTGGATTACTCCTATTCGCACTGGGTTTAATCGGATCACTTGGGATCGGGTTCGTCTACTTCCGTGATTTGGGCGACGTGTCCCAGATGCTGTTGAAGGTAAAGCGCGAGAATATGGTGCGTTTCATCCGCAATGAATACCGCTTGATTGCCATCGGGTTGGGCGCATTTGCTCTCGCAACGCTCGCGCATTTCGCCCTGGGAGCCGGGCCGTTCTGGCTTTGGCTCATTGCCGCTTTACTTGTTCTACTTCTCTATGGCTTTCCCTATGTCTGGGTTCATCTAGGTCTGAGAAATCAGCTAAATGACGCGCAGTATTTTCCCATCGACGAGGCCCGCAAATATGTCGGGCCGACTGCCCCCGTGATGGTGATTGAGAATGACGGCCATGCCCGAGCCCATCCTGATGCACAAATCATGCGCCCACATTTGGCGGGCGACGACAAAGGGCTGGGCGGAGAAGACGTCGTGATGACCTATTGCGCCATGGCCAATCTCGGTCAGGGCTATGCGCCAAGCATCGAAGGCAAACGGCTGAACCTTGAGGTTCTCGCCCAGCATGGCAACAACCTGATCCTGCGGGACAACGATACTGGCGAGCCCATCCAGCACATATACGGTTTTCGCGAAGCGGATCGTGACACAAATGCACACGGTCTCGCGTGCCCTCTGCGGCCCGAAGCGCAGATGACACCCTGGCCAACCTATCGGATGACTTTCCGTGGATTTCAAAAGGCTTTCCCGGAAGGCGAGGTGTTTTTGAACAAACCCTCCCCAAACCCCTTGCTGCGGCTGCTGGACATGATGACCGAGATCACGTTCGGCTGGGGCATTGGCCGCCAGCATCAGGAAGAGGCTCCGGTGATGGACAACATGGACCGTTCGGACAATCGGCTGCCGAATAAAACCTATGTCTGGGGGATCACAATCGGACAGGATGCCACCTGCTGGACCGACGATTTCGTTGTCGACAACGATTGGATCGTCAACGCGCGTGTCGGCGGGCGGGATATCGTCGTCAGCCTCGATCCAAAATTTGAAAGCTTGGGCGTTTGGTACAATGACAGCGGTCAGCCCGTGACCCAATGTGACTTTTGGGGAATGTCTGATCAGGGCCAACTGCAACGGGTCGAAACTCTGCGCGCAGGCGTGTTCTGGCATGTCTGGTCCGAGTTTTTTCCTAGCACCGATATCAATCGCGTCGGAGACGGCGCAGGCAAACCCGAAGACGTGGCAGCATGAAAGAACGAACAATGCGCCTGGCTAGGTTGGCATGAGGCGACAATAGAAATCAATTCAAGGTTCTTGGCGGGAGACGGAAAATGGATGTGACAGTAAAGTGGACAGGATTGGCGCTTGGCCTCGCAATGGCAGGTTCGATGGCACCAATGGCCTTGGCCCAACAGTCGGACTGGTCATATGAGGCCTCAATCTATCTTTTCATGCCGGAAACTGAGACCTCACTCAGCACACCGATGGGTACACTGGATGGCACCCTGAGTTTTTCCGATGCGTTGGACAATCTCGATTTTGCCTTCATGGCCGCGTTTGCCGCCACAAATGGCCGGTGGTCCCTGTTGGCCGACTATAACTATACCAATCTGTCTTTCAGCAGTGACACTCCCGGCCCTGCCAGCTCAGGCTTGGACACATCCTTTACCACGCAATTTCTCAGCGGCTATGTCGGCTATAGGGTCTACGAGGATCAAACCGCGAATGTGGATATTGTCGGTGGATTCAGGTGGTTCAGCACGGAAACCGACTTTGAATTGCAACCAGGCGCGGCCCCCGGCCGTCGAACAACGGTTGATTCAAGCTGGACCGATCCCGTGATCGGGGCCCGCGCACGCGTCAAGTTCTCGGACAAATGGTCAGGAACTGGGTTTGTAGACTATGGCGGCTTCCGCAGTGGCAGCGAGACATGGCAGGTTCTGCTGACAGCCGACTATGCGATTAATGATCGTTGGCTGATCCGCGGTGGATACCGCTATATCTCATTCGACCACGATATCGACGGAAACGATTTCAAGTTCGACCAATCCGGTCCACTGATTGGCGCGACCTACCGCTTTTGAGCGGCTTTTAGTGACCGCCAAAGTAAGCCTCGAGCAATCGCTTATCATTCCGCAACTCGTCTGCGGTGCCTGATGTCTGCATGTGTCCTGACTCGAGCACGTAAATCCGGCTCGCCAGCGAAAGCGCGAAATTGGCGTTTTGCTCGGTGATTACAACTGTCAGCCCGTATTCCTTGTTGAGCTTGCGCACCACCTCGGCGATTTCGTGACAGATTTTTGGGGCCAGACCAATCGTCGGTTCGTCGACGAGCAACAGCTCGGGGCTGGTCATCAGCGCGCGTCCGAACGAGACCATCTGACGTTCCCCGCCCGACTGGGTCGAGGTCTCCTGCCCTTCCCTCTCTTCGAGACGCGGGAACAGACTGTGTACCATTGCCAGATTGCTCTGGATGTCTTCGCGGGCCGTGAAGGCACCGACCATTAGGTTGTCACGCACCGACATATAGGGAAACAGGTTAAAGCGTTCGGGCGCATAACCCACGCCATGTCGTACAATTTCGGAAGGCGTCCGACCGGCAAGGCTGTGCCCCCTGAGCCGGATATCGCCCTCGATTTTGACTAGCCCCATGATGCTGTCCAGCAAGGTCGATTTTCCAGCCCCATTTGGACCCACCACAGCGACAATCTCACCGGGTTGGACGGTGATCGAGATGTCGGTCAGCGCTTGCGCCTTGCCATAGAATGCCGACAGGTTTTCGATTTCCAGATACGACATTACGCGCCCCCCAGATACGAGGCCTGAACAGCCTTGTCGTTCATGACTTCGCTGAACGAGCCCTCGGCAATCATGGTGCCCCGTTCAATGGCGATCGCACGGTCGACCAATGGCTCAAGCGCAGGCAAATCATGGCTGACGATCAGAAAAGTCATCCCATCTTTGCGCATCGACTGAATGAGATCAGAGATTTGGGCGATCTCTCCTGTGGTGAGACCCGCAAACACTTCATCCAGCAGCATCACCTTGGGCGCGGTTGCCATTGTGCGCGCCATCTCAAGTTTACGCAGATCACCCATGGCCAGTTCTGTCGGCGCGCGTTTCAAGTCCGCTTCTGTAAACCCGACGCTGAGCGCAAGCTCTCGCTCACGTTCTTTATCTGGGGGTGAGACGATCATCTGCCAGATATTGTCGGGCATTAGGCCAACCCGGATATTTTCGGCAACGCTCATATCACCAAACGGGCGTGGGATCTGATAGGTTCGGCTGACCCCGGCCCGAATGCGTTGTGGCGTCGACAGTGTCGAAATCTCCTGCCCGAACAGTTCGATCGTTCCGCCGTTTTGCCGCAACTCACCCATGATCTGGCTGAACACGGTCGTCTTGCCTGCCCCGTTGGGACCGATCAATCCAAGCGACTCGCCCTCTTTGAGAGAAAACGACAGATCATTCGTCGCGACTAATCCGCCGAAACGTTTTACCAGACCTGAAACCTGTAACGCCACGCTCATGTCGTCCGCCCCTTGCCCAGGCCTTTGAAACCACGCCGAACCAGCTCAACAATGCCTTTCGGCTGATACATATAGAGGAGCAGCGCTATAGCTCCGTAGACGAAATACCGTTCGGCGCCAGGAAGGACCGGTCGCAGATACTCCAACAGGAATGTCATGAAGAACGCGCCGATCATGGGGCCGATGATGGTCGAGGTTCCACCCAGAAGTGCCGCGACAATGATGGTGAACAAGAAGTTGATATCAAACAGCGCACGTGGAGCAAGCGATCCCAGATAGTGGACATAGAACGCCCCGCCTAGACCCGCAATCATAGCGCTTGTCAGAAAGGCAAACGCCTTAAGGCGCGTGGTGCTGAGGCCCGAGCCCCGCACACTTTCCTCGTTCATGCCAATCGCAGACAAGGCGGTTCCAAGCCTCGTCTTCATCAATAGCCACATACTGACAGCGATCGCCAGCATCAGCGTCGTCGACAGATAATACCCGTTCGCCGCGCCGCGCGTCAGCGTTTGAATGCCCGACATGCCGCGCGTTCCGCCGGTCAAGTCGGGACGAATGACTTGAACCAGTTGATATAGCAGCTCCATAAAGGCCAGCGTGACCAGTGCGAAATAGCTGCCCCGAATTCGCAAGGCTGGCAGCAACACCAGCAGGCCCGCGATCATGGTGACAACAACAGCAATCGGGATTGATACCTCAACAGCGACATCGAACCGCTTGGTCAGGATTGCAGTGGTATAGGCCCCGATACCGATCAGAAAAGGATGCCCAAAGCTCACATACCCTGTTCTGCCCGACAGCACGTCCCAACTGATGGCAAAGATCGCCAGATAGTTGGCAAAGATCATTGTGCGCAATGTCCCGTTCGAGACGACTTGCGGCAGCAGGAACATTCCCGCGATCAAGCCGCCCCAAAGCGCAAAGTGATACCAGCGTAGCCCCATGATCACAGCTCCTCTCGGCCAAACAGGCCTTGCGGTCGCGTAACCAGCACGCCGATGATCAGAAGCATTGTGAATACTCCGCGCAACTCTGGTGCAAGCGTCGCCACAACGATGACTTCGAGGAAGCCCACAATATGCGCCACCACCAAAGTGCCCAGGATCGAGCCGATCCCACCAACGATAACCACAGCCACCGAAATGATTAGCGGTGCCACCCACATGGATGGCGATAGCTGAGTGTAGCTGGCAAAGAAGACGCCTCCGATTGCGCCTAGTGCGCCCGAGATACCCCATGTGATCAGGTTGATGCGATCCGGGTCGATCCCGGAAATTGCAGCGCCCTTGGCATCCATTGAAACCGCCTGCATCGCCCGTCCGGTATGGGTCAGCCGGACAAATGCATAGAGCCCCAGCAGAATGGCCCAGCTAATGAGTGTCGCGATCAAGATATTATACGTGACCGAAGCGCCAGCTACGTTGATCACCCCGGGAACAATCGGCAAAAGGATTTTGCTGCTGTCGCCAAAAACCAAAACGATGCCTGCCTGAATGACGACTGCAAGGATCAGCGTCGAAATCTCGACAGACACATGATCCCCTTTGAGCGTTTTGACGATCAGGCGATATTTCAAGACGCCCATAAGCACACCTAGCGCGGCGGCCACGGCAACCCCCATGAGCTTAGGCATCCCAAGCGATTGCGATATCCAAAAGTAAATATAGCCGCCGACCATCAGATATGCGCCATAGGCAAGATTCAGGACACGACCGATGCTGAAGATCAGCGTGAACCCCATAGCAATGAGCGCGTAGAGACCGCTGAGCAAAAGCCCCTGAATCAGTATCTGCAACATGTGTTGATCCTTGGCTGCGGGCGCGCGCCACCGCGCACCCGTTTCAAGCTATGGTTGGGTCAGGATTACTGCTTAACCCAGCTGGGAAGCGTGAACTCGCCCGTCGCGTATTTCTCGGGGTACACAACTGCGGCAGTGCCGTCTTCATACCACTGAACAACGACCATTGACGGGGCCGCATCATCAAACGGCTCGGACAGATCAAAGCGAATGTTGTGAGGATAGGTGCGGCCTGTCACAGGCTCGACCTCATCATCGCCCCAGAAGGCGTAGCGCAGCCAAAGCTGACCATCCATCTCAAGAACCAGATCCTGCTTCTTCATTGCGTCGGCCCAGCCTTCGACATTGTCGAAGCCACCCGCCTCTTCCGCGGCAGCCATAGCCTGTTTCAGACCGTGGTAGGCGTTGAAACCATTGAAATGCGGCAGCAGTGGGCGGCTGTCATACTTGGCCTGATAGGTGTCGACAAAGGTCTGGCTTGCCGGGTCAAGTTTGAACCCTACAGACGGGATCGGTGACAGGGTCGAGATGCCGCCCCCGGCTCCGCCAGTGTCTTCCCAATATTCCATACCCAATGCAGCTACGTTCACGCCTGTCATCGCCATGGGCACCTGCAGTTTCACATATTGCGACGAGACCACCTGAGAATTTACGGATGAGACCTGGTAGATGAAATCCGCCCCTGTATCCTGCGCGCGGCTGAAGATCGGCGCGAAATCAACGGTGGCAACATCATAGGTGATGATGTCCTTGACCTCGATCCCCGCAACCGGCGCAAGCGCCTCGGTCACCAATCCGGTGATCGCTTCGCCAAACGCTGTATCCTCAGCCAGAATGACAACGGAGTCCCAACCCATCTTTTCCTTCAGGACGTCGGCACCAAAATTTATATAGAGCGTGGCAAGCGCCTCGTCTGAGGCGATGTTCATAAAATATGGTGCCATGCTTTCGGGATCTTCGACCACCATGTCGATGATGCCGATATATGACGTCCACGTGTCCAGCGTCGGAATCCGGTATTCCTGCATTCGCGGCAGCCAGCCCAACGAAACATCATCGATAGAGCCTGAGATGATGAAATCTACTTCCTCGGTTTCCGCCAGATATTCATAGGCCCGCACCCCTTCGGTCGGGTCCTGCCCAGTGTCGGCGGACACCAGCGTGATCTGTTCCCCCATAACGCCGCCATTCGCATTAAGCTCTTCAATCGCGATCTCTGCACCACGCAGCGTCGACAGACCGGTGTCTGAGGAAAGAGATCCAATAAAGCCCACCTTGATTTCAGCTGCGGCCGCCGAGGCCACAAGCGCGATACATGTTCCGCTGAGTAGCGCTGTCTTGATCATCACATTAGCTCCCTGTGTCTTATTGTGCCCTTCTTGTATTCTGTATACAGTACACAAGACGATAGTTCGATCAAATCCTTTCTTGGTGACTCATGTTCAGATTCCGCTGATTTCGCCGTTTACGTCGTGAATTACCGCATCCACATCTATTTCCACCGTCAATCCAGGCTGCGTAAGCCCCGCTTGAACGGCTGTCAGAACCGGATCGATATCTTTGAATACCTCTCCGTGAACGCTCGCGAATTCACCCGCGCGCGACAGATCGGTCAGATACGCGCGGACCCGGCCTACATGGCGCATCTCGGCACCGACGGCCTTAAGCGCCTCTTCTATACGGGACAGAATGTATTTTGTCTGGGCTCCCACATCTCCTGGCGCATGAATACGCCCGCTGGGTTCGATCGCTGTGGTCCCTGCGACCCAAACGAAGGGACCGATGCGCTTTGCGCGGGAATAAGACGCAACTTCTTCGAACCGCCCGCCTGACTTCCAGATGCGGAGGGTCACAGGCCTAACCTCGACCGGATGGCATCCGCCGCTTTCTGCAAGGCTGCTTGTTCTTGATCGGTCAGCCGCAACTCCTCGACTTCGACCAACCCGGAAGACCCCAGATGGGCAGGAACACCAAGCACAACCCCATCGATGCCATATTCCCCCTGCAACATGACCGAGACCGGAACCGGGCCGGTGCGTGCGCCCCGGATATGGTCGATCAACTCGATCGACGCGTGCGCCGGTGCTATGGTTGCGGAACCGGATTTCTTCAGGGCAACTACCTGCCCACCGCCGGTCACGGCGTCCTGAACGCAAGCCTCAATCTGATCAGGCGATAAAAACACATCCAATGCCCTGCCCTTAATTTTGGCCCCGCTTGGGATTGGCGCCATCTCGTCCCCGTGGCTTCCGAGCGTGAAGGCCTCGACATCAGCGGGCGCTACTCCCGCAGCCATAGCAAGGGCGTTGCGAAACCGGCTGCTGTCCAGAGTACCGGCCATGCCCAGCACTCTTTCACGAGGGAACCCGGTTGCGCGCAGCATTTCTACGGTCATTTCGTCAAGCGGATTGGTCACCACGATGACGATGGAATCAGGCGCAGCGGAGCGTATGGCCTCAGCGGCCTGGCGGATCACGCGCGCATTCACGTCGATCAGATCCGCGCGGCTCATACCCGGACGCCGGGCACGGCCTGCGGTTACCACGACCACCTCAGCCCCTGACACAAGGTCCAGCGACTCGCCACCAACACATCGTGCCCGTGCGCCGGTAATGCCTGACGTGTGGTTCAGATCCAACGCCGTAGCAGCGGCCATTCCGGGCGCAATATCGATCAGCGCGATCTCATCCGCGATATCCTGCATCGCCGCCAGATGCGCCACATTGCCCCCGACGCCCCCTGCCCCGATCATGGCAAGTTTGCCAAGCCTTCGGGCCTTGCGTTTCGAACGCACCGGAGCAACCCATTTGGGCGAGCGGCGATACAACACACGCTGCATTGAAATAGCAGCGTCTGTACGCGTTGATTGTGGCTTTTCCAGCGGTCCGTCGACAAGCTTTATGCCAACACGCTCGGCAGTTTCGCGTGCCAAGGCCGTCACGATATCGTCGGGAAGGACTTCAAACACGATCCGACCGCGACGGCGGGCATCTTCGACCGCCTCTGAACCTATGACGCGCGGCGCTGCCATCAGTTGGCTTGCCCGTCCACCGCCTCTATCGCGCGGGTTGCGGCCTCGACGGCGGTCTTGACCGAGTTTTCAGACCCCGAGATGAACAGGCGGCCAAACCGCCCCACGGCGCGCACTTCGACAATATCGATCTCTGCCGCCTTCTCCGCTTCATTCGCGGCAATCGAGATATAGGCTGCCGGGGCACATTCGACGATGCCCAGCGTCTGCCCTGGAACGATCAGAGCCCCTTTGCGCCATTTGTTCAGCAGTTGCGCCTGATAGGGTTCGACGCTGGTGATAATCTGCGTGGAACTGATCGCCGGTTTCAACCGGTCAGACATTGTTGCGCCGAGCTCGGCCAGCATCGCATCGCGCGCGGCGGACACCTCCGCATTCGACGGAGACCGCAGGATAAAGAACCCGAACTCGCGCTCGACCATTTGTGTTGTCGCCTCAACCGAAGATGCCTTGAGCGCCCGGTCGATCAGCGAGAATACTCCGTTACCCGGCGCAAACTCTCCGATCAAAACCGTATCCCCGGACAAGGGCACCGACCCTTGCACCGTCGCACCGTTATAGGCGGCGAATTTTGGTTGCAGGTTGTCGATCTGCATCAGCGCCCGGATAGTAATCTCGCTCATGCGCCATACTCCTCGTAAATGTCGCGCCAGGGTCTGCTTTCATAGGCTACCCGTTTGATGTTGATGAGATGCAGGGCCGTCACATTGTCCGAAGTGATCGAACCTGACCACGTGCCGGTGCCCAGCATGAAGGATGGTTCCAGATCAGTCGAATATCCCATACCGCCCATGATGCCCGGTGTATTCACCAGTACCCGACCCGTCGGCACGGTGGCAAAACGGGCCACGATCTCAGGGTCGTCCGAATGGATGACCGAGGAATGACCCCAGCCTTCGAACTTGGCGATGGATTGTGCCAGCTCGATCCCATGGTCTGTGGATTTCGCCGCGTAGAACGCCAGAACGGGGTTCAGCTTTTCTGCAGACAGCGGGCGCTGCCAACCTACTTCAGTTTCTTCCGAAACAAGGCACCGGGTGCGTGGTGGGATGGAAAAACCGGCAGCATCCGCCAGCGCCTGCGGGCTTTGCCCCACCTTCTCAGGGTCCATGGCCTGCACGCCTTTGAAGATCACCCCGGCAAGTCGATCCGCTTCGGCCGGTGTGCAGAAATAGGCACCTTTCAATTTAAGCTCGTGGCGCAAATCACGTGCGATCTCGGGATCAGCGACGACGGCCTGCTCACTGACGCAGGCGGTCCCGTAGTCAAAGCTCTTCGAAGTCACGATCATCTCGGCGACTTCCGCCAGATCGCGTGCTTTCGACTTGTGTACGTAACACGGCACGTTGCCCGCACCGACCGCGAGCGTGGGTTTGCCGCTGGAATACGCCGCTTTGACCATGGCAGGACCACCGGTTGCCATCACAACCGAGGTACGGCGGTGTTTCATCAACTCGGCTGTGCCCTGAATTGTCACGGAATCCAGACATTGGATTAGACCCGTGGGCGCACCCATTTGCTCTGCCACGCGCGCCATAATTCGCACCGTTTCGATGCCACAACTCACGCCACGTGGATGCGGCGCGCACACGATCGCATTGCCTGCCTTCACCGCAGAAAGCACTTTGTAGATGATCGTTGAAGTGGGGTTCGTCACCGGGATCAGAGCTGCCACAACGCCCATCGGTTCACCGAAGGCTGCGATCTTTGTCGCATCATCGCGCCAAAGCAATCCCAGCGTTGTCACATCTCTTAGATAATCCGCGACTGAAAGCGCGTTGAACAGGTTCTTGACGCGCTTGTCCGGCACATTCCCATATCCGGTTTCCTCGACGGCCATTTGCCCCAGCCGTTCGGCCTCGGGCTCGATGGCGCGCGCCATGGCGTCGACTATTGCGTCTACCTGCGCCGGGTCGGTGCCCAGAAAGGCGCGATAAGCCTCGAAAGCGCTATCTGCGGCACGCCGTGCGGCGGCGATTGATTTCAGATCTGCATCCATCAAGAAGCTCCGGTGACGATGGTGTCAAAGATACGGCGCGCTTGATCAACGTCGCCCGCTGAAACCCCGATGGCTTCGAGGCGCCGTCCGGCGGCAGCCACATCCGCCCCCAAAATTCGGTCGGACATCGCGATTAGGCTGTTCGTCAACGGGCTCGGGATACCCGCAAGCTCACCCGCTGAGACCAAAGGTACAAGCGAGCCCAACACGCCATCCCGCATCATACCGCGCGACGTTTGCTGATCCGGGATCGGACGCGCGCCCGAGCCACGTTCGGCGCCGGCAAAGGTGGCTATCCACTGCCCTGTCTCCGGCAGGTTGCGAACTCCAAACGCAGCAGCAATGCGTCGCCGTTCGTCTGCAAGCCCCTGAATGACCTCCGTCTGGTCCGGACCAATCAGAGACGCAAAGGTCTGGTTATCCTCAAGCTGAACACCACCCATTGGAATGTCAGGACCACCTGTCCCCATTGCGGCACCGCCGAGGATCAGCGCAGGTATCTCGACTGCGGCCGACAGATCGTTGAAGCCGCACGACAAAACCGAGTCGACCGCCTGAACGTTGGACAAATAGGCGGACACGGCGTCCAGAACCTCTTCCCGACCGCGCGGCAAGGTTGCCGCAGCCATCGGTGCCGCCTGCGAAAGCGTCAAAGCTGCGCCCTCGGAACGGAACCAGTATGGCAGACCCTGAACCTCGACCAGCGTGACGTCCGCCGCGCAGCCTCCGATCCGCAATAGCCAGGCTGTTTCCACAGCCCCCAAAGATCGTCCCGGCGCAAGGACCAAGATTTGCCCGTCGCTGAGGTGATCGGCCAGCACCATCGCATAAGTGCGCTGTTTGTGAAGCGGTCCGGTCAGGAATATCACCTGTGCATCGCGCACCGCTGCATCCAGCTCAGCGGTTGTGCGCACCGACGGCCCATCCCGATCGACTTGATAGGTCCCGACCGGACCTTCACCGCGAAGCGAAATGCCCGAGGACTGGGCCAACAGCGACAGTTCGGCCCCATAGGCCGAAAACAGGGTGACCTCAGCCCCTTCGGCAAGGCAAAGAGCGGCCAACAGGCGTGCATCAGCCCCGCCGCCCAACACCGATATCCGGTCGAGCTTGGGATGTTCAGGTGCACCCCGGGTTGAGCCACGTGTCGCTGCACGTGTGAATTCCTCGAAACCGGCTGACATAGCGTCTCCTCAAGACAGACGGATTAAGCCGCAGAGCCAGCACCAAGGCTGTCGATTATGGCCTCAAGTTCATCATGTGGGCGCGCGATCACGTGGACGGATACGACTTCACCCACTTTGTTTGCCGCTGTCGCTCCGGCATCCGCGGCGGCTTTGACTGCGCCGACTTCACCACGCACAAGGGTGGTGACTAGGCCTCCGCCAGCCTTGGTTTGGCCGACAATCGAAACGCTGGCCGCCTTGACCATCGCATCTGCCGCTTCGATCGCGCCGACCAGTCCGCGCGTTTCGATCATGCCCAGGGCCATTTGCCCCGCCACTGGTTTCGCCATTTTTCGTTCCTCCAAAGAAATTTAGATGTTTGGTGTTCTTGGTTCAGGTCGTGGACACGCGATCCACAATCGCGATGATCGCCAGATCGACGGGCGCGGTGGACAGACCGGCGGCCATACGCGCCGCCGAGCCGTTGACCAGCAGAACCGTATCCCCCACCCCGGCACCGCAGGTGTCGACGGCGACCCGCGCCGGTTCGATCACCTTGCCTTTGCTATCGACCAAATCCGTCACCAGCAGTTTCGTACCGACCAGTTTTGCGTCTTTGGCCGTGGCTGTGACGGTCCCGGCGACCTTGCCCAAATGCATCAGAAGGTCCTCAGGTAACGGTCCAACTCAACCGGAGTGACCTGTTGATTGAAGAATTCAAGCTCGCGCTCGGCCTGTTGCAATACCAACTCCCACAGCATTTCGCCCATGAGATCGCGAAGCCATTCGGATCCTCGCGCCAGTTCGATCGCCGTTGGCAAGTCGGTCGGGATCGGATCGCCGATCCCTTCTTCGTAACCGTTGCCGGTTGTCGGCTCTGACGGAGCCAGGCCCTGCTCGATCCCGTCCAGCCCCGCTGCAATCTCGGCCGCCAGCAGAAGGTAGGGATTGGCATCTGCACCAGCGTCACGTTTTTCTACGCGCACCGCGCTGTCGGATCCTTCAATGACCCGAATACCAACGGTCCGGTTGTCATAACCCCAGCTCGTGTTGATCGGGCAGAAAGTATAAGGCTGACGGCGTCGATAACCATTGACGGTGCCACTGCCACAGATTGCCGTTTCGCACATGCGTTGTTGCAGCCCGGCGATGAAGGATTTGCCGGTATCGTTTACCTTGCCGTTATCGGCAAAGACATTCTTGCCGTCTTTCCAAAGCGAGTAGTGTGTGTGGAAGCCGTTGCCGGACTGATCGAAGAACGGTTTTGGCATGAAGGTTGCCAGATAGCCGTGGGCGATGCCCAGCTGGCGGATCAGCGACTTAAACAAGACGACACGATCTGCCGCTGCCAGCGCTTCGCCGTAACGGATATTCACCTCAATCTGACCCGCAGCGTATTCGGGGTTCGATTGCTCGATTGGAATACCGCACTCGTTGATCTGTTGGCGGATCGGCCCAACGATGTGCTCCATCCGCGCAGCACGGCCCAGACCGTAGACCTGGATCCCGCTATCGCGCGGCTGTCCGGTCTCCGGATCCAGTAGATAGAATTCAAGTTCAGTACCGACATTGACCTCGAACCCCATTTCGCGGGCCCGTTCAACTTGACGCACCAACGCCTGACGCGGATCGATCGGAACAGGCTTGTGATCCATACCTTCCGCCCGACCAAAGCAAACAGCGACGCCTGGCTCCCACGGCACAGCGACGGGCTGGGTCATTGGGAAGACGTGCATATCGGGGTAGCCGTTGTCGAAATTGACATAAGGCGTATCCCAGACGTCGCACGTCATATCGATCGCCATCAATGCAATCGACAGCGCATTGCCGCTTTTGCAGACGTGGTCCCAGTGGCTGGCCGGAATGCGCTTGCCACGCATGATGCCGTTGAGGTCACCCACACCAAGTATGACGGTGTGCGTGCCTTCGGGCAGATCAAATCCCGAACTCATTGATGCGCTCTCCCTGTTTTTTGCTTTATAATTGTTGTATTCTGTATACAGTATTCACAAAGACAATCGATAAACAAGGAAAATCTGCATCATGTCCAAGAACTCGGTCATCGTTGTCGGAGGCGGCATCGTCGGCGTCATGACGGCGCTTACACTGCAACGACGTGGTGAGGCAGTGACTTTGATAGATCGCTGGGAACCGGGACATTCCCGTGCATCTTCAACGGATTACAACCGTGTCATCCGTGCGATTTCCGGGCGGGACGAGTTCTATACACGTTGGGCCCGCGAAAGCCGCTTGCGCTGGCTGGAACTGCAAGCCGAGAGCGGCCAGAACCTGATGTATGAATGCGGTGCGCTGATTCTTGCAACAGGCGGTCATTGCGACTGGGAGAACGCCACAGCCGAAACCTTCGACCGCGTTGGTGTGCCCTACTACAAGTTCGGGCGGCAGGACATCGAATCGCGATTTCCGCAGTTTCGCGTTCCTGACATCGAATACGCCCTGTTCGAACCCGAAGCCGGAATGCTGATGGCGCATCGCTGCGTCCTGACCGGGCTTGAGCTGTTTCGTCGAGCGGGCGGGATCGTACAGCGCGGTCGCGTGACCACCGATGGATCAGAGTGCCCAATGCTGGATGGAAAGCCGCTTGAGGCTGATCTTATCATTGTCTCAACCGGCCCCTGGATGGCGGACATGTTCCCCAGGACGATCAAGCCGATATCGACGGTGGTTGGTGTGAATGTCCTCTATACCTCAACGCCAGATGGGTCCGAGGAGTTCGATATGAGCCGGATGCCCTGCTGGATCGATCATGGTCAGGGCTCATTCGGGCTACCCTCATCCGAAGGTTCAGGCGTGAAAGCCGCGGTCGTCATCCCGGACAAGATCGATCTGGACAATGACGAAAGGCTAATCCGACAGGAAACGCTAGGACGCACTCGCAGCTACATCCGTCATCGTCTTCCGGGCCTTGAAGGTGAGCGGGTAGTGGATTCCAAATTCAACCAGATCATCCTGACACCTGACACGCACTTTATTGTCGACTGGCACCCCGAGCATGAAAACGTGCTGTTCGCCGGAGGCTGCTCGGGACATCTGTTCAAACACGCGCCGGTTTTTGCAGAGTTTGCGGCAGGTGTTGGAATGAAGGATTTCGGAACGGCTGATCGTTTCAAGATCACTGGTCGAAGAAAACTGAGCCCAAAAGAAAGTCCAAGCGGGCGTTAACCTTCTGAAAGCGCCGCATAGAGCCCTGAATTCGGGCACTTTTCCTGAGGCAGGCGAACACCTGATCGAATTGCATCTCGGCAGGTCTTTGCTTGGCGACAATGTCCACATTTTTCCGCCAACTCAAGGCCAAGCTCAGGATGGGCCTTAAGATCATCTTCACTCAGGCCAAACTGACTAGCCATCGAGAGTATACGCTCTCGCGCGTTGGGCGCGCCAGAACGCAACATGGCCAAATCAGTGCGGGACAGGCCGAGATCCGATAGCTCCAGATCGCTGATACTTCCCTCGCGTGGAGCATTCACAATCCGCGCAATCCTCTCAAAGAAATCCTTGTATCCCGTCATTGCCAAATCTCCCAACCGATTGCGTATACAGTATACATAGTGCGGCTTGGCTGGACTTGATTAGGATCAAGAGCCGCTCGCTCAAAGGCTTATTGCTCAGGGACGTATGTACCGCGAAAAAGCTCTACTGCTTGAAGCGCTGCAATATCGTCGGGCACAATTGCCGCGCTGACCG